>CAZBIP010000213.1:0-2619 GCA_964491885.1 uncultured Vicinamibacterales bacterium
GGCTTCTCGACGTAAACATCCTTGCCTGCCTGGCAGGCCCAGACGGCGATCAGCGAATGCCAGTGATTGGGTGTGGCAATGGTCACCGCATCCACGTCTTTGCGTTCCAGCAGGCGCCGGACGTCGACCTCCTTGGCTACCTGGATGCCGTCGGCCGCCAGGCCGGCGGCTGCCTTCTCCAGGACGGCCTCGTCGATGTCGCAGAGCGCCGCGATGCGGACGCCGGGCACTTTTCTGAGCAACTGGATGTGGTGGCTGCCCTGGCTCCCCACCCCGACGATGGCCACCCTGATGGCGTCGTTGGCGCCGATTGGGCCGGCCCAGGCAGGTTTCGCAAACGCGCTGCACAGCGAAACGCCGCCGGCGACGCTCGTCATCAGGAAATCACGACGGGTGACCGTATGCTTCATGTGCGCTCTCCGTTTTCCGCCTGTCAATCCTAGCGCCTGACGGGCGGCGCGGCCAGCCCGTTTTCCCGCGGGGCCCGCGCCGCGGGCAACCGCGGGCGGCCTTGCCACGGGGCGGCCGCGGGTAGCAGAATCCTGCCACGCAAGCGCCGTTCGAGCCAGCCGGCGAAAGGAGACGACCATGCCGCGCGCGCCCAAGCACCGGTCACCGGTTCCCCGGCGGGACTTCCTGAAGATCTCGGCGGCCACCGTCGGCGCCATCGGCGCGGCCGGCGTCCCGGCGGAGGCCGGGGACGGCGGCAAGCGGGCTCCGGCCCGGGCTGCCGGCACCCCGCGCGCGGCGCAGGCGCCTCGGGCACACGCCAAGTCGGGCTACAACGGCGCCTACACCGGCGCCCGGCTCAACCGGGTGGCCTTCCCCATGGGCGGCATCGGCGCCGGCATGATCTGCCTCGAGGGCACCGGCGCGCTGTCACACGTGTCCCTGCGCCACAAGCCCGAGGTCTTCAACGAGCCGCTCACCTTCGCGGCGCTCTGCGTCAAGGGCGGGACGAACGTCGCACGGGTACTCGAAGGGCCCGTGCCGGACTGGAAGAAGTTCGGCGCGCCGGGAACCGGCAACGGCGCATCGGGCACGTCGTTCGGCCTGCCGCGCTTCCGACACGCGTCTTTCCGTGCGCGCTTTCCGTTCGGCGAGGTGACGCTCTCGGATCCGGACGTCCCGCTCCGGGCCTCCGTCACGGGCTGGAGCCCGTTCGAACCGGGCGACGCCGACAATTCCAGCCTGCCAGTCGCCGCCCTCGAGTACCGCTTTCACAACCCGACGGCGCGGCCCGTCGAGGCGGTGTTCTCGTGGAACGCGAAACACTTCATGGCCATCGGCGAGAATCCCCGGTCCGTGACGCCCGCGCCGGGCGGGTTCGTGCTGGCGGCCGAGGGGGCGAAGGATCGCGCATGGGAGGCGGGCGCGTTCTCGGCCGCCGTCGATGATCCCGCGGTGCGCGTGAATCACGCGTGGTTCCGCGGCGGATGGTGGGACCCGCTCACCATGGCGTGGAACGACGTGGCCGCGGGCGCTTGCTACGACCGCGCGCCCGTCCTGGAGGGAGACCCGTCTCCGGGGGCGACCCTGTTCGTGCCCTTCACCGTGGCGCCGCGCGGCGAGAAGACGATCGTGCTGCGCCTCGCCTGGTTCACGGGCCAGACGAACCTGCGTCTCGGCAAGGACGCGGAGACGGCGGCCGCGGCGGAGACGACACTCGGGCCGTACAAGCCGTGGTACGCCTCCCGCTTTGCTGGAATCGCGGACGTTACCGCGTTCTGGCGCGATCGCTACGACGAGCTGCGCGCGCGGACGAAGCGGTTCAGCGACTGCTTCTACGACACCACTTTACCGCCCGAGGTGATCGAAGCGGTCGCGGCAAACCTCACGATCCTCAAGTCGCCGACGGTCATGCGCCAGGCCGACGGCCGGCTCTGGGCGTGGGAGGGCTGCAGCGACAACTCCGGCTGCTGCCACGGGTCGTGCACGCACGTGTGGAACTACGCGCAGGCCGTCCCGCACCTCTTCCCGTCGCTCGAACGGACGCTCCGGGAGACGGAGTTCGGCCCGTCGCAGGACGGGCGCGGGCACCAGCAGTTCCGCAGCGCGCTGCCCATCCGGCCCGTCGCGCACGACTTTCACGCCGCGGCCGACGGCCAGCTCGGCGGCATCATGAAGGTGCACCGCGAATGGCGCATCAGCGGAGACACGGCATGGCTGCGAGCCCTCTGGTCGAAGGTCAGGGCCAGCCTCGACTACTGCATCGACGCCTGGGACCCGGAGCGGAAGGGCTGGGTCGAGGAGCCCCACCACAACACCTACGACATCGAGTTCTGGGGCCCGGACGGCATGTGCGCGAGCTTCTACCTGGGCGCCCTCCAGGCCGCCGTCGCGATGGGCGCGGCGCTCGGCGACGACGTGGCCGGGTACGCGGAACTGCTGGAGAAGGGGACGCGCCGCGTCGAGGCGGAGCTGTTCGACGGCGAGTACTTCGTCCAGAAGATCCAGTGGACCGGCCTCCGCGCCAAGGACCCGACCAGGATCGAGGGATACGTCGGCAGCTACTCGCCGGAGGCACGGGAAGTCCTGAAGCGGGAGGGCCCCAAGTACCAGTACGGCGCCGGCTGTCTGTCGGATGGCGTGCTGGGCTCCTGGATCGCGCTGGTCTGC
>CAZBIP010000213.1:2719-5806 GCA_964491885.1 uncultured Vicinamibacterales bacterium
CGGTACGACGGCCGCGTGCGAAACCCCTTCAACGAGTACGAGTGCGGCCACTGGTACGCGCGGGCCATGGCCAGCTACGCCCTGCTCCAGGGCCTGAGCGGCGCCCGGTACGACGCCGTGGAGAAGGTCCTCTACCTCAACCCGCCCGCGCGCGGCGACTTCCGCTGCTTCCTCTCGACGGCCACCGGCTACGGCACCGTCGGCGTGAAGGGCGGCAAGCCGTTCGTGGAGGTCAAAGCCGGCTCGATCGAGGTTCGCGAGGTCAGGAGGAGGGCCTGAGCGCCGCGGATTACTGCCCGTACTCCCGCTGCACGATGATCTTCACCCAGGCCAGCGGGCTGATCGGCGACTCGGCGAAGACGCCCGCCAGGACGACGAACGCGGCGGTCACGAGGGGAGGCACGAGCAGCATCCAGTGCGTCTCGAACCGGCCAGCCGCGTGTTCTGCCGGCCACGGGCCGTCCGGCTTCCGGACCCACGCCCGCCAGAGGATCGGGAGGAAGTAGCCCGCGTTCAGCACGCTGCTCGCCGTGAGCACCCAGCCTGCCCACGGGGCGCCGGCCTGTTCCGCCCCGAGCCCCAGGTACTGTTTCGTGACGGCGCCGGCCAGGAACGGCACGCCGATCATGCCCAGCGCCGCCACGGTGAACGCGGCCATCGTCAGCGGCAGGCGGCGCCCGATCCCGTTCATCTCGGACACGCGGTGCACGCCGAGCGCCTCGGCGCAGTTGCCCGCGCAGAAGAACAGCGTGATCTTCATGATGCCCTGGTGCACCAAATGGGCCAGCGCTCCGGCCGAGGCGGCCGGAACGGCCAGCGCGGTGCCGAGCACGATGTAGGACACCTGGCTGATGGTGGAGTACGCCAGGCGCTTCTTGAGTCCGTCCTGGAAGAGCGCGCGGACCGAGCCGTAGACGATCGTGACGGCGGCCACGACGGCGAGCGGCTGCAGGACGCCGAGCCCGGCGGCCGTCTCGATGCCGTACACGTCGTCCACGATCCGGACGATGCCGAAGGCGCCGGCCTTCACGACCGCCACCGCGTGCAGCAGCGCGCTCACCGGGGCGGGCGCCACCATCGCCTTGGGCAGCCAGCCGTGCAGCGGGACGACGGCGGCCTTCACGCCCAGTCCGGCCATGAACAGGACGAAGATGACCTGCAGCTCGGTTCGGTGCGCGTCCTCGAGCCCCCTGAGGACCCCGCACTCCCGGAACGCGACGGGCCCCGCGATCACGTGCAGCCACACGACCGCGAGCAGCAGCACCGTGCCGCCGATCAACGTGTAAGTGAGGTAGACCCGCCCTCCCCGCATCGCCTCCGGCGTGCCGCGGTGCACGACCAGCGGGTAGGTCGACACGGTGAGCAGTTCGTAGAACGTCAGGAACGTGACCAGGTTGGCCGAGAGGGCGATCCCGGTGGTGGCCGTGACGCAGAGGCTGAAGAAGCCGAAGAAGCGGTTTCGATGCGGCGCGTCCTCCAGGTAGCCCACCGCGTAGATGGTGGTCCAGAACCAGAGGATGCTCGACAGCGTCACGAACAGCACCGAGTGGCCGTCGGCGCCCAGCGCGAACGGAATGCCCGGCAGGAACTCCACCGAGATCGCGTAGGTCTCGCCGCGATAGACGCCGGCGAGCAGGACGAAGACGAGCAGGACCTTCAGCGTGGCCCCGGCCAGGTTCAGCGCGGTCCGCAGGCGATGGCTCTCTTCCTTGAGGAAGACGATGACCATGCCGGTCACGAACGAGCTGAGCAGGATGCCGAGCAGGAGCAGGCTCTGGGAATTCACGGGAGGAGGCCTCCCGCCACGGCGCCGCCGGCGACCGGCGCACCGACGCGCAGCAGGTCGATCGCCCAGGCCGACGTGAATCCGAGCACGACGGCGAGGCCGGCGAGCCCGAGCGCGGTCCACTCCATCGCGCGCGGAATCGGGTTCGGCATGATGGGCTCGTCGACCTGGGTGAACGCGCGCCTGAGGAAGCGCATGACGTACGCCGCGGCCAGCAGGCTGCCGGCGAGCAGCACCGCCGCGCACCACCAGCGCCCCTGCGCCAGCGCCGCGTTGAGCAGCAGCCACTTGCCGGCGAACCCGCCGCTCGGCGGCAGTCCGATCAGGCTGACGCCCGACAGGGCGAAGGCGGACACGGAGACGGGCAGGACGTGCGTGATGCCGTCGAGATCCGCGATCCGGTCGTGCCCCGCGGCGTGGAGGATGTTCCCCGCGCTCAGGAACATCGCGGTTTTCGCGCACGCGTGCGCGCCGAGGAACATGAGGCCGCCCGCCCAGCCCATGAAACCCGCGTCGCGCGGCAGCGCGAGCGGGACGAGCAGGAAGAGGTACCCGAGCTGCGCGACGGTCGAGTAGGCGACCAGCAGCTTGAGGCGGGACTGGCGGAGCGCGTTCAGCGATCCCCAGACGATGGCCGCGGCTCCGAGGAGGCCGACGATCTGGGCGGCGGCGGGCGTCACCAGGCCGGCGAAGGCCTCGAACCAGAGCCGGAGCAGGATGTAGAAGGGCCCCTTCACGACCAGGGCCGACAGCAGCGCGCTCACGGGCGCCGGGGCGTTGGCGTGCGCCGGCGGCAGCCAGACGTGCAGCGGCACGAGCGCCGCCTTCGCCATCAGGCCCCCGGTCATCAGGACGAGGGCGATCCAGAGCGCCGGGTCCTGCCTCCCGCCAGCCGCGATCCGCGCCAGGTCCACCGTGGAGCAGTGGCCGTACACGAGCCCGACGCCGAGCAGGTAGAAGAGCGAGGCCGCGAGGCTGATGAAGAGGTACCGCAGCGCGGCGGCAAGCGCCTCGCGCGTGCCGGCGAGGGCGACGAGCGCGATGGCACCGAAGCTCAGCAGCTCGAGCGTCACGTAGAGGTTGAAGATGTCGGACGAGAGCAGGAGCGCGTCGAGCGCCGTCCACAGAAACAGGAACAGCGGCCAGAAGTAGCGCGTGCGCCGCGCCGCCCCGGGCTCGTGGTCGGCCCTGAAGTAGCCGGGCGCGTAGACGGTGATCGCCAGGCAGACGCCCGCGGCGAGGCCCAGCATGAAGACGGCGAGACCGTCGGCGCGAAGGTCGATGCCGAGCGGCGCGCCCCA
>CAZBIP010000214.1:0-2303 GCA_964491885.1 uncultured Vicinamibacterales bacterium
AGACTGCGGGGCGAGGAGGTCGTCGGCGTGGGGCACGCCTACAACCACCGCCTCTCGGGCAAGCTCGCGCCGGAGGAGCTTGCGGCCTTTCTGGCCGGATCGGGGGCAGGCCCGGGTCCGCGCACGGAGCCGTCCGACGGCGCGTACCGGGCGGACGAGGCGCGGGCCGAGGCGGCACGCTGCCTCCACTGCGACTGCCACAAGCCGGATGCCTGCCTGCTGCGCCGGTATGCCGGCGAATACGGGGCCAACCCGCACAGATGGAAGATGGCCGAGCGGCGCCGGGTCAAGATCGTGCGCCACGGCCACACGGTGTACGAGCCGGGTAAGTGCATCGCTTGCGGCATCTGTGTGCGCATCGCCGCCGCCGCCAGGGAGCCGTTGGGGCTCACCTTCATCGGCCGCGGGTTCACGGTACGGGTGGGCGTCCCCTTTAACGAATCCCTTGAGAAAGGGCTGAGCAACGTTGCTGCGGCGTGCGTTGAAGCCTGCCCCACCGGCGCCCTTTCCCGCCGGATCGGGCGCTGACGGCCATGTGTCTGGCGCCGGGATGGAGGGCCTTTTCCGCGTCTGTCCGGCTCCCCGCCCCCCCACCCTCCCGGCCTCCCGGGCTCCCATGTTGCCACGACCCGTGTTTGGCGCTATTCTGAACTCACGCACCTGCACACCACGGAGGGATTGCCATGGCCGGATCAGAGACACAGGGGCACACCCAGGGTACCTTTCTATGGTAGGCGCCCCGTACCTCTCCCGGGTTGCCGCTCTCCTTTCGCTTCTGCCGCTCGCCGGCCAGGTCGCCCGGGCCGGCGGCGGCGCGCCTGTCGCGGCCACGGGTGACGCCTGGCCGATTTCACGCGGGGACGCCGCGCTCACCGGGACTACGCCCGCGCGCGTGCCCGACACGCCTGCGCTGCGGTGGAGCTTCGACACGAAGGCGAAGATCCTGGCCTCGCCCGTGATCCGCGACGGAACCGTCTACGCGGCGGCGACGGACGGCACGGTCCATGCCCTCCGCCTGGCCGACGGCACGCCGCTATGGACGTTCAAGGCGACAGCCGGCATCGAAGCCTCCCCGCTGGCCGCCGACGGCGCCCTCTACGTGGGCGACCTCGACGGCACGCTGCACGCGCTCGACGCCGCCTCGGGCAGACACCTGTGGAGCTATGCCACGGAGGGCCGGATCACGGGCGGCCCCAACCGGGTTCCGGGCGGTTCGCCGCTGATTCTGGTCGGCAGTTATGACAACCGCCTTCATGCCGTTGACGCCCGCACGGGCACGCAGGTATGGACGTATGAGACCAGCAACTACGTAAACGGCATCCCGGCGGTCGGCGACGGCGTCGCGCTGGTGGGCGGCTGCGACGAGCAGGTGCATGTCATCCGTCTGAAGGATGGCGAGCCGGTCTTGACGGTTGACGCCGGCTCCTACGTCGCCGCCTCTCCCGCGGTGCGCGACGGGGAGGCGTTCGTGGGCCATTACGCGGGCGAGGTGCTCTGCATCAACCTCGCCGCGGGCGGGGTGAAGTGGCGCTTTGCGGAGGAGGGGGCGCCCGCGTTCTTCGCCTCGGTCGCGGTGACGCCGACGCGCGTGCTGGCCGCGGGGCGCCACGGCGTGCTGCACTGCCTCTCCCGCGACACGGGCGCCGAGGTGTGGCGCTTCAAGGCCGAGGGCGACATCGACAGCTCGCCGGTGGTCGCCCGCAACCGCGTGCTCTTCGGCTCGCGCGACGGCCGTGTCACCCTGCTGCGCTTCGACGACGGGGAGCGCGTGTGGTCGTATCTGGTGGGGAGCCCGGTCAGCGCCGCCGTGGCGGTCATAGACGGCTGGATCGTGGCCGGCGCGGACGACGGCGTCCTCTATGCGTTCGGGGAGGGATCCTGGTCAAGCCCCCCACGGGGTGTCTTTTTGAAAAGGTTCCTGCAGGCGGCTGAGCGTGTCCGCAGTCAGTGGCTCAGGCGCCCGGCAGATCATCGAAGCCCATGATGCGGATCGGCTTCCGTCCGACCCTCTTGTCTTGAGCCACCACGGGAGAGGATGCCGCTTTGCGTTCTTCGCCATGATGGGGAGGGGTCATGAGGATCGTATACATCATGCCGGGGTCGGGCGGCGGTTTCTACTGCCAAAACTGCGTGCGGGACGTCGGCCTGGTGAAGTCCCTCCACGCGGCAGGGCACGACGTGCTGTGCGTGCCGATGTACCTCCCGTTCATGGAGCGCGTGGGGGCGCCGGTCGCCCAGGCACCGGTGTTCTACGGCGCGGTCAACGTCTATCTGCAACAGAAGATTCCCTTCTACCGGCACCT
>CAZBIP010000214.1:2313-5176 GCA_964491885.1 uncultured Vicinamibacterales bacterium
CGGCGTGGCGACGCCGTCTCGACGCCCCGGTCGTGTTGCGGTGGGCGGCATCGCGGGCCGGGACGACACAGGCCGGCAATCTCGGCGACCTCACGCTTGGCGTGCTCGAGGGGAGGGACGGCCGGCAGCGGCACGAACTCGAGCAGATGGCCTCGTGGTTGAAGACACAGCCCAAGCCGGACATCATCCATTTCTCCGACGCGTTGCTGCTGGGGCTGGCGCCGACCCTCCGGGAAGCCCTCGGCGCCAAGGTCGTCTGCACCTTGCAGGACGAAGACACCTGGCTCGACGAACTGCCGCCGGATTACCGCGACCGCTGCTGGGACCGCGTCGCGGCGCTGGGCCGCGCAGTCGATCGGTTTGTTCCGGTCAGCGCTTACTACGCCGAGCGGATGCGGGCCCGCCTGAATCTGCCGGAACAGCAATGCCGGACGATTCGGATCGGCGTCGATGTGGAGGCGTTCTCGCCGCCTCCGGCGCCGCCGCAAACGCCGACCCTGGGTTTTCTTTCCGAACTGACGCCGCCCCACGGGCTGGACATCCTCGTGGAGGCCTTCCTTCTCTTGCGGCGCCGACCCGGGCTAGCGACACTCCGACTGCGCATCACCGGCGGTGACGGCGAGGCCCGCACCCCCTTTCTCACGCGCCTGCGGAAGCGTATCGCGGCTTCGGGCGCGGAGGCGGCTGTCACCTTCGTTGACGCTCACCGCGAGCCGCTCCGCGGCGACTTCCTCCGCTCGCTCAGCGTCCTTTCCGTTCCGGCTGTCCGGCCCGAGGCGTTCGGGCTCTTCCAGATCGAGGCCATGGCCTGCGGCGTCCCCGTGGTGCAGCCGAGATTGGGCGCCTATCCCGAAATCATCGCCGCGACCGGCGGCGGGGTGATCTATGACAACCCGACCGCGGAGGGTCTGGCCGATGCGCTCTTCCCCTTGCTGGTGGATCGGGAACGCGCCGCGCGCTACGGAGAGACGGGCCGACAGGCGGTGGTCGCTGCGTTCAGCGTCGCGCGCATGGTGGCGGAGACGACCGATCTGTATCGCGAACTCATGCAAGGCGCCTTACGTTGAGTTGATGACCCGTTCGGGAAAGGAAGCCGCGCGTATGCCTCTGCTGATTCTCCAGGCCGTGTGCAAACAATACGGCGCGCCCGATGCGGCCGCCGCGGTCCGTGTGCTCGACGGCGTCAGCCTGACGGTGGAGGCGGGCGAGGCGCTGGCCGTCGTCGGGCCCTCCGGCTGCGGAAAGAGCACGCTCCTCAACATCGTCGGGGGCCTCGATCGGCCGACATCCGGGACGGTTACGCTTGACGGCCGGGAACTCGGGCGGCTCTCCGAAGAGGCCCTCGCCGACGTGCGCAACGCCCGCATCGGCTTCGTCTTCCAGCAGCACCATCTGCTGCCGCAATGCACCGTGCTGGAAAACGTGCTGATCCCGACGCTGGCCGTCCGCCGCTCCCGCGCCGAGCGGCAGGCCGACGCCGAACGGGCCGAGGCGTTGCTGGCCCGCGTGGGGCTTGCGACGCGGCGCCACCACCGGCCAGGGCTGCTCTCGGGAGGCGAGTCGCAGCGGGCCGCCGTGGTGCGGGCGCTGATCAACCGCCCCCGGCTGCTGCTGGCCGACGAGCCCACCGGGTCGCTCGACCGCGCGGGAGCGCGGGCGCTCGGGGATCTGCTGACCGACCTCAACCGCGACGAGGGCGTCGCGTTGATCATCGTCACCCACAACCTGGAACTCGCCGGGCGCATGGGGACGGTCTACACGTTGGACAACGGGAGGCTGATGGCTGGCTGAGCCGTCACCCGAACGTGCAGAACCCATGACGAAGCAAACCTACCTGCTCCGCAGCCTCCGCTTTCATCGCCGCACCCATCTGGGGGTGGCGGCGGGCGCTGCGCTGGCGGCGACGGTTCTGGTCGGGGCGCTGATGGTCGGCGATTCGGTCCGCCACACCCTGATCCGCCTGGCGCTCTCACGCCTGGGCGGGAGCGATTACGTCGTGGTCGCGCAGGAGCGGTTCTTCGCCGCCGACCTGGCCGGGCGGCTGGCGGAGGGGAGCGCCGACCGGGTCGCGGCGGTCCTGCTCCTCAACGGCGTGGTGCTCTCGCCCGGAGGCGACCGCCGCGTCAACGGCGTGCAGGTGGTCGGAGTCGGGGACGCCTTCTGGGGGCTCGCGCCGCGGCCGGCGACACCGCCCGTTCTGGAGCACGGGGCGTGTTTGATCAACGGCGCCCTGGCCGAGCGGCTGGGAGGGGAGCGGACGGGGGGCGCATTCGTGCTCCGCCTCCGCAAACCGGGCGGTCTGCCGGCCGACCTCACGCTCGCGGCGCGGGAGGGCGACGTCTGGTCGCGTCATCTGCGCGTGGCCGGCGTGCTGACGCCCGAGGCGTTCGGCCAGTTTACGCTCAAGACCACCCAGAGCCCGCCTCCCACCGTCTTCCTGCCGCTCGCCTGGCTCGCCGGCCAACTGGGGATCGCCGGCCGCGCCAACGTCCTGCTGGTGCAGGCAGGCGGCGCCGCGCGGCCTCTTGACGCGGTGCGGGCGCGGCTCGAGTCTTGCTGGCGGCTGGACGACGCCGGGCTGCGCGTGGCGCCCCTGGCCGACGGCGGCGTCGAACTGCTTTCCGACCGGGTCTTCATCACGCCGGCGGTCGCCGAGGCGGCCTTCCGCGCGGCGGCCGATGTCCGCCCGGTGATCACCTATTTCGTCAACCGCATCGAGGCCGAAGGCCGGACGACTCCGTATTCGTTTGCCAGCGCTCCCGGCCGCCCCCGCGTCCCTGAAACGCTGGCCGACGGCGAGGTGATCGTCAACGACTGGCTGGCGGAGGACCTGGGGGTGGCCGCGGGAGACGAGGTGGCGCTG
>CAZBIP010000214.1:5186-5750 GCA_964491885.1 uncultured Vicinamibacterales bacterium
TACGCGGTCGACGCGGGAGGCCGCCTCGAAGAGCAGACCGCGTCGTTCACCGTGGCCGGTGTCGTGGCCGTGGACGAGGTTGCCGTCCGCGACCGCGGTCTGACGCCCGACATCCCCGGACTCTCCGACGCCGACTCCTGCCGCGACTGGGATCCCGGAATCCCCATCGACCTGGATCGGATCCGCGGCAAGGACGAGGCCTATTGGAATGCCTACGGCCCCCTGCCCAAGCTGTACCTCGCCACAGCCGACGCCGAACGGCTCTGGCGCAATCGTTTCGGCGTCTACACGGCCCTGCGGATCTACGGCGTGGCGGGCGGTACGGCGGCCGTTGCGGAGGCGCTTCGTGGCGGCTTGCACGCCGGCGACCTCGGGTTTGTCGTTCAGCCGGCCAAGGCCGCGGGGTTGGCGGCGAGCCGCAATGCCGTCGATTTCGGCCGGCTCTTCACGGGATTGAGCTTCTTTCTGATCGCCGCGGCCGTTCTGCTCACCGCCCTCCTTTTCGGCTTCAACGTGCAACAGCGCGCGGAAGAGACGGGCACCTTGCGGGCGCTTGGCTTTCCG
>CAZBIP010000215.1:0-5742 GCA_964491885.1 uncultured Vicinamibacterales bacterium
AGGCGGACGATCGACTGGATCGCGCCGCGGACCGAGTGGTAGTTGATCTTCCAGGAGTGCGACATGTGGGTCCAGATCCGCGTGTCGCCGTCGCGGCTCAGGAGCGGCCACCACTCGCCGACCTCTCGGTTGACCATCTTGTCCATGACGAAGCGGTGCACCGCCTCGTACGCCTTCCAGGAGGGGTCCAGGCCGAACAGGCGGCAGGCGTCCAGCATGCCGATCATGGTCTCGGCCTGCTGCCAGAACTCCTTCTCCGTGTCGTAGGCCGGCCCGCCGTCGTGCGGCCCCTCCACGTAGACGCCGCCGTGCTCGAAGTCGATGCCGGCCTTGACTGCGTGATCGAGCTGCTTGCGGATCACGGGCTCGTACGGCCGCCAGTTCTCGCCCATCACGTCCAGCGCGTGCAGCAGCAGCCACGAGCACTCGACGTTGTGCCCGTAGGACGTGTTGTCATCGGCGTGCGGCTTCGCGCCGCCCTCGGCGAACCGGTCCCATCCCCAGACGACGTCGAACTTGATCTGGGGGGCGACGCGCCAGTCCGCCCAGAACTGCGGGATGCCCGTCGCGTACTGCGGATGCAGGATGCGGCCGACGAGAAGGTCGATGTCCTCCTGCAGCGCGCGCTTGTGCTCGGCGCGGTGGCTGCATTCGAAGAGCGTCGTGAACGCCTCCATGAGGTGCATGTGAACGTCCAGCGTCTTCCGGTCGCCGCCGCCGGCGCCGGGCCCGCACCTCGTCCAGTCGCGCTCGAACATCTCGAAGTAGCCGCCGAGCGCAGGGTCGGCGCAGTGCCGCTGCACGAGGTCGAACGTCCGCTGGGCGTACTCGATGCCGCGCGGATCGCCGGTCGCCATCGTGTACTCGCTCAGGCTGTAGATGGCGAAGCCGAGGCCGTAGAGGATCTTCTTGTCGATCTGCACGCGGCCGCGCCGATCGACGGTCCAGTAGAACCCTCCGTGCTCGCGGTCCCACATCCGGTCGATCAGAAAGTCCACGCCGTGGCTCGCGAACTCGGCGCACAGGCCCCCGCCATAGCCCGCCCGGTGCGCGGACGAGAACGTGAACACGTTCCGGCTCTGCGCGATGAGCGACTTCTGGTCCTCGCCGGTGTCCCGTCCGTGCTGATCGAAGTGGGTGATGAAGCCGCCGTTCGCCTCGTCCTTGCAGCGGGTGAGCCAGAAGGGGAGCAGTTCGCCGGTGAGGTGGCGGCGCAGTTCGTCCTGAGCGGCGCGGATGCGTTCCTTAGTCATGGTCCTGCCTCATGAGCGTCACGAGATGGCCGGCCTGCGAGAAATCGGGCATGACGATGTGGGCGCCCGCCTCGATGAGGCGTGTCCGCTTGCGCGCGTCCAGGCCGTAGCGGCGCACCTCGTCGCTCGCGATGCCGATGGCCGCGCCCTCGCGCCTGCGGGATTCGCGCAACTCGACCGGGCCGTCGCCGAACACGGCGAGGCAGGAGCCGTCGAGGGCGTTCTCGGCCAGGATGCGCTGGATCACGCGGCGCTTCGAATGCGTCTGCCGGCCGTCGAGGGCCCCGTAGATGCCTCCGTCGAAGAGTCCCGCGTACCCCAGGGCCTCCGCTTCCTGCCTGACGTCCGCGTCGTCCGTGCCGCTGGCGAGGTAGAGCGTGATCCCCATCCCGCGGAGGGATCGCAGAAACGCGACCGCGCCCTTGATCGTCAGGTCGTCGAGGCCCAGTTCGCCGCGCCGGAACTTGGCGAGTCGGCCGTTGACGACGTCCATGAGCGCGCCGTTGTAGATGGCCTTGTAGCCGCCCTCGTCCAGGATCCCGGAGGCCGGCACGACGCCGAACTCCCGCACCATGCCCACCAGCGCCCGCATCTGGACGAGCGTCTCGATGCCCGTGCTCTTGTCGATGTAGTCCAGCACGCGGTGCCGGACCCGGTTGTAGAGCGTCTCGTCGGCCGACTCGTAGCGGTCGCCGAGGATCGCCCGGATCATCACCGGCTCCATGACCCGTTCCCAGCCCTGCCGGAGCGTGCTGATCGTGCCGTCGTGATCGAAGACGGCGTGGCGGACCGTCGACAGGCGCGGGAGCGGGTGCACGCATGCTTCGAGCTCGGTGTCCCCGACGAAGACCGCCTGCCTGACATCGTGGGCGAGCTCCGGCTGGTAGACGTAGTCGGCGTCCTCGCAGACGGCCAGCACCTCCTCGGGGGAGGCCGTGCCGGTCTGGAACAGCTTGCGCACGGTGACCGCCGCGGCAAAGTTGGCGAACGCGGCCGCCTCGGCAGGCGGGACCCCGGCGCCCAGGCAGAGCGCCAGCGCGCTCGTGACCGTGTCTCCCGCGCCCACGGTGTCGGTCCTGCCGAGGACCTGGATGCCAGGCGACACGTGGGTTCCGTCGCGATCGACGGTCACCATGCCGCGGGAGCCGCGGGTGATGAACACCGGCTTGCCCGACTCGGCGAAGAGCCGGGCCGCGAACGCGTCGAGATCGGCGAGGCCGGGATGGATCCCCGGCTCGAGCGTGACGCCGTTGAGCCGGGCGGCCTCGACCTCGTTGGTCTTGCGGTGGACGTTCCTGACGCGGCTCCCGTAGTGCCGCGAGTCGAACACCACGATCCGGTCCGTGTGCGCGTCGAGCACCGCGTTGAGGCCGTCGAGGAACGTGTCGGCGAGGCCGCCTGGCACCTGCTGGTTGACGATGACGGCGTCGCACGCGTCCAGCGCCTGCCCGAGGCGCGAGAGGATGGCCGCGTCGGTCGCCGGGCTGCGCGCGTTGAAGAAGCCGAAGTCGACGCGCGGCTCCTCCGTCTCGCCCGCGTAGCGCTTCCCGAAGGTCACCGTGTCGAAATCGCGGTCCTGCACCACCATCGAGCCCGTATCGACGCCGAGCCGCTCGAGCTGCGCCAGCAGCTCCCGGCCGAAGATGTCGGGGCCGATGACGCCGATGGCCCGGATGCGGGCCGGCCGCAGCGCCGCCAGGTTGGCGACGACATTCGACGCGCCGCCGAGGGAGTAGTAGTGGCGGCCCACCGCCTGGGCCCGCAGGCCCGTCTCGGCCGAGATCTCGCCGCCGCGGGGGTCGAGCCTCCAGTAGGCGTCGAGGCAGAAGTCGCCGCAGACGGCCACGGAGACGCCGCCGATCCGGTCGAGGATGTCCCGGACGCGGGACGCGGAGAGGAGGGGGGCGTGATGGGTCGTGGTGCCGCTCGCCATGGCTTGCGAGTATCATACCCTCGCGCGGACGCCGCCCGGCGGGGTCTCCGCGCCGTGTGAACAGACCAGGACCAGGAGGGTGACGGCATGGAAGGCACCGCTCAGAGACAAACCTCGCTCGTCGCGTTGATGTCCGTCTTCGGCCTCGGGATTGCCTTCGTCATCGTCGGGGCGATCTCGGTGGAGTACGGCAAGGCCCTCCAGATCGAGAACATCGGCAACCTGACGTTCGCGCTGTTCCTCACCAGCTGTATCGTCCAGCTCGTGATCGGGCCCCTGGTCGATCGGTTCGGCTACCGGCCGGTGGCGATTGCCGGGTTCCTGGTCGCCGCCGTCAGCATGGTCTCGCTGGCCGCCGCCTCGTCGTACACGATGGCCCTCTTCGCCTGCATCCTGCTGGGCGTCGGCGCGATGTGCATGAACACCGTCGGCAACACGCTCATCCCGGTGGTGCTCTTCGGCGGCAAGGACCCGGCGCGGGCGAGCAACTTCGGCAACGCGTTCTTCGGGCTGGGCCTGGTCGTCACGCCGCTGCTGTTCTACGTGGTCAACTACAAGGCCGGGCTCTTCGTGCTGGCCGTGGTCTTCGTGGCCTTCCTCGCGGTGGCGATCGGCACGAAGTTCCCGCAGGCGGCGAGCGGCTACAAGTTCTCCATGGCGGTGAAACTGCTCGGGAACCCCGCGGTGCTCGTCGCGGCGCTGGCGCTGTTCTGCTACATCTCGCTCGAGTCGAGCATGAACACCTGGGCCAAGCCGTACATGACCGAGATGCTCGGCGGCGATCAGAACCCGAACGCCGTGTCCAACGCCAGCCTCGTCCTGAGCCTGTTCGGCGTCGCGATGATGGCTGGACGGTTCTTGACGTCAGCCATCAAAAACCTGACCAGCATCGGCGTCAAGCTCATCGCGGGCATGGCCGCCGTCGCCTCCCTCGCCATCCTGATTCTGATCACGACCTCGAGCCCGGCGCTGGCGGTCGTGGCCGTGATCCTGACCGGGCTGGCGTTCGCGCCCATCTTCCCGACCATCGTGGGCGTGACGTTCTCCAAGTTCGACCCGAGCCTCTACGGCAGCATCTTCGGCATCATCTTCGCGATCGGCCTGCTCGGCGGCACGTTCGTGCCGCAGATCGTGGGCAACCTCAGCCAGGGCGCGACCATCCAGCAGAGCCTCCAGATCGTGCTGGCGATGGCGGTGGGGCTGTTCGTCGTATCGTGGCTGCTGAGGGTCAAGCCGGGGTCCGGCTCGGTGAAGTAAGCCCCGAAGCGGGAGGGTGTGCATGCACGGGCGATCGATCAGGTACGGATTCGTCGGCGCCGGCTTCAACGCGAAGTTCCACCTCGCGGCGCTGCGGCAGCTCCGCGGCATCAAGGTGGCCGGCGTCGTGTCGGTGGCCGGCGCGCCGGAGTTCGCGAAGCTGGCGGCCGATTGGGAACTCGGGGACGCGCAGGTGTTCGGCAGCGTGGGCGAGATGGCGAAGCACGTGGACTGCGTCGCCGTGTGCGCTCCGAACTTCGCGCGGGTCGACATCGTCGAGGCCATCTCGGACGCCGTGAAGGCCGGCGCGGAGCTGAAGGGCGTCATCTGCGAGAAGCCGCTCGGCCGGAACGTGGCCGAGGCCCGGCGGCTGGTCGACCTGGCGCGCGGGGCGAACCTGCGCACCGCGTACTTCGAGAACCAGATCCACATGAAACCCGTCCGCGCCCAGCTGGCGCAGCTGGAGCCCCTGCGGCGGCGGATGGGCCCCCTGACGCTCTCGCGCTCCGCCGAGGAGCACGGCGGGCCCCACGAGGGGTGGTTCTGGGACCCGGCGCGGCAGGGCGGCGGCGTGTTGTGCGACATGGGGTGCCACAGCATCGCCGTCGGCTGGTACGTGCTGACGCCGACCGGGAAGCCGGCCACGTTCCTGGAGCCGCAGGCGATCACGGCGGACCTCGGCCTCCTGAAGTGGGGCCAGCCGGCGTGGCGCGACAAGCTCCTGAAGGACCGGGGCGTCGACTACGCGAAGACGCCGGCCGAGGACTTCGCCACCGGGATGGTCACCTTCCGGAACCCGGAAACCGGCCAGCTCGTGAAGGCGCAGTTCACCAACTCGTGGATGTTCGAGAAGCAGGGGCTTCGGCTCCTCATGGACGGCATGGGGCCGGGCTACGCGTTCGAGATCAACTCGCTGGCGTCGCCGCTGACGATCTTCATCGGCGACGCGGCGGCGGACGCCATCAAGGACGCGGAGCTCGCGCTGGAGAAGTCGACGGCCTCGCGCGGGCTGCTGGCCGTCCAGCACAACGAGCCCGATCTCTACGGCTACACCGACGAGAACGCCGACGCGCGGGACGCGTTCCTCGACGGGCGTGACGCGCTGTTGACGTGGGAATACGGCCTTGAGATCACGCGCCTCGTGATGGCCGCGTACATGTCCGCCGAGCAGAAGCGGGTCGTCGATCTGACCGACCCGGCGACGCGGCAGGCGCTGGAGACCTACGTGCCCCTGATTCAGCAGGGGAAGGGGGCCGAGCAGCTCTACGGCGCGAAGCGGTAGCCTGCCGCCCGGTCCGG
>CAZBIP010000216.1:0-5742 GCA_964491885.1 uncultured Vicinamibacterales bacterium
GGCATCGACATGCGCTATCCGGCTCACCCGCCTGGCACCACCCTCAGCTCGGCGCGGATCGTGACGACTGTCGCGGCGGGCGTCTGCAGCTTCACGTGGTAACCGCGCTGCTCCTCCGGGCCAGCCGTGATCGAGCCGGGTCGCCCCGGGGCCGTGAGCCGGGTCCGATCCACGACGGTCGTCGAGCCTGCCGCGGCCGTGATCCCGACTGCGAGCGCCGGCGACGCACCGCCCAGCAGGAAGCGCCCACCCGTCTCGGGGATGGGCACGTCCGAATGCAGGAACCACTCCACCGTCGCCGGATCACGGAGGCCGATCGAGTCTTCCACGGTGAAGCGTGCTGATCCGTCGAACTGGAACACCCGGTGGAACCTCGTCACGCCGGACGCCGGGAGGTAGGCCCCGGCGGCATCGGCCTCGATACGGACCGACGGGCCGCTCACCTGCATGGCGGTGATACGGATCGCGTCGAGCGCATCCTGGGGCATCGACTTCCAGACGTCGTGATCGCCCTCGTCGCCCTGTCCGCGTCCGCCGATGGTGACGGTGTTGTGGTGGCGCGCCTGCGGCTGCCCGGCGTAGCCCGTATCTCCCGTGAGGTAGCGCCCGCGGGACCAGATGATGAAGCTCCCGGCGTCCGGGTGGGCGTGCCCGCTGCTGAGGCGCCATTCCGGAACGAACGCGAGGAGGCGCGTCGCGCGGTGCCCTTCCGGCGGCCCCGCTTTCAGCGCGAACGCCGTGGCCGACTCGTCCCACGACGTCCGGAAGAAGGCCACGCCGGAGTCCTCGAAGTGATGGGCGAGCGGGATGGCGGACATCGGCGCGGGCTCGAGCGCGGGGTCACGCCACAGCAGGGTCCACCACTCCTCCTGGTTCGTGTGCCCGAACCGCGCGCACCGCGCAGCGACCGCCTGCGCCTCGGGATCCTGCAGCCGGGCCGCGACCCGGTAGAGCGCGTTGAAGTTGCTCTTGAGCGTCCCGGTGGGGTACTCGCGCGCGTAGTCGTCGCCCTGCCTCGCGCGCGTGAGCGGCCCCTGCCAGATGTCTCCGAAGTCGAACACCGTCTGGCCGTCCGGCATCATGATGTGGGCCAGCATGTGCTTCCAGTTCCGGACCTGTCCGCTGTCCCACAGGCTCTCGCCGGTGGCGTGCTCCCATGCGTCGAGGAAGTGCACCAGCCACGGCGACGAGAAGATCCAGTACTCCATGCCCTCGTAGTAGAAACCGTCGGGGCTCAGCAACTGCCCGGCGCGGTGATGGTGCGCGCGCGCCAGCGCCGCCCACTTCTCCGCCTCGGGCGATTCGCCCAGGAGCGCCAGCGCCGCCACGGCGAGGCCGGAGGTGGGAATGAAGTTGTGGTTCTGCGTGAAGTTGAACCGCCGGCCCGGCTTCGGCGCGAAGGCGTCGTACACGAGTTCCGCGTGACGTTCGAGCGAGCGCCGGATGCGCCCGCGCTCCTCGGGGCTGAACTCGTCGTGGAGCAGGTCGTACGCCCACCCGATGGCGTAGAGCAGATGTCCTGCGGCGAGATCGGTGTTGGGCTTGTTGAACGTGTAGCCCCACGGCTCGTAGTCGATCGCGGCGAGGGTCCAGGACCTGGCGGCCGCGAGGTACTTCGGGTCTCGTTCGACGGCATACGCGAGGCTCGTTCCCGCGATCGCCAGTCCGACGACGTTCTGCGACCGGCGCTCCTGCGGCCCGGGCGGGGGTGGAGGCGCCTGCGTCAGGGCCACGAGCGTCCCGAGCGCGCGGTCCCATTCGGCCTTGTGCGTGGTTCGCGCGCGCACGCGCAGGGCCGCCAACTCGGCGGCGGTCACGAAGACCCGGGGATGCACGCCCCGGAGTTCCGGCTTCAGCGCCACCCGATGCGACAGCAACTGCTCGAACGCCGGGACGACGTCCTGGGCCGCGGCCGGAGCGGCCATACCCGCGGTCAGCATGAGCAGCGATGCGGCCATCAGAGCCGCTCGCCCGACCCGCCCCTCAAACCCGACCGTGCTTGACACCATACCGCGTTGCTCCCGCCGTCCGAGTCCCGAATCCCGAATCCCGAATCCTGAACCCTGCGCCGGAACGGCGCCCCCTGAGCGTCGTCGAAGGGAGCGCGCGGCGGCAGCCGCGAAGAAAGGGGCCGAGCCCCAATCCCCGCCCCGCGGCCCGGGTCCGGCGCGTCGTCTACGGCCCGGGCTCGCGCGACCGCCCAACCAGGAAGTCCAACCGGGCCGGCGTGAAGACGTCGATGAGCGCCCCCGCTTCGAGCGCCACCGCGCCGTGGGGCGCTTCCGGCGGCACGAACCAGCAGTCCCCTGCCGACATCTCGGTTTCGGATCCGTCGAGCATGAACCGGAAGCGGCCGCGCTCGACGTAGGTGACCTGCCGGTGCGGATGCGCGTGCACGTATCCCACCGCGCCGGCGTCGAAGGTCACGCGCACCATCATGAGCTGGGCGTCGTGGCCAAGCACCTGCCGGGTGACGCCCGGCTCGGCCGGTTCGGTGGGTGCCTCATGGCCTCGAACAATCATCGTGCGCCTCGCGCTGACGGGCCGGCGTCATGCCGTGCCGGGTGAGCCGCGGTAGCGAGCGCACGCCGCCGCTCCGGCGGGCGCATGCGGCCGGGCGCCGGCCCTGGGGGAGGGCCGGCACCCGGTCGTGGGGGCCGCGAGGGCCTCGGGCTCCGGGACTAGAACGTCAGCCGCGCCCCGAGCTGCATCCGGCGCATCGCGTTGGCCGTTCGGATGACGCCGAACGTCGTGGACGTCGCGCCCGATGGGACCGCCGCACCCGGCTGCCCGTAGTTCACGACGTTGAACGCGTTGGTCGCCTCCGCGCGGAAGATCAGCCGCATCCCGCTCGGCAGCCGGAAGTCGCGGGACAGCGCGAGGTCGATGACGCGGAAACCCGGGCCCTCGACCAGGTTCCGCGGCGAGTTGCCGTTGGTCGCCACGCCCGTGACAACCTTGTTCTGGACGAAGGCGGCCGTGTTGAACCACCGCGCCGGCGTGGGATCGTCGATCTTCCAGTCGCCGACCTGCTGCGCCCGGTCGTTCGTCACGCCGTCGAGGTTGGCATCGACGCTGCCGTTCGTGATCGTGAACGGCAGGCCGCTGCGGATCTTGACGATCGGCGAGATGGTCCACCCGTTGAGGATGTTCCGGAGCACGGCGCTCCCGCCCCGGTAGTACTCCAGCTCCCAGTTCAGGCTCATGCTGAACACGTGCCGCTGGTCCGTGTCGGCGCGGCCGTGCTCGTCCTGCAGCCGGCTGTAGTTCTGCGCGAGGCCCTGCGTCGTGTTGTTGTGGAGCTGGGCGCTCGACCTCGTGGAGCTGAGCGTGTAGAAGCCGTTGAAGCTGACGTGATGCCAGGGCCTGAGGCCGAACGTCACCTGCAGGCCGTGATAGTTCGACCACTGGTCCGAGTCCAGGAACATGACGGCGCCCACCTTCGGGTTCGGCCGGCGCGAGAGGATGTTCGACCCGCTGTTGGTGGCCGTCTGCGTCACGACCGGGTAGTTCACGTCGCGGCCGAACGGCAGGCTCCGGTGGAACGTCCCGATGTAGGCCGCGCCGAGCGCCAGCCGGCTCGTCACCTGGCGCTGGATCCCGACGTTGGTCTGGTAGGCGCGCGGCCAGACGAAGTCCTGCGAGATGCCGAAGAGGCCGCCGCCGACGGCATACGTACCCTGGTATGGGAACGGCGTGCCGCCGGGGTAGTTGGAATAGGGGTCCCTGAGCGTCGCGCCTTGCGCCGCGCCCGTCGACGTCGTCTTGGTGTTGACGTTGGCAAAGGTGAGCCTGGTAGACCACGGCTGGTAGTTCGTCGAGGTGTTGAACTCGTTGCCCGAGATGCTGCCGTAGAACATCCCGGCGGCGGCGCGGATCGAGGTCTTGCCGTCGCCGAACGGATCCCAGACGATGCCGACGCGCGGCGAGACGTGGGTCCAGTTCGTGGAGATGACGCCCCGCTCGACGCCGGGGTCGCCGTAGAACAGCTGCCCGACCGGCGCCGCCGGATTCACCACCGACTGCTGGCCCGCCACGTACGTGGTGAACCGGTTCTGGGGATCAATGCCGGGCGTCTGGACGTCCCACCGCACGCCGAGGCTCAGCGTGAGCCCCCGCCCGATGCGCCACTCGTCCTGCGCGAAGAGCGCCCCGTACCAGCTGTTCCAGAGGGCCGTCACCGGCGCGTCCTGCGTGACGTTGCTGGGGATGCCGAGCATGAAGTCCGCCAGCGCGTTCTTGCTCACGTTGCTGTTGAACGTGAACACGCCGTAGTTGTTCAGCAGCGTGTCCTGCACCGTCTTGTTGTACGAGACCTCGCCGCCCAGCTTGATCGCGTGGGCGCCGCGGGTCCAGCTGAAGACGTCGCGCATCGAGTAGAAGTCCCCGCCGGCCTTCGGCCCGCCGATGGAGTTGGTCAGGCTGAAGTACCCGCTCACCGTGACCTGCGGAAGCGACGGCGCCCCCTGCGGGATGAACGTCGAGCCCAGGTCGGCCAGCGAGATCGCCGGCACGTTCAGGCGGCCGCCGTAGTTGCGGGTGTAGGAGAACCAGGCCTGGTTGATCATGGTCGGGTTGATCATCCAGGTGTCGCTCAGGTTCACGTTGTGCTGCGTCCACTTGAACTGCTGCCGGGCCCATGGCAGGTTGCCGCTGCCCGCCCGCACCGTGTTCTCGCCGCCGGTCAGGAAGTAGGCCCCGGTCAGGCGGTGCGCGTCGTTCAGCTGGTGGTCGAGTTTCAGCAGGATCTCGTCGGTGTCGTACGGGCTCGGCACGTACCCCTGCCAGATGTTGCCGGGAACGTTGGACTCCGGGATGTAGTCCTTGAGGATCCGCATCGCCACCGGGTCGAGGCGTTCCGGGCAAATGACGCCCGCGACGCCGCCGCACGCGAACAACTGGCCGGTCGCGGGGTCCGTCGGGATCGTCCTCGACGCGCTGAAGTTGCCGGCCCGCTCGAGCGCCGTCGGCACGATCGCGGTGTTCAGGAAGGTGCTCGTCTCCTGGCGCAGCCCGGAGTAGGAGAGGAAGAAGAAGGTCCGGTCCTTCAGGATCGGCCCGCCGAGGGATCCGCCGAACTGGTTGCGCTCGAGCGGCGCCTTGCCCAGCTGCGAGCCCCAGTCGTTCGCGTTGAGGCTCTCGTCGCGCAGGTACTCGAAGGCCGACCCCTTGAACCGGTTGGTCCCGGACTTGGTGATGACGTTGATGATGCCGCTCGAGAAGCGACCGTATTCGACGTTGTAGCTGTTCGTCTGGACCTTGAACTCCTGGATGGCGTCCGGGTTGGGCAGGATGTTGCCCGTGTTGCGCAGCCCGGTCATGTTGATGCCGCCGTCGAGGAAGTAGTTCACCGAGCCCGTCCCGCCGTCGGCGCCGCCGTTGATCTGCGTGCGCTGCTCGGGGAAGCCAAGGATGAGCGAACTCGTGCCCGTCGAGGCGGAGGAGACGCCGTTGTTGTTCGACTGGACGCCGGGCGTCAGGTCCAGCAGGGTGTAGACGTTGCGGTCGACGAGCGGCAGGCTCTGGATCTCCACGGCCTCGATCGTCTTCGAGACGTCCGCCGTCGCGGTGTTCACCATGGGCGCCGCGCCCTCGACGGTCACCGTCTCGGCGAGGTCGCCGAGCGAGAGCGACACGTCGACGCGGACGGTGTCGTTCACCCGGAGGACGATGCCGCTCCGGTTCGAAGTCTTGAAGCCGGAGAGGGTCACTTCCACGACGTAGCCGCCGGTGGGAAGGAAC
>CAZBIP010000217.1:0-2301 GCA_964491885.1 uncultured Vicinamibacterales bacterium
ACACCCCTTCGCCGCGGCGCGTAGCATGCCCCCGGGGCGGGCCCGCGGCCGGGCTACGCAGGGAGGCAGATGATGTCCGGCGATCACTCCATGAACCGCAGGCAGTTCCTTCAGAAGACAGCCCTCGCGGCCGCCGCGGCCTCCGCGGCAGGCGCTCCTCGAAAGGCCTCGGCGCAGATCAACAACTCCGCCGGCGTGTCGGTCAAGCCGGTCCGTCTCGGGTTCATCGGCATCGGCATCCGCGGCACGGGGCTGATGGAGGCTGCGGCAGGGATCGCCGGCGTCCAGGTGGCGGCGGCGGCGGACTGCTACAAGGGCCACCGCGACCGCGCGCTGGAGCTCATCACGCCGGCCCCGGCCGTCACGGGCGACTACACCGAGATCCTCGCCCGCCCGGACATCGACGCCGTCGTCGTTGCGGCGCCCGACCACTGGCACTTGAAGCTCCTCCAGGAGGCGCTCGCCGCGGGGAAGCACGTCTACGTCGAAAAGCCGATGACCCACTCCTGGGAGGAGGGGGATGCGTTCGTCGCCGCCGTCGAGAAGAGCGGCAAGGTGGTGCAGGTGGGCAGCCAGTACATGAGCATGGGCTGCGCGAAGAAGGCTGTCGAGGTGATCAAGAGCGGCCGGCTGGGCCAGATCGCCCTCGTCGAGGGCAAGATCCACCGCAACTCCTCCGCCGGCGCCTGGTACTACCCGATCCCGCCGGACGCCTCGCCCGAAACCGTGGACTTCAAGCGGTTCATCGGGCCCGCGACGCCGAGGGACTTCGACCTGCGGCGCTTCTTCCAGTGGCGCCTGTTCTGGGACTACTCGGGCGGGCTGCCCACCGACCTTTTCGTCCACCTCATCACGGCCACGCACCAGTTGATGGGCGTGCAGGAGCCGGAAAGCGTGTCCAGCCTCGCCGGCATCTACCACTGGAAGAACTACCGGGAGGTCCCGGACCAGATGACGGCGATGGTGAACTACTCCGAGGGCTTCGTCCTGCGCCTGACGACGACGGCGTTCAACGGCCACCCGGGGCCGCTGCTCACCTTCTACGGCAGCGAAGGCACGATGGAGTACAACGGCGACTCGTTCACGCTGTTCCACGAGCCCCGCGCGGAGAGCTTCGGCTACTCGACGCACTCGTGGCCGAAGGCGACGACGGCGCGGTTCAAGGAACTCATGGGGCTGAACGACCGGCTCACGCCCATCAACGGCGAGGAGACGGCGGACCCCGTGGAGTACAAGTCGCCGAACGACGAGGACTCGACCCGGGCGCACATCCGGAACTGGGTCGAAGCCATCCGGACCGGGGGGAAGCCCATCGAAGACGTCCGCTTCGGCCACCACGCCGCGCTCGTCGGCCACATGTGCAACCTGTCGTCCAAGGCCGGCAAGCCCGTGCGCTGGAACAAGGCGACCCGAAAGGTCGAAGTGTAGAAGTTGGGGTCAGATCCGCAGATCTGCGGATCTGACCCCGGTTCGTGCGCTGGTTGCGCTACACTGACGGCAGTCATCCCGGTCGGTCGGCCAGGGAAGCTGGGTGAAAAGCCCACACGGTCCCGCCACTGTAAGCGGGGAGCGTGCGCAGCCGCGGAGGCCCTGAAGAGGCCTCCCGTCACGGCGCCGTAAGGCGCTGGAAGACGAGGCGCGCGCGTGAGGATCCGCGAGTCAGGACACCTGTCGATTCGGCCGCGTGTTCCATCGGTGCGAGGTCACACCGATTGGAGGTCGCATGCGTCCGGTCCTCGCTTTTCCCTGCATCCTCGCGCTCATCCTCTTCTTCGGCGCTGCCGCGCCGGCCTTCGCTGACCCTGGCGCCCTCCACGGGCGCGTGGTCGACCCGTCGGGCCAGCCGGTCGCCGGCGCGCGATTGAGCCTCCGTTCCGCCGCCGGCACGGTCCGCCACACGGTGAGCCTCGCCGACGGCGCGTTCCGCTTCGCCTCGGTGCCACCCGGCACGTACGACCTGACCGCGGCCGCCGACGGGTTCGCCGCCGACGCGGTGCGCGCCGTCGTGGAGCCGGCAGAGACCCTGCGCGTCGACGTGAGGCTTCGCATCGCCGCGCTGACGGACACGGTGGTCGTGTCGGCGTCGGTCGTCGAAGTCCCTCGCTCAGAAGCGGCCGCCGGCCTCACGGCGCTGACTCGTCGCGACCTGGACGACCGCCAGATCCACACGGTGGCGGATGCGCTGCGCCTCGTGCCCGGCCTGGCGGTCATGCCGACGGGCGGCCTCGGCAGCGTCACGTCGGTCTTCCCGCGAGGCGGCGAGTCGGACTTCACGCTGGTCCTCGTCGACGGCATCAAGGC
>CAZBIP010000217.1:2401-5723 GCA_964491885.1 uncultured Vicinamibacterales bacterium
CCGGTCGAATGGGGCGCCAGCTTCGAGCGCGCCGCCAGCGACGGTTGGACGGATCACGCGCCGGACGCGAAGCTCGGCCGCGTCTCGAACGACGACTACCAGTCGACCGTCTTCTCCGCGGCAGCCGCGTGGCGGGCCGGCTCGCGTTCGGTGCTGCGAGCCTCCGGGCGCTTCGGGACGAACGAGCGCGGCAATCCGGGCCCGTTCGGCTCCGACCCGATCGGCGCCTATGCCGGCATCGACCGCGTCTCGCGGGGCACGAACGACTTCCGGATGGGCGCGCTGGAGTTCACGCGCGAGTGGGGCCCGGCGACGGCCCTGCGGCTGCACGCCAGCGCCGGCCGCGAACAGTCCACTTTCCTGAGCCCGTACGGCGAGTCCGAGTCAGGGACGAGGCGCTACACCTCGCGCGCGCAGGTGGATCACGCCTTCACGACGTCGCTCGGCGCCACGGCCGGCGCGGCCGTCGAATTCGAACGCGCTGATAACAACTACATCACGGGCGCGTACGGGCAGCAGGTTCCCGTGACGCGGCGGGTGGAGGGCTACTTCGGCGAGATCCGCTGGCGCACGCCGTCGCGGCTGTTCGCGACCGCCGGTCTTCGCGTCGAGCACATCGTGCGTGATGCGCTGGAGGCTGTCCCGCTGGCTTGGGAGCCGCGGCCGGCCCTGGCCGCCGACGGCGTGGTCTCGGCCAACCCCCGCGCCGCCGTCAGCTACTACCTTCGCACGTCCAACGAGAGCGCGGGCAACTGGACGCGCCTGCACGCCAGCGCCGGGACGGGCATCCGCGCGCCTTCCGCCCTGGAGATCGCGTACACCGACAACTCCGGCCTTCAGCCCGAGCGCAGCCGGAGCATCGACGCGGGCGTCGAGCAGGCGCTCGCCGGGGGCCTCGTGGTGGCCGACGTTGCGTGGTTCCGCAACACCTACGACGACCTGATCGTGGCCGTCGGCCGCTCGCTCCAGGACTACAGCCGCTACCGCACCGACAACATCTCGAACGCGCGCGCCTCCGGCATCGAAGCGTCGCTGGCGCTGCGCACGCGTTTCGGCCTCGAGGCCCGGGTGGCGTACTCGTTCCTCGACACGGCAATCCTGGCCGTCGATCGATCCAGTGGCGAGGCCCCGGCGCCTTTCGCCGTCGGCGACTGGCTAATCCGCCGCCCGCGTCACCAGGCAAGCGCGGACGTCGTCTGGCGGCACCGCTTCGCGACGGTTTACGTGCGGGCAGGCGGCCGGTCGCGCGTGCTCGACGTCGAGCCGAACTGGGGCGCGTCGGGCGGCCTCTTCCACTCGGCGGGATTTGCCGTGGCCGACGCCGGCGCGGCCATCCACCTGACGCGGCAGGCCGACATCGTGGTCCGCGTGGACAACGTGTTCGACCGCCGCTACGAATCCGCGCTCGGCTATCCCGCGCCGCGCCGCGCCATCTCCGCCGGAGTGCGCCTTGCTGCGGGCCGCTGACGTCACGTACCTCCACGACCGCGGCCGGGCGGACGCCAGGACGTCTTCCGGCACATCCGGGGCGGCCTCGGCGGCCGGGGCCTCCGCCCCCGCGCCGCCGGGCGTGCAGGCGGTCACGGTCGCGATCGAACGCGGCCGCATCGTCGGCATCCTCGGCCCGAACGGATCGGGCAAGACGACGTTGTTGCGGTTGCTGGCCGGTATCCTGGCGCCGGAAGCGGGGAAGGTGACGCTGGAAGGGCGGAGTCTGTCGTCCATCCCGCGGGCGTCGCTGGCGCGATCGATCGCCGTCGTGCCGCAGGAAACCCACCTCGCGTTCGACTACTCGGTGCTCGAGATCGCGCTCATGGGGCGCTACCCGCACCTGGGGACGTTCGAGCTCGAGGGCCCCCGCGACATCGCCGTCGCGCGGGAGGCGCTGGCCGCGACCGGCACGACCGCGCTCGAGCGGCGGCGCTTCGCCACGCTTTCGGGCGGCGAGAAGCAGCGCGTCGTCATCGCCAGCGCTCTCGCGCAGGAAGCCGAGATCCTGCTGCTCGACGAACCCACGGCCTCGCTCGACATCGGCGCCCAGTTCGACGTCGCCGCGCTGCTCACGCGCCTCAACCGCGATCGCGGCCTGACGATCGTCGTCGCGACGCACGATCTGAACTTCGCGGCGGCGCTGTGCGGGTCGCTCGTGATGCTCTCGCAGGGCCGCGTCGTCGCGGCGGGCCCGACCGGAGACACGTTGACCAGCCTCTCGATCCAGGCCCTCTACGGCGTCGTCGCCGACGTCTACCCGCACCGCGCCGCCGGGCACCTGACGGTCGTGCCTCTGAGGAGGATTGGCCGTGACTGACGTGCGCCGCCGCCTGGCGCTGTCGGTCACGGTGTTCGGCGGCCTGGCGCTGGCCGCCGTGCTCGGGGCGCCGCTCGCCGGCTCGACTCCGATCCGGCTGGACAGGGTCTTCGACAGGTCGATCCCGTTCGCCGACAACGTGGACGCGCAGATCTTCTTCATCGCGAGGCTGCCGCGCGCGCTCGCGGGCGCGCTGGTTGGCGCCTCGCTCGCCGCGGCCGGCGTCGTCTTCCAGGCGCTCCTCCGCAACCCGCTGGCGACGCCTTTCACGCTGGGCGTCTCCGCCGGGTCCGCCCTCGGGGCCATGCTGGCGATCACGCTGCGCCTGCACCTGTCGGTCTGGGGTGTGTCGGCGGTCACGGCCGCGAGCTTCGCCGGATCCCTCTTCGCGGTGGCAATCGTCTACGGGATGGCCCGGGCCAGGCACAGCGGCTTTTCGACGAACGTGCTGCTGCTCGCGGGCGTCACGCTGAACGCGTTCTTCTCGGCCCTCATCCTGTTCGTCCAGTACATCGCCGATCCGGCCGAGGCGCTCCGAACCGTGCGGTGGCTGATGGGCGACCTCGACGTGGCCGGCTACGGGCCGATTCTCGCGGCGCTGCCGCTTTGCGCGCTCGCGTTCGCCGCGTTCGCCTGGCTGCCGCGGGCGCTGAACCTGCTGAGCCTGAATGCCGACGCCGCCGCGTCGCGCGGCATCGACGTGCTGCGCGCCCAGCGCGTGGCGTTCTTCAGCGCGTCGATGGTGACCGGCGCGGCCGTGTCGCTGGGCGGTCCCATCGGGTTCATCGGCATCATCGTGCCCCACCTGGTCCGCCTGATGGTGGGAGCCGACCATCGCGTGACGCTCCCGGCGTCTGCGCTCTTCGGCGCCGGATTTCTCGTTGCCGCTGACGTCGCGGCGCGCACGGTGATGGCGCCCGTCGAGCTGCCCGTCGGCATCATCACCGCGGTCGTCGGCGGGCCGTTCTTCCTGTGGCTGCTGGTGAGGGAGCGCTAGTGACAGGGACAAGGGGC
>CAZBIP010000218.1:0-5692 GCA_964491885.1 uncultured Vicinamibacterales bacterium
CGGCAATTAGCCTGCCCTGGCCAGGCAGACCGCAGTTCACTGTTCCGATCGAGGGAGGCAGCGATGACGACTCCTCGCCGACAGCCCATCGTCGTCCTGGGGTGGCAGACGTGGGCCGTCCTGGCAGTCGTGCTTGCGCTGGTCGTGGCGGCCGGCGTCTGGCTGCTGTACTGGTAGCTGAACTCCGGGCGCGGCGGTTCACCCGCTACCATTGGGGCGGCAGGGTGTGCCCCTTGTCCCTCGCCCCTTTCCTAGACGTGCTCCATTGGCCGCTCGGCCATCAGCTTGTCGAACCAGAGGGCGGCGAGCTTCTCCTTCACCGTGTTCTGCCGCAGCCGCGCCGACAGGTTCGGGAAGTCCACCCGGTCCATCTGCTGGTCCTGGTTGAAGCACGTGAAGATGATCGACTCCTTCCCGGTCTTCGGATCGACGTGCCGCTGCAGGCACTGCGCGCAGACCTCCTTCATCATGCACTGCATCGGCGAGTTGATGCTGGCGATGGCCAGGTGGTCTTCCTTCAGGTACGGCTCGAGCGTCGTCAAACGCGCGAGCTTGATTGCGGCCATCATCCGATCCGACCCGATGGCGATGATGCGATCGACGCTCTTGAGCGGCACGACCTGAGGCCCGAGTTCGTCCTTCGCGAACGCCAGCATCGCCTGGACGATGTTGCCGCGGAAGTGCGCGTCCTGCGGCCGGCTGGGCGGAATCTCGGCGCCGGCGTCGGTCGTCCAAATGACCTGGTCCGTGGCGGCCTCCACGTCCTCGCGCTTGAAGAGGTCCTCGCCCTTCTTGAACCCGGCGAAGTAGAGCACCTTGTTATCACTGGCCCGTAGCGCCCTGGCGATCGAGAACAGCACGGCGTTGCCGAGGCCGCCGCCTGCCAGGAGCACGTTCTCGTTGTGCGGGATCTCGGTGGGCGACCCGGTGGGGCCCATCACGAGCACGGGATCGCCGGGCGTGAGGTAGGCGCACTGGCGGCTCGACACCCCCATCTCGAGGGCGATCATCGAGAGCAGGCCGCGCTCCTTGTCCACCCACGCGCCGGTGAGCGCCAGACCCTCCATCAGCATCCGCGGTCCGTCGGGGGCGGCGCCGAGCCTGGGCGCTAGCGTCTCGTAATTCTGCAGCCGGTAGAACTGACCGGGCTGGAAGTGCCGCGCGGGCGCCGGCGCCTTCACGATGACCTCGACGATGGTTGGCGTGAGCCGGACGACGCGCTCGACGCGCGCGAGGAAGTCGTAGTCGAGGATGGCGGTAAGTTCAGCCCAGTCGGCAGCGCGGGCGGCGCGGACGGTCTCGGGCACCGCGTGCCTGGCCTCGGGGAAGAGCCCAACCACGTGCGGATACCCGTCGCGCGCAGACGCCATCGCCCGGACGACGTTGCCGGCGTAGCGCGGGTGGTTGTCGCCGTAGTACGTCACGAAGCGGCCGTCGCGCGCGTAAGACGTGAAGAAGCCCTCTTTCGCCGGCTCGAGCGTGATGGCGCCATCGGAGCCGCGCCGGGCGGCGTGAGGCCTGAAGAAGCGCTTCCGCTCGTCCATCTCGAACGTGCCGGGGTACTCGCGCTCGTACGTCACGTTCGGGGTCGTGCCCGCCGCCACGAACACGGAACGCGCCGGCAGCGTCACCTCGTGCTCGCCCTCGCGCCACTTGCCGTTCTCGTTGATCTGTTCCCGGAAGCGGATCGCGGACACGTGTCCGTACTCGTCGGGAATCGCCTCCTCCGGGTTCATCCGTTCGACGAAGCGGATGCCTTCCTCGAGCGACTTGGTGATCTCCTCGTGGTTCAGCCGGTAGGCGGGGGAGTCGAGCATGCCCTTGCGATACACGAGCGACACGCCGCCCCAGCTCTCCATGAGCGGCAGGAAGTCGGGCGTCTCGCCGGCCGCCGCGGCCCGCTCGCGCTCGGCCATCACGGCCCGCCCGTGAGCGACGAACTCGTCGAGCAGTCCCTGCTCCTCCTCGTCGAAGATCGCGCGCACGGCCGCCTCACCCGACACGGCGCACAGGCCATCGTAGCGGCACGCGATCTTCTCGACCTGCTGCGGGTAGAACGCCATCGCTTCGGTGGCCGTGTCGATGGCGGTGAGGCCGCCGCCGATCACGACGACGGGCATCCGCACCTGCAGGTTGGCGAACGCCTTCCGTTTGAACGCGCCGGTCAACTGCAGCGCCATCAGGAACTCGCTGGCCTGCCGGATGCCGCGCAGCAGGTTGTTCTTCATGTCCACGATGGTCGGCTTGCCCGCCCCGGCCGCGATCGCCACGTGATCGAACCCGTACCGCCACGCATCGTCCATGGAGAGCGTGCCGCCGAAGCGGATGCCGCCGTACATCCGGAGCGTCGAGCGCCGCGCGAGCGTCAGGTGCAGCAGGGTGAGGAAGTTCTTGTCCCAGCGCACGGTGATGCCGTACTCGGAGACGCCGCCGAACCCTTCGAGCGGCCGCTCGTCCAGCGGCGCGTAGATCTCCTTCCAGTCGCGCACCGGCTGTGGCGCCGCCATGTCGCTGCCGACGAGGGCCTCGGGCAGCGGCTCGATCTTCAAGCCGTCGATGCCGACGACGCCGAAGCCCTCGTTGACGAGGTAGTGGGCGAGGGTGTAGCCGGCAGGCCCCATGCCGACGACGAGGATCTTCTTGCCGTTGTAGGGGAGCGCGTACGGGCGCCGCACGTTCAGCGGGTTCCAGCGGGTGAGCAGGCCGTAGATCTCGACGCCCCACGGGAGCCGCAGCACGTCGGTCAGGACGCCGGTCTCGATCTGGGGGATGTTGACGGGGTCCTGCTTCTGGAAGATGCAGGCCTTCATGCAGTCGTTGCAGATGCGATGGCCGGTGCCCGCGCACATGGGATTGTCGACCGTCACGAGCGCGAGGGCCCCGACGGCGTCGCCACGCTTGCGCAGCATGTGCATCTCGGAGATGCGCTCGTCGAGCGGGCAGCCTTCGAGGGCGATGCCGAGCGGATTGGACTGCGGCGTGCCATCCTTCGCGAGAAGCCCCTTCGAGCAGGAATCCTTGTCGCGCTCGTGGCAGAGGACGCAGTAGTTGACTTCGCCGAGCACCTCGCGCCCGGCCATCCGGGGGTCCGTCAGCGTGAAGCCGTCGCGGCGGCGCAATTCGGAGGCCGGACCCTCCATGGCCGTCGGAATGTCGGGACGCCGGCGTTCGACCTCGACCAGGTCAAAATAGTCGATGTTCTCGGGCAGGCGGAAGGCGACCCACGAGCGGTACCCGGGTTCGCGCATCCGCGCGGCGCACCATCGGCCGAGCGATTCGATGGCCGACTGCGCGGCGGCCTTCTCGGGTTCGTCGCCCGCCTTCCCGGCGGCGATCTCGCGATCGAGAAGGCGGCAGCCGGCGAGGGCGAGCGCCATCTCCCGGTCGGCTTCACCCTCCGCCTGGATGAGCGCACCCGCGAGTTCGTCGTCGGCGTCGGTCGCTTCGACCGGCTTCCCGCCCTTCACGAGCGGCAGGACGCGCCGGCGGACGAAGTCGGCCTTGAACCGGAAGAGGACGTCCTGCGCCCGGGTCACGGCCTCCATGGCGCGCCACTCGTCCTCGACGCCGAAGAGCTTCGCCACGAAGCGGCTGACGTGAGGAGCCATGCTCACGTAGAGCTGTGACACCTCCGGACCGGGCCTGGAGGCGTCCGGATTCCTGCTGTACTCGTCCCAGCGCCGGCGCAGGTCCGGATCGGCGCCGCCGACCTCGTCCAGAAAGACGCGGTGGAGGTCGCGCAGGCGTTCGGGAGCGTGAAGGTCCGCGAACGTGAACCCGGGGACGCCGAGCGTGAGGACGTCGCGCGCTGGGGTGTGGCTCATGGCGTTACAACGTAGTGCGGACGGCAAGCGCGGGTCAACAGATTACGGGCGCGGCCGCGCTATAATCGCCTGCCCATGATCGAAGCGCGCGCCTATCGCATCGCCGGCCGGGTCCAGGGAGTCGGCTTCCGCTGGTTCGCGTGGGACGCGGCCCGGCACGAGGGCGTGACGGGCCTGGTGCGCAACCTGCCCGACGGCAGCGTCGAGATCGTGGCCGAAGGCGAGCGCGAGGCCCTGGACCGGTTCGAGTGGAAGATCGCCTCCGGGCCCCGGGGGGCCCGCGTGGACACCGTCGATCGCGAGGCCATTCCCGCGACCGGGCGGTTCCACGAGTTCTCAGTCAAAGGCTGACGTCACCATGGCACAGAGCGGCACCGCGGCGGACTTCTTGAAAGCGCGCATCCGGCAGGTTCCCGACTTTCCGAAGCCCGGCATCCTCTTCTACGACATCACGACGCTGCTGAAGGAGCCCGACGGGTTGAAAGCCGTGATCGACGCGATGGCCGGCCCCTTCGCCGGGTCGGGCATCGACGTCGTCGTCGGGATCGAGAGCCGGGGGTTCATCATCGGCGCTCCGGTGGCCGAGCGGCTCGGGGCGGGCTTCTGCCCGATCCGCAAGCCCGGGAAGCTGCCGTCGGCGACGCTGCGCGAGTCGTTCAACCTGGAATACGGGAGCGACGCCATCGAGATCCACCGGGACGCCATCGCGCCGGGCCAGCGCGTGCTCGTCGTGGACGACGTGCTGGCCACCGGGGGCACGGCGAAGGCGGCCGCTTCGCTGGTGCGGCAACTGGGCGGGCGCCTCGAGGCGCTGGTATTCCTGCTCGAACTGGACGGCCTGAAGGGGCGCGATCAGCTGGCCGGCGAACGCGTCGTGAGCGTGCTGCACTACTGAGCAGTCCTGCGCACACACGCGGGATCCGCGTTCCAGCGGCCGATACGTCAATCGTGAAGAGCAGGCATCCGTTCGCGTTCCTGACGGCGCTCGCCGCCGTCACGCTGATCTCGGCCTCTTCTGCGGCAGCGGCCGGCTTCAAGGCCATCGTCTTTCCGGACCGGACGAACCCGGAACTCGCGGTGGCCGTCGACAACTTCCGGATCAACGAAACGGTCTGGGACGAGGGCGGGGTCCAGTACGTCTGGGTCAAGGGCCCCGCGGGCAACTTCCAGGTGCCGTTCAGCCACATCCGCCAGATCGAGTTCGAGCGCTGGGTCGGGCTCGACGCGTCGAGGCCGGACTGGGTCTGGTACGACGTCAAGGTCACCGGCGTCGGGCCGGGCGAGGGCTACACCGGTCGGATGGAAGTCAGGGTCATGCGCGGCGTGGCCGCCGGCGTGCCCTGGTATTCGTATCCCGCGACCGACGCGAACCGGGGCCGCCTGCTGTACCGGATCGTGTTCGGCGACGTGGCCGTGCCGCCGACAATCCCGTGGGAGGCGCCGAAGCCGTCCGCGCCGCCTCGGCCAGTTGCCGTCGCGGTGCCGGCGCCGACGCGGCCGGCCGCTCCGCCACCGGCGCCGAGCGAGGACGACCTCTTCGCGAAGCTCTCCATCGACGACGTGAACGCGCAGAAGCCGCTGGACGACGTGTATTTCGATTTCGACAAGTCGAACATCAGGCCGGATGCGGAAGCGACGCTGGTGAAGAACGCCGCGTGGCTGAAGCGGTGGCCGTCCGTGAAGATCCGCATCGACGGCTGCGCCGACCCGCGGGGCACGAACGAATACAACATCGGCCTCGGGATGCGGCGGGCGGACACGGTCCGCGCCTTCCTGGCCGCGCAGGGAGTCGACATCGACCGCGTGGACGTCCTGTCGGTGGGGGAGAGCCAGCTCGTCTGCACCGAGCAGACCGAGGAGTGCTGGGC
>CAZBIP010000219.1:0-5671 GCA_964491885.1 uncultured Vicinamibacterales bacterium
GCGCCTCACCCTGCCCGGTTCGGCGAGGGGGGCATGTCAGGCGCGAACAGGGGCCATATACAATACGGTGACTCCGGCGCGAGTCCCTGCGATCACCTCGCCGGGTCGCATCCGAGTACGCGCCGCCAATCCGCGCGAGCCCCCGCGCGGTGCCTGGGGAGCCGGGGAACCATGAGCAGAATCGCAGTCATCGGCGGCGGCATCTCGGGCATGACGGCCGCGTACCGGCTCTCGGCATCGCACGAGGTCTTCCTCCTCGAGAAGGAAAACCGTCTCGGCGGCCACACCCACACCGTCCTCGTGGACGAACCGGGCGGCCCCGTCCCGGTGGACACCGGCTTCATCGTCTACAACGAGCCGAACTACCCGAACATGGTCGCGCTGTTCGCCGAACTCGGCGTCGCTTCGCAGCCGAGCGACATGTCGTTCTCGGTGTCCGATCTCGAGGCGGGATTCGAGTACAGCAGCCGCGGGCTCGGCGGGTACTTCGCCGACCGACGGAACCTCGCCCGTCCGGCGCACTACCGCCTGCTGGCCGAGATCCTCCGGTTCCACCGGCGCGCGCGCCGCCTGATCGACGACAGCGGAGGGCCCGGAGAGACGTCGCTCGACGCGTGGCTGGAGCAGGAACGGTTCACGCCGGAGTTCCGGCGCCGCTTTCTCTATCCGATGGTCTCGGCGATCTGGTCCACGTCGCTCGCCGAGATCACGGCGTTCCCCGCGCGGATGCTCGCGCGGTTCTTCCACAACCACGGGCTGCTCCAGGTGACGGGAAACCCGCCGTGGCGCGCCGTCCGCGGCGGGAGTTCGAGCTACATCGCGCCGCTCACGGCCCGCTACCGGGAGCGCGCCACCACCGGCGCGGCCATCCGGACCGTGTCGCGTTCCGAGGCCGGCGTGACCGTCCGGCTGGCGGACGGTGAACTGCAGGTCGATCATGTGGTGTTCGCGTGCCACGGCGACCAGGTGCTGCCGCTCCTGGAGCAGCCGACGCCGGCGGAGGCGCGCGTGTTCGGCGCGTTCCGGACGAGCCGGAACGACACCTGGCTGCACACCGACACCCGGCTCCTGCCGCGGCGCCCCGCGGCGCGGGCGTCGTGGAACTACCATCTCGGGCCGGACGAGCGCGCCGTGACGCTGACCTATGACATGAACCGGCTCCAGTCGCTCGGCGCCTCGCGCCAGTACTGCGTCACGCTGCACCCCGAAGGGCTCGTCGCCCCCGAGCGCGTGATCCGCAAGCTGGTCTACCACCACCCGCTCTACACGGGCGACGCGCTCCGCGCGCAGGCGCAGTGGGGCGAGGTGAGCGGTCGCCACCGCACCCATTACTGCGGGGCGTACTGGTTCAACGGCTTCCATGAGGACGGCGTGCGCTCCGGCCTCAGGGCGGCGGAGTCGATCGCATGATCCCGCCCGGCCCCGGCGTCTACGTCGGCCGCATGCGGCACGCGCGCCACGCGCCGCGGGCGCACGTCTTCACGTACCCGGTGTTCCAGGTGTTCCTCGACATCGACCGCATTCCGGAGGCGATGGCGGTCTCGCGGCTCACGAGCCACGACAGGTGGAACTGGGCCAGCTTCGCCGAGCGCGACCACTTCGGCGATCCCTCGCGGCCGCTGCGCGAGCGGGTGGCCGCCGACGCGGCGTCGGCGGGCGTGGCGCTCCCGGATGGGCCGATCTACCTGCTGACGAACCTCCGGTACCTCGGCTACTGCTTCAACCCGGTGTCGTTCTTCTACTGCTACGACGGCGAGGGCCGGCTGCACACCGTGCTGGCGGAAGTGAACAACACGTTCGGGGAGACGCACAACTACTGGCTGACCGATCGGGAGGCGGTTCCGCATGCCGGCGCCGCGGGGAGCGACGTGCGGCGCTACCGGACGCGCAAGGTGTTTCACGTGTCCCCTTTCATGCCCCTGGACCAGGAGTACGAGTTCCTGATCGCGCCGCCGGGGGAACGGCTGCTCGTGCACATCGGCGTCCTGGAGTCGGGCACGCGCATGCTCGACGCGACGCTCGACCTGCGCCGCCGGCCGTGGTCCGCTCCCGTCATCCGGCGGACGCTCGTCCGTTATCCGTGGACGACGGCCAAGGCCATCACGGCCATCCACTTCGAGGCGCTTCGTCTCTGGCTCAAGGGCGTCCGCTACCGGCCGCACCCCGGCACGCCGCCGAGCGAGGGACGCCCCAGAAGCGTCCGCTTCAGGAGCGCTGCGTGACGATCAGCCGCGACCGTCTGGCGATGTCGATCCTGACGAACACGCTCGGGCGCCTGCCGGAAGGCCGCCTGGAGATCGCCTGCCCGGAGCGCACGCTCGCGTTCGGACCCGGCGGTCCCGGGCCGGCCGCGCGCGTGGTGGTGCACGACGAGCGCTTCTTCCGCCGGGTCCTCGCCGGCTCTGACATCGGCCTCGGCGAGGCGTACGTGGACGGCGACTGGTCGTCGCCGGACCTCGTCGCGTTCCTGCGGCTGGCCATCAGGAACCTGGCGCTCGTCGAGGACCGGCATCGGGTGTTCACGGCCCTGGGACGGTGGCGCGACCTGCTCCTGCATCGGCGGCGCGCGAACACGCGGGCGGGCAGCCGCGCCAACATCCACGCGCACTACGACATCGGCAACGAGTTCTACCGCCTCTTCCTCGATCCGTCGATGGCGTATTCCTGCGCCATCTACCGCTCGCCGGGCGACACCCTCGAGCAGGCTCAACTCGAGAAGTTCGACCGGATCTGCCGCAAGCTCCGGCTTGGCCCCGCCGACCACGTGCTCGAGATCGGCACCGGATGGGGCGGGTTCGCGGCCCACGCGGCGACGCAGTACGGGTGCCGCGTCACGACGACGACGATCAGCGAGGAGCAGTACGAGGGGGCCGCGGAGCGCTTCGCGCAGATGAAGCTCGGGCCCGACCGCGTCACGCTGCTGCGCGAAGACTACCGCGACGTCCAGGGCCGCTACGACAAGCTCGTCTCCATCGAGATGTTCGAGGCGGTCGGGCGCCGGTACTACGACGCCTTCTTCAGGCAGTGCGACCGCCTGCTCGCGCCCGACGGCACGATGGCCCTCCAGGCGATCACGGTTCCCGACCGGCGGTTCGGCCAGTACCTGGCGACGCCGGACTGGATCCAGAAGTACATCTTTCCGGGCGGGGAGCTGGCCTCGGTGTCGGCCATCCTCCGGTCGCTCGCGCGCGTCACCCGCCTCTCGCTCCACCATGCCGAGGACATCGGCGCCCACTACGCCCGGACCCTGCGTGCGTGGCGCGAGCGCTTCCTGGCGCGGCTCGAGGACGTCCGCGCGCTTGGGTTCGATACCCGGTTCGTCCGGACGTGGGAGTACTACCTGGCGTCGTGCGAGGCGGCCTTCGCGGAACGACTCGTCGGCGACGTGCAGCTCGTGCTGTCGAAAGCGATGAACCCCCGGCCGCTCCTCGACGAACCGTGGGCGGAGACCGGGGAGGCGTAGCGCCACGGCTGGCGGGTGCCGCGCACCAGGAGAACCGGTGTCGGTCCTGCCGTTCCTGATCGTTCTCCAGCCGGGCTGACAACCGGGCCGTTCGAACTCGCGACTCGGGGAGGGCACCATGAGGCTCCTGACACCTGTGCTGCTGCTCGCGCTCGCGCTCGTCCAGGCATCCTGCGCCCCGTCGGGTGGCCGCGTCTCCGCGGCCGCGCCGGTCAAGATCGTCCTCGACGTGGATCTCGCGGAAGACGTCGACGATGCGGGTGCGTTGGCGGCCGCCGCGCTGCTGGCTGGGGGCCTCCATGCCGCCGACGGGCAAGCGGCCAAGGCGCCCCCCAAGCCTGCCGTGCGCCAGAAAGTGCCCGCTGCCGCGAAACCGGTCTTGCCGCGCTCGGCGGTTGAGCTCCCGTGCATTTCGACGGTGACCCCGGGAACGCCACCCTACTCGACCACCGCCTACACCCTCGAGGCGAGAAACTCCCTGTCCGCGCCGATCCCCGCCGGGACGGTGATCCACGTCAACTACGAGATCTGGTACCACGAGTCCATCGGGCTGCCGCCGCAAGCCGCCGAACGCAGTCACACCCTGGCGTCCCCTCTGGAGCCCGGCCAGGCGGTCGGCGTGGTCAGCCTCGCGCAGGGCCCCTACGTGATGCTCATGAACTGCAAGCCCTGGTTCAACGGCGGTTTGCCGGACCTTCAGGTGGTGAACGCCTCTGTGGTGTCCGGCCAGCTCAGGCTGCTGGTGAAGAACGACGCCCCCTTCGCGACCGCGCGCGCCTCCGTGGCGAGAGTGCGCCTGGCGAAGTGCTCTCAAATCGTGCTGGGTTCGATCGACGTGGCCGTGCCTGAGGTCCCGCCGCAGACGACGATCACCGTGTTCAAGCGCGTCACGCTCCCGGCCGGCTTCCAGTACTTCGACGCCGTCGCGGACATTGCCGGAACGGTACGCGAGTCGAAGGAGAACAACAACGCCTTCACCGGCGTCGGCGTCTGCGTCCGCTAGCTGGCCGTCAGCCGAGGGGGCGCGGCCTCACATCACGATCAGAGCGCCTTGACCACGGCATCCGCAAGCCTCCTGGTCCCCTCGATCCCGTCCCAGGGGCCGGTTTCGTATTCCAGGGAGATCCGGCCCTGGAAACGGTGCCTGTTCAGGATCTTGACGCACCGCTCGATGTCCAGGTCTTCCCATCGGTCCCAGTACTTGGCGTGGACGATGGTGTGGGCGTAGGGCATGACGTCGTCCAGGGCGTGGTAGAGCATGTACTTGTGTTCCCAGTTGCAGAAATCGGGGCAGGCTTCCAGGCGGGGGTGGTTGACCTCGGTGATGATGATCCTCGAGTTGATGGGATTGGCGGTGAGCCCCCAGTGGTTCTCGATGGTCACGATGACGTTGACCTTGTCCCCGTATTCAGCCAGTTCGCGGTAGGAGAGGATGGCCTTGTCGAGGTGCTTCTCCATCAGGTCGTTGCGGGGCAGGCCGTTCACCGCCTCCGGGCAGGGGCCGATGAAGGGGCCGGCGGTGTTGACCCGCATGGCCTTGACCCCGATTCGGGAGGCGGCGTTCATCCACGCCTTGGCGTCGGCGATCCCGGCTTTTCGTCGTTCATCATCCAGGTCGGCCATGTGCTGGGGAATGTCGTTGGAGATGTGGTACCCGCTGACGCCGGTCTGCGCGAACCGGCCGGCCAGCTGCTCCAGCCACTTCCGCGAGGACGGAGCATCGGGATCGAAGGCCAGCGTGTCGGTCGGATTTCCGGCCCACCAGGTGGTGTGCTTCTTGAACATGGTGGGGTCGCTGATGTCGCCGAACAGTCCCGCGAGGAGATCGATGGAACGGATCCCCGGGAAGTTGTCCCTGGTGAACCGGGGAAAGTCGAGCAGGGTGATCGAGCCGTACTTCTTCTGGAGTTGCCTGGCCTCCGGTGAAGGGGGCTGGGCCGGATTGAAGGCATCCCGGCTGAACACATCCCGGCAGGCGTAGCAGTTGGAGGCAAGCCTGGCCCGTTTCTCCTCCTCGGAACGGAGGCGGGGAGAGGCGGTTGCGGGCGTGACGGCAACAGCGGCCGCCATTGCGGCCGAGGTCGTCCGGAGAAAGTCCCGGCGGCTGGGGTGGCTCATGTCCCTTGCGACTCCTGCGTGACTGGGGGCTTCCTGCGTGACGGACAGGCTGGGCAAGTATGTGTCGGGCCCGCAGGCGTTGCAAGGGAA
>CAZBIP010000220.1:0-3630 GCA_964491885.1 uncultured Vicinamibacterales bacterium
TGCTCGTCGGCGGGCACGAAGCCATCGGCAAGCAGCTCGTCGGCCGCGTGGACAACGCCGCGTGCCCCGCCATCTCCGTTGAAATCCAGATGACGCTCGTCACGCCGGCGGCCGCCAAGCGGCCGGTGCCCGTGATGATCATGTTCGGATTGGGGCGGCCGGGGCTGTCACAGACTCCACCCGCGATGCCCTCGGGCCGCGGCGGGTTCGTGCCGCCCGCCGATCCGTCGGCCGACCCTCCACCCGCGGAGCAGCTCCTCGCCGCCGGCTGGGGCTACGCCACGCTCAGCCCGGCCAGCATCCAGGCCGACAACGGCGCCGGCCTGACGCGCGGCATCATCGGCCTCGTGAACAAGGGGCAGCCGCGCAAGCCGGACGACTGGGGCACGTTGCGCGCGTGGGCCTGGGGCGCCTCCCGCGCGCTCGACTACCTCGAGACCGACAGGGCCGTCGATGCGAGACGAGTGGGGATCGACGGCGTCTCTCGCTACGGCAAGGCCGCGCTCGTCACGATGGCGTTCGACCAGCGCTTCGCGGTCGTGCTGGTCGGCTCGTCGGGCGAGGGCGGGGCAAAGCCCCACCGTCGCAACTTCGGCGAGGCGGTCGAGAACCTCACGGGCTCCGGCGAGTACCACTGGATGGCGGGCAACTTCCTGAAATACGGCGCCTCGGACGCCGTCTTCGGCAGCCGGAACGCGGGCGACATTCCGGTCGACTCGCACCAGCTCATCGCCCTCTGCGCCCCGCGGCTCACGTTCATCAGCTACGGCATCCCCGAGAAGGGCGACGCGAAGTGGCTCGACCAGCAAGGCAGCTACATGGCGACCGTCGCCGCGGGACCGGTGTTCCGGCTGCTGGGCGCAAGAGACCTGGGCACGAACGAGCACTACAAGACAGCGAAGATGCCGCCCGTGAACACGGGCCTCCTCGACGGCCACCTCGCGTGGCGGCAGCACGACGGCGGCCACACCGACAGGCCGAACTGGAAGCACTTCATCCCTTGGGCGAACCGCTTCCTGCAATACGCGTCCCCGGCTCCTGCCCCCGCGCCGGCGGCCGCGCCTTGGGTCCCGGCGCCCCGGACTGACCCGAACTCGCTCGCGGCCCACGCCCAGCTGCTCGAGAAGGCGAAGCAGGGCCGAATCGACGCCTACTTCGCGGGCGACTCGATCACGCGCCGCTGGGGCGCCCTGGATTACCCGGAGTTGCTGGCGAACTGGAAGCAGAATTTCTTCGGATGGCACGCCGCCAACTTCGGGTGGGGCGCCGACTCGGTCGAGCACGTCCTCTGGCGGATTCAGAACGGCGAACTCGACGGCGTGAACCCCAGGGTCATCGTCCTGCAGGCCGGCACCAACAACGTAGGCAGGTTCAGGCCCGGGGACGACGCCGAGGCCAGGGCGGCGGAGATCGCACGCGGGATCCAGGCCGTCCTGGACGCCATGCGCGCCAGGGCCCGGAGCGCGACGATTGTCGTCACGGGCATCTTCCCCCGCAACGACAACATGGCGTTCATGCCGGTCATCAACCGGGTCAACGAACACCTGGCGGCGCTCGCCGATGGCCGGACGCTCCGCTTCCTGAACGTCAACGGCCAACTGGCCGACGCAAGCGGCGTAATCGTCGAGGGGATGATGAACCCGGACAAGCTCCATCCCTCGCTGAAGGCGTACCAGGTGTGGGCGGACGCGCTGAAGCCGATCATCACGGAACTGCTGGGCCCGCCCGCGAAGGAGGACCTGGCGCCTCCGCCAACCGGCGACCCGAGCGCGAAGCGGTAGTGCCCGTCCGCGGGCCGTGCGCAGGACATCGGTGCGCGCCGGCTTGAGCGCCCGGGCGCCAGTGCCGGCTTCGGCCCGATGTTACTGCCTGCAGACGTAGTTCTTCGCGTCCTGCGGGTCGCCCTGCCCCGTGTAGTGCGCGTGGGCGGGATGCGCGCACAGCGGCCTGCTGCGGCCGGGGAACGCCCGGCCGGTCGCGACGATCGCATCCGGCGCGATGCCCTTCTCCACCCAGTTCGTCACTGCCGTCAGCATGTCGAACCGGTCGAGCGCCGCGCTACCGCCGCCGCAGTGGCCCATTCCGGGCACCAGGTAGAGGCGGCTCCACGGCAGGACCTTGTCGGGGCCGCCGTTGTCGCGCGTCATGCGCTCGTAGTAGCCCAGCGTGTCGAGGGGCGAGAACCACGGGTCGCTCGAGCCGTGGTAGAAGAGCAGCTTCCCGCCCCGGCCCGAGAACGTCGAGAGCTTCGTCCAGATGCTGTCGCCGATCAGTTGGTCCACGCCGGCCGCGATCCTGACGGCTTCCCGGTCCACGTCGAACTCAGCAGCGCTGAACGGCTGGCTCACGGGTATGCGCGGGCCGAAGAGCAGGCCCGGCAGACCCGGCGGGCCCTGCGCGATGCCGGCGTCGTACGGGAAGCCGGGGTAGATCTGGTTGCCCCGGACATCCTTCGGGCCGGCGAACGCGGTCTTCAGTGCCTCCGCCTTCGCGGGAGCCAGGCAGCCGGCGGTCTGGCCCGCTCTGCAGACGAGCGCAGCCGGGTCGAACCGGCAACCGCGGCTGTCGAAGATCATCCCGTCCTTGATCCCGTCCTTGTCGTCGCAGGCATCGAGCAGGGCATCGACGATCAGCGTCCGGTCCGCCGCCGAGAACAACTCGGCGGGCTTCCCTGCTGCGTCCCTGCCGGCGGCCTGCGCGAAGACCGCGCCGATGTACGCGAGCGCCAGGTTGGAGTAGCCCGTGCGAATCGCGGGATTCCCCGACACGACGCCGTCGAAGGACGTGGGGTACCGCTGCGTCACGACCATGGCCTCGCGGCCGCCCGTCGAGCAACCGGCGAAGTAGGCGTGCTCGGCCGCGCGGCCGTAATGCGTGGCGACGACGCGCTTCGCGACCTCGGTGACGCGGCCAATCGCAACGTAGTAGAAGTCCAGGCTCGCCTGCTGGTCTTCGAAGAACGAACCGTCGAACACGCTGCCCTTGTGGCCACTGTCGGTGGCCACGACGGCGTAACCGCGCATGAGCGCCGGCGTGTCGCCGGCAGCCGACGCGCCAACCGGGAGGCCGACCGACCCGTTCAGCCCGCCGCCTCCCTGGAACAGGAACCGGCCGCTCCAGTCGTCGGGCAGTGCGATTGCGAATCCGATGCCATAGGCTTTGCCTCCCACACCCTCCCGCCGGTCGATGACGCCTTCGACCCGGCAGTGGGCCGGCAGCGGCATGGTGGGCGCTCCCGGCAGCCCGCCTGCCGCGATCGGCGCGCCAGCCGGAATGGACTCGGCCCTGGTAATCTCGAGCGCCGTTCCCGGCAGCTGGAACCTCAGCAGGTCGGCACACGCGCCCGGCCCGGGCGCGCCCTGGCCGTAGGCGGTTGCGGACAGCAGCGTGAGCCACGCCAGCGTGGTGGCGAACCGGAATGCGGGTGTGTGCCGGGTCCTGCGTGTGGCGGTCATGAACGCGCGCCTCCCTGGAGATTGTGGCGCGAGCATACCAGAGAAGACCCGTCAGGATCGCCGTCTGCACCGCCGCTGGACGCGCGAGTCCGCGGGGCGTGCGGAGCCGGCGCCCCGCCGGCGGAATCGGTGGTATAGTTTCCGCCGGCAACTATCGCCGTTCGCTTGCGAAGTC
>CAZBIP010000220.1:3730-5642 GCA_964491885.1 uncultured Vicinamibacterales bacterium
GTCGCTGGGCCCCGAGGGCTACCTCATCCGTTCGGCGCACGTCGGCGGCCGCGCGGCCATCGTCATCGCGTCAGAGACCGAGGCCGGCGCCCTGTACGGCACGTTCCACTTTCTCCGGCTCCTCCAGACTGGGCAGGCGATCGCGTCGCTCGATGTCGCGGAGCGGCCCGCGATGGCGCTGCGCCTCCTGAACCACTGGGACAACCTCGACGGCAGCATCGAGCGCGGGTACGCGGGGACGTCGCTGTGGAAGTGGGCCGACCTGCCCGGCCGCGTGGACCCTCGCGTCGCGGAGTACGGCCGCGCGAACGCCTCGCTTGGCCTGAACGGCACCGTGTTGAACAACGTCAACGCGAACCCGCAGGCGCTCACCGTGGCCGGACTGCAGAAGGCCGCCGCGGTGGCCGACGTGCTCCGGCCTTACGGCTTGCGCGTCTACCTGTCGGCGAACTTCGCCGCCCCTCGGGTGATTGGCGGGCTGCCGACGGCCGACCCGCTCGACCCGGCGGTCGCGCGCTGGTGGAAGGACAAGGCGGACGAGATCCACCGGCTCATTCCGGATTTCGGAGGGTTCCTCGTCAAGGCGAACAGCGAAGGCCAGCCGGGGCCCCAGGACTACGCGCGTACCCACGCGGAGGGCGCGAACGTGCTGGCCGATGCCCTCGCCCCGTACGGGGGCCTCGTCATCTGGCGCGCGTTCGTCTACTCGGCCGACGTGGACCCGGATCGCGTGAAGCGCGCGTACCTCGAGTTCGTGCCGCTCGACGGCACGTTCCGCGGCAACGTCATCGTGCAGGTGAAGAACGGGCCGCTCGACTTCATGCCGCGCGAGCCCTTCAGCCCGCTCTTCGGCGCCATGCCCCGCACGCCGCTCCTGGCCGAACTCCAGATCACCCAGGAGTACCTCGGGCACTCGACGCACCTCGTCTACCTGGCGCCGATGTGGAAGGAGTTCCTCGACGCCGACACCCGCGCGAAGGGCCCCGGCTCCACCGTCGCACGCGTCGTCGACGGCAGCCTGCACGGCTACCGCCGCTCGGGGATGGCCGGCGTCGCCAACACCGGGAGCGACGCGAACTGGACGGGGCACGATTTCGGGCAGGCGAACTGGTACGCCTATGGGCGTCTTGCGTGGAATCCCGGCCTGACCGCCGAACGGATCGCCGGCGAGTGGATCGCGATGACGTGGACGCACGACCCGTCCGCGGCAGCCGCCATCCGGTCGCTCATGCTCGGTTCGCGCGAGGCGTACGTCGACTACACCATGCCGCTGGGGCTGCATCACCTCATCGGCGGCGACCACTACGCGCCGATGCCCGAGAACCCGGATCCGCGCCGCGAGGACTGGTCGGCGATCTACTACCACCGCGCCAGCCCCGAGGCGATCGGCTTCGACCGCACGACGAAGGGCAGCAATGCCGTCGGCCAGTACCAGCCGCCCATGCGCGACGAGTGGAACGACCCGGCGACGACGCCGGAGCACCTGCTGCTCTGGTTCCACCGCCTGCCCTGGGACTACCCGCTCCGCTCCGGCGGCACGCTCTGGGAAGGCCTGGTCCGCCACTACTCGCGCGGCGCGAGGCTCGCCGGCGAGATGGCCGCGCAGTGGGAGGCGCTCGGCGGCAAGGTGGACGAAGCGCGTCACGCCGCGGTGCTGGCGAAGCTCCGCCGGCAGGCCGCCGACGCCGCCGCCTGGCGCGACAAGTGCCTGACGTATTTCCAGCAGTTCAGCAGGCGCCCGATCCCCGGGTCTGAAGACCCGGGGCTCCATCAGCACGAAGACCCGGGGCTCCATCGGCACGAAAAACCTGGGCTCCATCAGCACGAAAAACCGGGGCTCCGAGAACCCACGACTTCGCGCGCGAGCACGGGCGGGGGTGATGGGCGACAGGACCCGCCCCCCGGCCGGCGT
>CAZBIP010000221.1:0-3017 GCA_964491885.1 uncultured Vicinamibacterales bacterium
GACGACGGCCGCGACGATGGCGAGGCACAGCGCGAGGACGGCCAGCGACGCCGCAGCGTTCCTCGCGGAGGCGCCCGGCGGAGCGGAGTCTGGCCTGGTGGCGGCTCGTCCGGTGTCGTGGCGTCCGGCGTCCATGTGGGAACCCGCCTACGCCACCATCAGCGCGCGCAGGATCAGCGGGATGAGGACGAGGCCCGCGTTGAGCTTCTCCTTCAGCCCGCGCTCGGAACAAAGCTCCGCTACGACGATCACGACGGCCGCCGACACGATGACCCTGTAGACGATGGTGATCAGGCTCATAATCCGAACACCCTCGCGACCGGATCCGCGAAGACCAGAATCAGCGTCCCGAGAACGACCGCGGCCATGGCCGGCACGACGCACCGCCGCACGATGCCCAGGTAGGGCTCCCCGACGACGCCGGCGGCGACGACCGGCGTGAACGCCACCGGCGGCATGTAGCTGCCCATCGCGCCGATGAGCGAGAGCGCCGCCAGCACCACGATCTGGTTGCGCCCGAGCAGCGCCAGCGCGAAGGGCACGCCGAGGACGCTCGCGCCGCCGTACACCGAGATCCCGCCGAAGAGCGGCAGGATCACCGCGATGCTCGCGAACAGGAAGACGCTCGGAATCGACAGTGCCCCGACAACGATGGCGCCTCGCAGGCCCGTCAGCGTCAGCATCTCGATCAGCATGCCCACGCCGACGAGGATGCCGGCGACGGGCAGGATCTCGCCGACGCCCGCGCGCGCGGCCCCGGGCAGCGACACGCGCCGTCCCGTCACGAGGCCGAGCGCCGCGCCGATGAGAAACGTCAGCGGAAGCCTGGGGTCGGGAAACCACTGCGGAAACGTCCGGGGCCCCACCATCAGGACGACGATGACGGCGAGCGGCAGGTACAGCCAGGCTCGGCGTCCGCCCCTGAAGGGACTCGCGGCCAACTCGGCCCGGCTCTCCTCCACCACCTCGGCCAGTTTCGTCCGCTCCACCTTTCCCCTCACCAGCCACATCGTCGTCAGCACGGCCGGGACGACGGTGAGCACGGCGAGGATGAGGCCGAAGCCGACGTACGGCATGTCGATGCCGCCGCCGATGATCATCACCGGCACGTTGACCGGCGGCGCGATCATCCCGTAGACCGCGGCGCTCGAGATGACCGCGCCCGCCGTGTCGCGCGGCAGCCCCATGCGCATCAGCACCGGCGCGACGATGACGCCCGTGCCGAGGACGGAGGCGGTGCAGGAGCCGGTGATCATGCCGGGGAACATGATGACCACCGTGAGCGCGACGAGCAGAAGGGCGGGGGAGCGGCCGAGCAGGACGACCAGGCTCTGCGTCAGCTCGGCGAGCAGGCCGTTCGCCTCGATGACCTTCATGAAGATCATCGCGGCGAAGAGCACGAGCACGACGTCGAGGTAGCTGAACGTGCCTTCGACGAGGTGGCCGAGGGGGACGCCCTTGCCCGCCGCGAGGGCGAGGACGATCGACGTCGCCGCCAGGCTCAGCGACACCGGCAGCTTCGCCGCGAGGACCAGCGCGACGAAACAGCCGGCCGTCAGGAGGAGCAGCAGGGCGTCGGGCGTGCTCACGCTACTTGAAGGCCTGCTTCAGGGGCTCGATGGCGCGCGACATGCGCTCCACCTTGTCGAGCGGGATCGCGGCGCCGCAGAGCTTCGTGAGGAAGCCGTCCTTGTCGCCCTCGGCCGTCGCCACCACGTAGTCGCAGGCGGGCACGGCGGCCTGGATGAAGCGATCGGAGAGCTGGCCGCGCCGGGCCTCGCCGCCCACGTGCATGCCGATGATGGTCAGCTTCAGCCGCTTCGCCTCGGCCAGGACCGCCTTGGCGCGCTCCAGTTCCGCGTCCACCGAGATGCCCGCCGCACCCAGGCCCTTGGTGCTGCCGCCGAGGACGACGATAAGGGTTTTCGCGCCCGAGGCTGCGACGTCGGCGGCCTTCGCCTGGGCGTTGGCCGTGTGCGGCACCCCGGCCCGGGTGAGCAGCACCTTCACCATTTCGATGTCGGCGCTCTGGCCGACCGTCGTGACGAAGGCCGGCTTCTCGGCAATCGGCGCCTTCAGGGCGGACGACTGCGCGCCGGCGGTTGCCGGGGCGGCGAGGACGAGGGCGGCGGCGCAGGCGGCGGCCGCGGCGGTGGCGAGGGATGTCTTCACGGTGCGCTCCATGGTGCCGGCGTCCGGCGGTGTGGTCAGTGTCAGTATCCGGCGGCCTGCCCGTCGCGGCGCGGGTCGGCGCCGCCGTGCAGGACCTTCGCGTGGTGATCGTACAGCACCGCGTGGACGCCGCCGTACGACGCATCGTAGTCCGGGCTGACCGCGACGGCGTGGCCGAGCGTGACCAGCCCGTTGTAGGCGTTGATCGAGTAGCGGCCCTCCATCGACAATCCGCCCGTCCGGCCCTGGAAGAGCCGCGGCGCGCTGATCGCCGCCTGGATCGGCATGCCGCGATCGACGACGTTCGAGATGACCTGGGCGAGGGTCGGGATGATGCGCGTCGCGCCGGGGGACCCGAGCGACAGGAACGGCCGACCCTGCGGATCGAGCACGAGCGTCGGGCTCATGCTGGAGAGCATGCGCTTGCCCGGCTGGATCGCGTTCACCGGGCCAGGCCGGACGTCGAAGTCGTCCATGTCGTCGCCCATGATGATGCCCGTGCCCGGCACCACGACGCCCGAGCCGAAGAACATGTTGATCGTCTTGGTGACGGCCACCATGTTGCCGTCCTTGTCCATCACGCTGAAGGACGTGGTCGAGCCCGACTCGTACTTCGCCGGGTCGCCAGGCGGGACAGGCGCCGCCATCACCGCGCCGGGCCTGATGAGGGCCGCCAGCGTCTTCGCGTAGGCCTTCGACACGAGGCCGTCCGTGGGCACGCGCGCGAAGTCCGGGTCGGCCGAGTACGCCGCCCTGTCGGCGAAGACCAGCTTGCAGGCTTCGGCCCAGGCGTGCGCCGACGCGGCGCTCTGCTCGCCGAGCGCCGAGAGGTTCAGTTGCTCGAC
>CAZBIP010000221.1:3117-5622 GCA_964491885.1 uncultured Vicinamibacterales bacterium
ATTTCCGGCGGGAACCCGTCCGGCGCGTAAATCGCCAGGCCGTGCTCGTACTTCGTCAGCTTGGCGAAGTTGTCCTTGATGATCTGCGCGAGGTTGACCGTGACCGGCACGCCGCGCCCGGCCCAGTCGACGGCCGGCTGGATGACCTCGGCGCGCGTGAGCTTTCCCGACCCGTAGTGCTCGAGCGCGTAGAGCAGGCCCTTGACTTCGCCCGGCACGGCCGAGGCCAGGCCGCCCTCGACCGACGCGTCGCCGATCGGGCGCCCGCGCTCGTCGAGCCGGTACATGTTTGGGGTGGCTGCGGCGGGGGCGGTGGGCCGGAAGTCCACGACCACCGCCTCCTTCATGGAGGCGAGCTTGATCACCATGAAGCCGCCGCCGCCGATCCCCGACGCGTTCGGCTCGAGGACGCCGAGGGCGAAACCGACGGCGACGGCCGCGTCCACGGCGTTGCCGCCCTGCTTCAGGATGGCGATGCCGGCCTGCGACGCCTCGGGCTTCGCGGCCGCGACGACGCCGTTCGCCCCGGTCGCGCCGCGGCCGTACAGGTTCAGCGGCGTCTGCGCGGGCGCGTGCGCCTGCAGCGCGACGAGCAGGGCGGCGATGGCCGCCGCTCCGACCGCCGTCCGGCGACGGCCGCCGCCGCGATGTGCCACGGGAGTCATGCTTCTCCTTCGCGCTCGCCGGGACCGCCCGCCCCGTCAGCGCGGCGGGACCGGCACCAGGCCGCCGTCCTGCGCGTGCAGGGTCTCGAGGAGCTTCCTCGCCTTCGGCGCGTCTTCGTACGACAGCCGCCAGAGCTTGAAGAGCGTCGCGCCGGTCACGAGGTTGGCGCCCATGCGCTCGATCATCGTGAGGGCGGCGGGATCGGCGGGATCGGGCCGGCCGGCGGGCGCCTTCGCGGGATCGTTGCCGGCCACCAGCACCACGCGATCGTCCGCGCCGGCCGACTGCACCGCCCGGAAGACCCGCGCGAGGTCCTCGTCCTTCTTCTGGAGCGGCGCGGCCGCCTCCGACACGAGCACCACCAGGCGACGCGGGCCGCCGATCTTCACGACGATGGGCCCTGCCGGGTCCGGCGCCGGCTCCACCTCGCACTTGACCGCGCCGAACACGGCGCGCACGGCGTTCCTGAGGTGTTCCCCGCCCTCCCAGAGGACGCGGCCGATGCCGTCCATCTCGTCGAGATCGGCCGACAGGCGGCGGATCTCCGAGAGCCGCGTCTCGTAGCCCGGCGGCATTTCCGCGACGACCCACTCGGGAACCCGGGCCGGGCCCTCGTGCGTGCGTACAGCCATGGCGACCTCCGCTCGCGGTGCGGCACGGGATCGTGCCGGGCGCAGGGCCGATTCTAGCCGATCGCGGGATCCGGGTGGCCTGCGCCCCGGGGATGCCGGCGCCCCCGAGGATGCCCGCGCCGCCCGCGCCCGCCGGAGGTATGATCGGGCGCGTGACCGACGACCGCTTCCGCAAGCTCTTCCTCGTGCTCATCGTGGCCGGGATCTCGCTGCTGTTCCTGGCCATGATCCGCGGCTTCCTGATGACGCTGCTGCTTGCCGCGGTCCTCTCGGGCCTGATGTACCCGCTCTACGCGTGGCTGCTGCGGCGGCTGCGCGGCCGGCGCACCCTGGCTTCCGTCCTGGCCCTGACGCTGGCCATCGTCGCGGTCTTCGGTCCCCTCACGACCCTCACCGGGATCGTCGTCCGGCAGGCCGTCTCGCTCAGCAACAACGTGGGCGACATGATCAAGCCGTACCTGGAGAACCCGGAACTGCTGCGCGATCAGCTCGCGATGATCCCGGGCAGCGAGCGGATCGAGCCCATGCTGCCGCAGATCGCCGAGCGGGCCGCCCAGGTGATTTCCAGCCTCGGCACGTTTCTCGTCAAGCAGGTGTCGGCCGCGACGAGCGGGACGGTCGTCTTCCTGTTCCACGCCGCGATCATGCTGTACGCGATGTTCTTCTTCTTCATCCACGGCGACCGCTACCTGAGGGCGGTCCTGTCGTACCTGCCGTTCAGCGAGGGCGACTGCTCGCGGCTCACCGACCGGTTCGCGTCGGTGACGAAGGCGACGGTGAAGGGGACGCTGCTCATCGGGGTCATCCAGGGCACGATCAACGGCATCGCGTTCTGGATCGTCGGCCTGCCGGCGCCGACGTTCTGGGGCGTGGTGATGATCGTGCTGTCGGTGGTGCCGGCGATCGGCGGCGCGCTCGTCTGGGTGCCGGCGGCGATCCTGCTGGCGCTGACGGGCCGGGTCTGGGAGGCCGTCGTCCTGACGCTCGTCTGCGGCGCGGTGTCGGGCAGCGTGGACAACCTGCTGCGGCCGCGGCTGGTCGGGCGCGACACGCAGATGCCGGACCTCCTGATCCTGGTCTCGACGCTCGGCGGGATCGGCTTCTTCGGCGCGCCCGGCTTCATCGTCGGGCCGCTGGTGGCCGCGTTCTTCATCACGCTCTGGCAGATCCTGGCCGAGGCCTACCGGCCGATCATCAAGGCCTGAGC
>CAZBIP010000222.1:0-5609 GCA_964491885.1 uncultured Vicinamibacterales bacterium
CGACGGTGCCCTTCACGAAGTCGCGGCGAGTGATCGGGAACTCGTTGCTCATGGCCATCCTCTCTAGCGTTCGACGAGCGCCGCCAGCGCAGCGGCGGCCAGCTTCTTCGCATCCGCTTCGGCAGCGGCATCGAGCACGATCGCGAGGGCGCGGCCTCCGGCGGCCCAGCCGGTCCAGCCGCCGTCGGACTTCGCGGCGGCCGCCTGCGCACCCGCTCCGGCGCCAGCCGCGGCCGTGGGAAGCTGGACGGCACCCAGGAAGGTTCGCAGCGCGGCGGCTGCGGCATCCGGGGACGGGTACAGGATCTGAACCAGGCGGAGAGGGCGCACGCCGGCGCGGACGGATCTGAACTCGCTCATCGCGGCATCGACCGCCGGGCCGAAGCCGAGCACGTCGTCCGGCGCCAGGTAGTACACGGAGTTCAGGATGTAGTGCGACCGGAAGAAGCACGTGCGGTCGGGTCGCAGCGTGTACTCGCGGCCCAACCCGGGCGGCACCCTGGACAGGATCGCGGGAGGACCTTCGTTCGCCGGCCGCTTCGAGACGATGGACGTCGCGATGGCGAGCACCTGGGCGCGCGAGTCGGGCGACTCGCGCGTGGCCATGATGCGGCCGTAGAGGCTGCCGCTCCAGAACCGGAGCAGGCCGCCTCCGTAGAGCGCGTCGTGCGGGGGGACCGAGGGACCGCGTCCTGACGCCGCAGCGCCGGCGCCCCCGGCGATCGCGGGGCCGGCGGGCCCGGGTCCTCCGCGAAGATCGACGGGCTCGCCTCCCCAATCCGTCGACAGCAGCCCGAACGCATCGTCGGCGTGCGTCATCCAATACAGTTCGACCTGGATCGTGCCGAGTGATGCCTCCGGCGCCTCGTAGTCGCACACGTCGAGGTGCGAGAAGCGATACGCGAGGTACAGCTCGCCGGCGCCGTCCATGTAGTCGAAGATCGTGTCTTCGGTGATGCGGCGGCAGGCGGTGGAGCGAACCCAGGGACCCGCGCGTTCCGGCAGAGTTGCCGACTCCTCTTGTGGGCCGGCTGACGCCTCGGGCCTGGACCGATCGGGCAGGTGTCGCGCGGCATTCTGGCCGCGCGGGGCCGCTGCCGCGGCCGCGTCCGTCGTCGGACGGGGCGATACGGATGCGCCATCGGCGGCGTGCGGGCAGGCCGCCAGCAGCGAGAGCGTCGTCAGTCCAATCATGAGTCGCACGGGCTTCTGAGCGTGGACAGTACTGCGCGCCCCCGGCGGGAGTCAACCCGGCGTGCGGGCTGGAACCGGCCGCGCCGCGAAGGCCCGTGTGCGGCCTCGGGGGGCATCGCCGAGGTCAGGCGCTCGAGCCGCGCGCGCCGAGCGGTCTTGTGCGCCTGCGACCGGCGGTCTGCCGTTGCGCGCGACGGCACGCAGAGTGCAAGATCCAGCGATGCGCGCGTGCGGAGACTGGGCACGGTTACTGGGAGTGGCGGCTGGCTACGCGCTGGCGTTCGGGCTGGCGCGGCGGTTCGTGCCGTTCAGCCTCGACTCGCCGTGGTTCGTGATCCTGGCGATGATCTGCTTCCTCGGACTGGTGTTCGTGGCGCAGCCGCTCTGGATGCCCAGGATGCCTCGCCCGCTGCGGACGCTTCGGCGATGGGAGACCGGCGGCGGCGTGTATCGCGCGCTCGGCGTTCCCCTGTACGGCACGCTGCTGCGCAGGACGCCGCTGCGGCTGTTCAATCGGGACGTCTACCTGCGCAGAGGCACCGCCGATTCTGCGAGAGTCGGCGCCGAGCTCGAGGCCGCCGAGGCGTCCCACTTCTGGGCGGCGGCACTGGTGCTGCCCTACATGGCTTACCTGGGCGTCGAGCGACGATGGGGCGCGCTGGTCGTCGTGTCGGCCGCGCAGTTGCTCATCAACGTCTACCCCGTCCTGCACTTGCGCCTGACGCGCCATCGCCTCGAACGGCTCGCGGCGAGGACGGGCGCGAGCGGCGCAGGGCGTCCCTGAGCTCCGCGAGTCCAATCGCGACCTGCCGTTCCTGATCAAGCTGGCGCAAGCGGTACTCGTTCAGCAGGTGTTCATCCGGGTGGTGCTTCCATCCCGGGCACGGCAGGGTGCCGGTCTCGCGGACCCTGCGGGGACACCACGACATACAGATCGGGAGCACCCGGCAGTCCCTGCACTCGAGATCGAACGGATCGAAGGCCGCCCACGAGCGGCGGTTGCGTTCCATCTGTTCGCTCTGCGGCTCGAGGAGGTGCGCGGTGTAGCGCGCGGGATCGCCGACCTCCTCCCAGCAGGTGGACAGCCCGCCATCCGGCGACACGACGAACGAGTTGCCGCGGACGGCCCCGCACGGTCCGTTTGCGGCTCGGGGCCTGACGGCGTCGAGGAGTCCGCGCCTGGTGAGATCGAGCGATGATTCCAGTGTAACGAGCGAGAACGCCTCGGGCTGCAGGCAGTCGTTGGCCCCATCGGCGCAGGTCGAGCCGAGCGGCGTCGTCTGGCCGGCGTAGAAGGAGACCCTGTGCCCAAGGCCCAGCTCGACGAGCCGATCCAGCAGTTCGCCGACGTCCGCGCGATTGCCGTCGTCGATGTTCGCGCGGATCGTGATCTCCAGGACGTCGGCCGCCTGCTGGAGGTTGTCCACGATGGCCGCGAACGAGCCGCCGCCCGAGGCCAGTGGACGGCGGCGGTCGTGGACGTCAGGCGGCCCGTCCAGCGTCACCTGCGCGCCCGTCACCCCGAGGTCCTTCAGCCAGCGCGCGGCGGTTTCGTCGAGCAGGTAGCCGTTGGTGATGATGCGGGCGTCGTAGCGGGCGCCCCGTTCGGCGCAGAGCGCGAGGAAGGCCCGCGAGAGCCGTTCGATGGCCGGCTTGGCGAGCAGGGGCTCTCCCCCGTACCACGTGACGCCCATGTGGCCGCCTCGCGGCAGCCGTGCCGCGGCGAAGGGCGGCAGCGCATCCTCCACGGCCCGCGTCATCCGGCCGCGGTGCGTCCGCCCCTCATAGCAGTACGTGCAGTCGAAGTTGCACGCGAGCGTCGGCAGGATGGTCAGCGACAGGTCGTCGGCTGCGGTCTGGAAGGCCCGGTAGCCCGCACGGAGAGGCGCGAGCTCGTCGATGTCGTCGGCGACGAGGAAGCCGTTCTTCGCGAGCAGCCGGGCAAGGCGCCGGTGCCCGCGAGCGCCCGCGTGGCGCGCCGGGTCGTCGAGGATGAGCACGGCCTTGCGGGCCGCCGGCGGGTCCAGCGCCAGCAGCGCGAGCGTCCAGAAGTTGAGGTGCAGCGCACCTCCGTCCGCGAGCGTCGAGCGGATATTGAACCGCGAGGGCTTCATCGCCTCAGTGAGCCGCTTCCGCAGACCGATGCCAGGCCCTGTCAGCGTCCCACGCGGCGGTCGGCGAGCGTCTGTTCGAGTTGTGCCGCAAGGTCCTCGGCCCTGCTCACGCCGAACTCGCGCATCAGGCCCATGATGTACTGGTCGGTCTGCCTGTCACGGAGCCACTGCGCCTTGTCCCACTTGTTGAGTCCATCCGTGCAGGGCCAGTATCCGGGGCATCCGCTGCTCTTGTCGAACCCCTTGTCGCAGTCGCCCGACGCCGCGTTCGTGCGCCTCTGCGACTGCTGCATGACCTCCGCGCCGACCTCGACCTTCGAGCCCAGATTGAGCCCGTTGCATACGACCAGTGAGCATTCCAGCTCGGGGCAGGCGCCGCCCACTCCCAGATGAGCTGGACAGACAGCTTCACACCCAATGTTCCGCGACGGCTTCATCGCGGGCTTGCGCCCGAATTCGCTCTCGAACACGCGGGCGGCCTGGCCCCTCGGCGAAAGCATGATCTTGAGCGCCTTGACCGAGTTGTCGGTCGTGCGGATGTTGCGCAACCTCGTGAGGTCGGGGACCCTCTTGACCTGGGCGAGGAGCGCCTCCATCTGCGCGGCCGACAGCGCGGCCGCCGCTGCCATGGTCCCGACAATCTTCCGGAGCGCATCCCGACGAGTCTTGAGGTGCTTTGCCATTGAGGGCCCCTCCTGCGCGTGTGTCTCCGCCGTCCTGGCCGTGATGGGCGCCATCATACAGCAGGATCCCTCCCCCTCAGCGCCTCGAGGCCGGCGACGAGGACCTCTACGATGCGACCGAGGTCGTAGACGCAGCCGGCCCAGGTACCGCCACTCGCCTGCTGGAGGGCGGCCCAGAGGCGCGTGTTGTCCGCCGACGTGCTGGCGTTCGGGCTGGCGCCTCGGCCTCGCGCACCGCCGGCCTCGCCCACGAGTACTCGCGGGGCTTGCAATTATGCATTTGAAATGCATAATTGCACACATGCCTGCCTCGTCCTACGTCCCCCGATCCATCGAGCCGGCGCTGCTCCGCGCCGCCAGGGAGTTCCCGGCGATCGTGTTGACGGGGCCCCGGCAGGCCGGCAAGACCACCCTGCTCACGCACCTCTTCGGGCGGACGCACGCCTACGTGTCGCTGGATCCTCCGGACGTCCGCGCGGCGGCCGGCTCCGACCCTCGCGGATTCCTCGATCTTCATCCGGCCCCCGTGGTCCTCGACGAGGTGCAGCAGGCACCGGAGCTGTTCTCGTTCGTCAAGGAACGCATCGACGAGGACCGCGGGCGCCGCGGGGCGTACGTGTTGACGGGGTCCCAGGACCTGCTGATGGCCCAGCGCGTGTCGGAGTCCCTGGCAGGGCGCGCGGGCATCTTCCGTCTCATGCCGTTCTCGGGCCGGGAGATTCAGCGGCTCCGGGTTGCGGGGCCCATCTGGGGCGGCCGGCCTCGACCGCGGCCGGGTGCGGCGCTGCACGGGCCGGGACTGTGGCGAACGTTGCTCCGCGGCTTCTATCCGGAGGTCGTCGTCGAAACGAAGAGGGATGCGCGGCGTTGGCTCGCCAGTTACGTTCAGACGTACCTCGAGCGGGATGTCCGGACGCTGCGCCAGGTGGGCGACTTGTCCCTCTTCCAGGCGTTCCTGCAGGTGCTGGCGGCCCGGAGCGGACAGTTGCTGAACCTCGCCGACATCTCGCGAGACCTCGGCGTCGCGATCAACACGGCCAAGGCGTGGCTGAGCGTGCTCGAAGCCACCTACCAGGTCGTCGTCGTGCGCCCCTACGCCGCCAATGTGGGCAAGCGGCTCATCAAGACGCCCAAGGTCTATTTCACGGACACGGGCGTGCTGTGCTACCTCTCGTCTCTGCGCGATGCAGGCCACGCGGCGGCCGGCCCGATGGCGGGCGCGATCGTGGAAACGGCCGTAATGGGAGAACTTCTCAAGCAGCAGATCGCCCTGGGGCACGAACCCCGTCTCCATTTCTGGAGGACGTCAACCGGGTCCGAGGTCGACTTCCTCGTCGAGTCCGGAGGACTGCTGGTCCCGGTAGAGGTCAAGGCCTCGTCAACGCCCAGGCCGGGAATGGCATCTGGCATTCACGCCCTGCGGGATGATCTTGGCACTCGAGTCGGGCCTGGTTACGTTGTCCACACCGGGGAGGTCGTGCTGCCCCTGGGAAAGGGAGTGACGGCGATCCCGTTCGGGACGCTGTGATACGAACGCGGTTCCGGTCCGCCCGGCGGGACGTCGGTTGCGACACTCGGTCTCAGCGCCCGGCTTCAGCCGCCTGGCGCAGGCGTTCCA
>CAZBIP010000223.1:0-5594 GCA_964491885.1 uncultured Vicinamibacterales bacterium
ACACATTTCCTTGTCCTCCTGAAGGATTGCGGGCCATGTTGTAGCACGAATCGCCCACCCGGTCCATAGCGCACCCCGATTGAGCGCACCCCGAATGAAGGGCCCCCTTCCGCGTCTTCGCGAAAGGACGGGCCCCGGGGTCTCTCCGTCAGCTCCCCTCGAGCTCGACGGTCGCTGCTAGACTGCTCCTGGCCCTGACAGCGAGCCCAGGAGCATAAAGGAGAACCCAGTACGATGGAATTCCTTGACCTGATGAGCATCTCCCACCGCTACATGGCACTCCTCAACCCTTCCACTCCCGAGAAGGTGCTCGAGCTCGGGAAGATGCTCGGCATGAGGAACGGCACCCGGGTGATCGATTTCGGCTCCGGCTGCGGGGAACCGCTGGCGCTCTGGGGCAAGGAGTACGGCATCACCGGGGTAGGCGTCGACATCTCGGCGGACTTCTGCGAGCGGGCGGCGACGAAACTGCACGCCGAAGGCCTGTCCGGCCGGATCGAGGTCGTGTGCGGCAATGGCGCTGACTACCCGCTCCAGGAAGGAGCCTTCGACGTCGCCACCTGCATCGGGGCCACATTCATCTTCGGGGGCTACCGGGAGACCGTGCAGACGCTGAAGAAGGCCGTCCATTCGAAGGGGCGGCTGGGGATCGGGGATGTCTATTGGGCGACCGGCGCGGTGCCGCCCGAGTACGCCCAGAAAGAGTCGCACGCCCGTACTGAGACCGAGCTTCTGCAGGTGGCCCGCGAGGAAGGCTTCGAAGTCGAATACGTCATCAGGGCCAGCCGTGACGACTGGGACAGGTACTACTCCGGCAATTGGCGTGGCTTGCTCCGCTGGCTGGACGAGAATCCCTCCCATCCCGATCGCCAGCAGGTCTTCGAGCACTTCCGCCACGCGCAGGATGACTACTACTGGCGTGAGCGACCATACCTGGGTTGGGCGATGTACGTGCTGAAGCCGCGCATGGATTAGGCGACGACGTTCGAGGCCTTCGCAGCAGGGACGAGAGCCGGGGAACGGCTCCTCAGCCGCCTTCGCCCTCGGTCGAATCGAAACGTTCGTCCCGTCGATGCGTCGTCCCGCGCGTGCCGCCTGTCGGGCGTCACACAACGGAAGGACGGCGGGTCTGGCCGCGATCCGGACGTTGGCAGCATCGCCGACATCGCGGTGCTCCACCGCGTTGGGCCTGCCTGCGGCCGTGACCATTTATCCAACCATGAGCGACTTCGTCCGTTGCATGCCGGTGTCGAGCGCTTACGTTTCGACGAGCGAGTAGCTCGTGCTCCGGCCGCCGCCCTCGTCCTTTTCAAGCACGCCAATGTCGATGAGGTTCTGGATGTCGCGAAGCGCGGTGTCGTGGGAGCACTGTTCGAGCTTCGCCCACTTCGTTGTTGTGAGCTTCCCCTCGAAGCCATCGAGCAACCGATTCACGACGTCGCGCTGCCGCTCGTTCATCGGCGCGCGCGCGTACTTCTCCCAGAACCGGGCCTTGCGGAGAACAGCGGAGAGCGTGATCTCCGTTCCGTCGAACGCACGTCCGAGACACCCGAGGAACCAATCCATCCAAGGCGTGATGTCGAGTGGTCCTTTCTGCGTCTTCTCGAGGACATCGTAGTAGTCGTTCCGGTCGTGGCGGATTTGCGCCGACATGCTGTAGAAGCGTTGCGGGCTGTTCTCCGAGCGCGCAAGCGCCCAATCGGCGATCGCGCGCGCGATCCGTCCATTCCCATCGTCGAACGGGTGAATGGTCACGAACCACAGATGCGCGAGCGCCGCGCGCAGGACCATGTCCGTCTTGTCGGCGGTGCCGTTCGCCCATGCGAGAAACGCTGACGTCTCCTGTTCGAGCCGCGTTGCCGCCGGCGCTTCGTACTGCACCTTCTCGTTGCCGACGGGACCGGAAACAACCTGCATCGGCCCGTCGGCGTCGTCGCGCCAGGCACCCACGATGATTCTCCGCATCCCGCTGCGGCCCGTTGGAAACAGGGCTGCGTGCCAGCCGAACACACGTTCGTCGCTCAACGGCTTCGCGTAGCCCTGTGTGGCGTCGAGCATCATTTCCACGACGCCCTCGACATCGCGCTCGGCCACAACGGCTCCGGCCGTCTCGATGCCAAGGCGGCGAGCGATTGAGGACCGGACCTGGGCCGCGTCGAGTCTTTCGCCCTCGATCTCGCTGGACTTGAGAACCTCAAGCGTGAGCGTCTCCAGTTCGGCTTCCTTCTGTAGCGTGAACCCCAGGCTCTCCATGCGGCCCAGCAACCGGCCCTGCCGGTGGCGGATCTCGGCCAAAGGCCCCGCAAGGCTCTCTTGGTCCCAATGAAATGTGGGCCACTCCTCAAGTTGATGGATGTATCGAATCATTCAACGCGCCGCATGCGTAGATTATGGGCCGTATTCAACGCAGCGTCAAGGACAAACTACGCATATGTTGCGTATATCGATGCCGTTATTCTACGCGGACCGCCGGACTCTCATCAGCCCGGCGCCAGGCCCTCTCCGAATTGCTGAACGGCAACGCCGCGCTGTCGCCGGACATGGCTGTCCGTCTCGAGAAGTCTTTCGGCGCTGGCCGCCATGTGGGCGCCTGGCTTCCCAGGGCCCCAGAAAAGACTCTCGAGCACGGCGATCGCCTCGCCGGTCACCTCCCCGGCAGGAAAGGGGGGCGGCCAAGCGCGGGCTGTGCTCCGCCGCCCCGCACGCATTCAGGCCTTGGGCTTGACCATCCCGTGCATCGTCAGCCAGCTCACGAAGGCATTGAACCAGCCCGTGCTGGTCGTTGCCTTGGGGTACATGCCAAAGCCGTGACCACCCTGCTCGTAGAGGTGGAACTCCGCGGGCTTCTTGGCCGCACGCCAACTGTCGATCAGTCCGAAGCCGCTATTGCCGAAGAGGGGATCGTCGGCGGCGAGCGCGGCGAATAGCGGCGGAGCGTCGGCCGGGACGGTCACCGGGGACAGCGGGCCGTAAATGATGCCGATGAACGCCGGCTTGGCGTCCTGCCCGGCCAGCTCGGTCGCCAGCGTCAGCATGGCGCCGGCAGAGAAGCCGACCATGCCGATGCGGTCCGGACCGATCTTCCACTCGGCCGCACGGCGCCGGATCAGGGCGAAGGCGGCGCGCGCGTCCTCGAGCTGCGGCGCGAGGCCAGCCATGATCGGCTTCGCATCAGGGGGCGAGGCAGGGCGCGGGCGCGCGGCGCTCGAGAACATCTCCTTCATCGAGCGTTCGAATCCGGGCATGTCCGCCGGGGTCTGGTTCAGCCGGTACTTGAGGACGAATGCCGCCACGCCGCGTTCGGCCAGCGCGCGAGCGACGTTCCAGCCCTCGTTCTCCATCGACAGGGTTCGAAAGCCGCCGCCCGGAGCCACGACGACGGCGGCGCCGCTGGCCCTGGCCGGATCGGGCAGGAACGGCGTGATCGTCGCCACCGTGACGTTGCGAGCGAACTTGCTGCCGTATTGGGAGTGCCACGATTCTTGAGCCTTCGCGCCGGGGAGCGGGGCGGTGCCAATCTCGATCGCATTCGGCTGATCGGGGGTGGCGATCGGCGTCATGGTGTCGTTCAGCTGCGCAAAGGCCGGCACCGCGAATGACCAGGCCGCAACCAGAATGGCCGCCCGGAACACGCTCCGCCGTGCGGACACGAGTGTCGAATGCATCACCATGGCGGTTGAGCTCCTCCTGGGCAATCGCCGGTTCGTTCCGGAAGCCCGTTGCCGATTCTCACACACAATGGCGACCGCGCAGCGCCGGGGAGCGCCGTGCAGGAGCACTGGCTCCTCATCCGCCTTCGCCCTGAAGACAGAGCTTCGGGCCTGGCGCGCCGAAACGCGCTCACCCCGCGTGAGAGGGTCACAACGAGCTCTCTCCGGGGCTCTGGCCTTGTCCTGGGCGGATGGGCCGGGCTAGCATGGCGGCCAGCCTCCTTGGAGCTACCCATGCGCAGATTCACCATCCTGACGTTCGCGGCCTGTGCGGGCGCCCTGGCGCTGGCAAGCGCCTCGCCCGACGCCGTTCGACTGCGGGCCCAGGCGCTCGCCGGCGACACTGCCGGCATCGACACCGCGTTTTTCGGCGGACTTCGCTGGCGGAACATCGGCCCCAACCGGGGGGGCCGGTCCATCGCCGCGGCTGGCAGCGCCGCCCGGCCGTTCGAGTACTACTTCGGCGCGACGGGCGGCGGCGTGTGGAAGTCCACCGACGCCGGCACCACGTGGCGGCCAACCGGCGACGACCACCTCCGAACGTCCTCGGTCGGCGCCGTCGCGGTCGCCGAATCGGCGCCCGACACGGTGTGGGTCGGCATGGGAGAGGTTCAGCTCCGCGGGAACGTCATTCAGGGCGACGGCGTGTACAAGTCCACCGACGCCGGCAAGACCTGGACCCACATGGGACTGGCCGACAGCCAGAACATCGCCCGCATTCGAATCCACCCCTCGCGTCCCGACACCGTGTACGTCGCGGCGCTCGGCCACACCTACGGGCCCAACGGGGAGCGGGGCGTCTTCCGAACGACGGACGGCGGTACCTCCTGGAAGCAAGTACTGTTCAGGAGCGACCGAGCTGGCGCGGTTGACCTCTGCTTCGATCCATCCAACCCCTCGATCCTCTACGCGACGCTCTGGGAGGTGTTCCGCACGCCGCACTCCCTCTCGAGCGGCGGTCCCGGCAGCGGACTCTTCAAGACGACGGACGGCGGTGAGACGTGGACCGAACTGACGCGCAACCCGGGTCTTCCGCAGGGGACGGTCGGCAAGATCGGCGTGGCTCCCGCCCCCGGCGGTTCGAGCCGCGTTTACGCCATCGTCGAGGCCGAGGACGGCGGCATCTTCTCCTCGGACGATGGCGGCGCCAGTTGGACGAAGGTCAACGACGAGCGGCGCTTCCGCCAGCGCGCGTTCTACTACACCCGCATCTACGCCGACCCGAGGGACAAGGACGTCTTGTATGTGCTCAACACAGGGTTCTACCGCTCGGCCGACGCGGGCAAGACCTGGAAGACGATCCGGGTGCCGCACGGCGACAACCACGACCTGTGGATTGCCTCGAACGACCCGCTGCGGATGATCAACGCCAACGACGGCGGCGCGAACGTGTCGCTCAACGGCGGTGAGACCTGGACCGGCCAGCGGTACCCGACCGCGCAGCTGTACCACGTGACGACGACGGCGCACGTGCCGTACCACGTCTGCGGCGCGCAGCAGGACAACAGCACCGCGTGCGTGCCGGTGAACGGCAACGGCGACACCTTCTACGACGTCGGCGGCGGCGAAAGCGGGTACATCGCGGCCGACCCGCGCAACCCCAACGTTTTCATTGCCGGGAGCTACGGCGGCCTGCTGACGCGCCTCGACCGCTCCACGGGCGCCGCGCGCACGGTGACGATCTGGCCCGAGAACCCGATGGGCCACTCGTCAAGGGACATCCGCGAGAGGTTCCAGTGGACGTTCCCCATCGTGTTTTCGCCGGTCGAGCCGGGAGTGCTGTTCGCAGCCTCGCAACATCTGTGGCGCACCACCACGGGCGGTCAGCGCTGGGAGCGGATCAGCCCCGACCTCACGCGCGCCGACCCGGAGACGATGGGGCCG
>CAZBIP010000224.1:0-5535 GCA_964491885.1 uncultured Vicinamibacterales bacterium
AGCCCGACCGGCCGGACGTGGTCGCGCAGTGGGACTACAAGCGCGCATTCGCCGTCGAAGCCGACCGCCTGTCCACGGCGCTCCTGCGCGAAGCGGCGCCGGACCCGGGCGCCGAGCTCGACGTCGTCAACACCCTCGCGTGGCGGCGGTCGGGCCTGGTCTACATCCCGGCGGCCCAGTCAACCGCCGGCAGCCGGGTTCGCGTTCGCGCAGGGAGCGTCCTTCCCTCGCAACGCCTGGCCGACGGCCGCCTCGCGGCGTGGGTCGAGGACGTGCCGCCTCTGGGGTCCATCAGGCTCGTCGTCGAGCCCGGGACGCCGGGAAGACCGCGTCAGCCCGTGCAGGCGAAGGGCGGACTCCTCGACAACGACCGGCTGCAGGTCCTGCTCGAGGCCGCAACGGGTGCCATCGCGCGTCTCGTCTGGCGCGAAGGCCCCAGCCGGAGCGTGACGTTCGGCTCGCCGGGCCCGAGGCCGCCGATAGCCTCGCCCGGGCAGCCGACGACGCCGGCCGTCGGGATTACGTGGCGCCCCGGCGCCCGAAGGCAGGACGTGCTGCTGAGCGCGGGCGCTCTTGCCGGCTACTTGTATGTGCCCGGACGCGATCCCTCGCTTGCCGTCGGCAGCGCGGGCGGCCGCGCGGTTCTGACCGACGCGGGCCCGCTCGTCGCCGAGGCGCGCGTGGACGGGCCGGCGCCCGGCACGTTCGGCCTGCGGCGCACGGTGCGCCTCGCGGCCGGCTCGGATCTGCTCGAAGTGGAGTTCGCCATCGACAAGTCGCGCGTGCGGACGAAGGAGAGCGCGCACGTCGCGTTCCCGCTCAACGTGCCTGACGGCGTCCTGCGTTTCGACCTCGGCGAAGCGATCGTCGAGGCGGAGCGGAACCAACTGCCGGGGTCGTGCCGCGACTTCATCGGCGTCCACAGCGCCGCCGACGTGTCGAACGCGACGCTCGGCGTGTCGATCGCCGCGCTCGACGCGCCCCTGGTCGAACCCGGTGCGATCACGGACGAGCGCCAGGGCGAACGCGGCACGCGGGCGTGGCGCGAGCGCACGGCCCGGGGCACGACGCTGTACTCCTACCTGCTCAACAACTACTGGCACACCAACTACAAGGCGTCCCAGGAGGGCCCGCTCAGGTACCGCTTCGTCCTGCGGCCGCATGGCGCGTTCGACCCGGTCGCGCTGCGCCGGTTCAGCGACGAGCAGGACCAGCCGCTGCTGGTGTTCCCCGTCAGCCCGTCGGCGCCGGCCCTGGCCGCGCCCTTTGCCCTTTCGGGCGACGCGGTCACCCTCTCGTCGCTTCGCGTCTCGGACGATGGCGCCGCCATCGTGGCGCGCCTCTACAATCCTTCACCCAAGGCGGCCATGGTCACCCTCCGTCCTGGGGCGGGGCTCTCACGGGTCCTGATGGTGACAGGCGACGGCACGCGCGCGCTCGCCGGGGGCCGTCTCGCGCTGCCGCCTCTCGCGACGCGCACGATCAGAGTCGAGTAGCCGCGCTTCCTACGGTCCAGGCGACGCTGGCAGGTCCACCGGCCGGATGCCGTGCCCCGCCGTCGGCAGTCGGGGCAGCGCCGGCACGGCGGTTCCTCCCACCCGCCCGCCGATCGCGCGCAAGGCCTCTTCCCGCGCCGGGCCCGCCAGGTCGTCCTCCAGACGGCCCAGGGCGGCTCGAACGACGTCGCGGTGATGCACCTCGGGGCCGAAGCGCGGGATCGCATCCAGCCAGATCCTGTGGATGAGATCGAGGTCGTCCTCGTCGAGGGCGGGCGCGTGGGGCCCGAGCAGGAAGGTCTCGAACGAGCCGTCGAGCCTGTACGCGACGAGCCGGGCGCGCACGTGCCTGCTCGCTTCGACCCGGTCCCACGCCTGGCCCAGCCTGTGGGCGAGTTGTGCGCCCGTCAGGGTCGCTGACTCGCCCACGACGATCTCCGACGACTGCAGGCGCACGGCCACCTGGGCAATCGCGTCGGCCACGTGGCTCGACGGCACGACGAGGAGCTTGACCGGGCGCCCTTCACGCTCGGCCACCGACACGACGCGTGTGAAGAGGCCCTGCTCGTAATCCCTGAACACGCGCTCGCTGGCGAAGTCGCGGTACCCCGTGTCCGGCCCGCGCAGGGGCCGGACGCTCATCACGACAACGTCCTGCCGCGCGGTGTCGGTGCGATGGAGCGCCCACTGCACGTGGGCGAGCGTGTTGGGGTCGCGAACGGGCACCAGCACGCCGCCAGCCCGCGCGGAAAGCGACGGGAGCCCGACGTCCGACGCCGGCACGAGCTGGAAGCGATCGAGCAGCCGGTGGCCGGGCGCCTCCGCCTCGCGCCGCTTCGCCGTGGCCCGCTCGGACATGACGAACGCGGTGTAGACGACGAGGGTGAACGCGATGCCCGAGATCGTCGCGACCTGCTTCGTGAAGAGGTTCACCACCGCCACGGTGAAGAGCGCCAGGGTGATCGCGGCCAGGCCGATCGGCAGCTCGACGGATCCCAGCCTCAGGTTCACCGGCACGCGCCACTCCCGCGTGCCTGGGGACTTGAACCGGAGCACGAGCACGGCAAGGGCCTTGAGCGCGAAGCTCCAAATCACGCCGAAGGCGTACGCCTCGCCAAGGATGTAGATGCGCCCTCGACTCAGCGCGACGGTCAGGAGTTGCAGCCCGGCGACGAGCGTGAGGAACCGGTACGTCGTGCCGTACCTGCGGTGCGGCTGCCTGAACCAGTCGGGCAACACGCCGTCCTCGGACACGCGGTTCAGGACGGCGTTCGATCCGACGATCGCGGTATTGACGGCCCCGGCCAGGATCAGGAAGCCGACGAACACCACGAACGCCTGGAACGCCAGCCGCAGGGCCTGCGGCCCGGCGAGGTGCATCGCGATGCCCGAGATCAGGTTGTCGTAGAACTGCGGCCGCACGGCGTCGGGGATCAGCGCATAGGCCAGGAAGCTCACGGAGGCGGTGAACACGAGGCTGTAGAGGAAGACCGCCACTCCGGCGCGGCGCAGGTTCCTCGCCTTCGGCGATTCGATCTCCCTGTAGACCTGAGCCAGCGACTCCTCGCCGCTCATGGCGAGGAGCGAGTGGCCGAAGCCGATGAGCAGCGCCACGGCCGTGAAGGCGGGCAGCGGCGTGTGCCTGAGCCATCCCAGCGCGTGCTCCGAGAGCCGCAGGTGTTCCTGGTCGGGCATCGGGGGCAGGGTCCCGCCTCTCCACGCGAGCGTCACGACGGACCACGCGAGGAGCGTCACCACCATGACGGTCGTGATGGCCATGATGCGGAGCGCGTCCCCGCTGGACTCGTGCAGGCCCTGGGTGTTGCGCCACCAGAAGTACACGATCACCGCGACAGCCAGCGTCGCCGCAGCCGTCTCGTCGGCCAGGGGCAGCCGCTGGCCAGCGCGTCCGAGCAGATCGCGGGCCAGCGCCGCCATGTACAGCCCCGCGGACACGGCGCTGATCGGGCCGGTCAGGACGTAGTCGAAGAGCAGCGCCGACACCGAGAGCTTCGCCAGCGTGCCCCCCATGGCTTCCTTGACGACGCGGTACACGCCGCCCCGGACGAACATGACCGAGCTCTCGATGTAGACCGCGCGGACGGCCCACGAGAACCACGGGGCGGCCTTCCCCACCGCCTGCTCGGCGATGCCGCCGACGTAGAACGCCGAAGAGCCCAGGTCGGCGAGGACGATGGCCGCGGCGCGCCAGAACGAGATGAACGACAGCAGGACGGTCGTCGCCACGACGACGCGGGTCGCATGGCTCGAGGCGGGAGCCGTGCGGCCGGGCGCCACGGGCTCGCTGCCGGGGCCCGCCCCTGCGGATTCAGCGGTCATGAGTCCATTCTAGGAACGCGGCGGCCGCCGCGCGTGGACCTTTACGAACTCTTTATGGATCTCTTCCGCCGGCCTTATGCGGGGCCGCGCACTGTATGGAGGGAGGGGCACGCATGGACGGTCCCGTCACCGACGACAAGATCGACTACTTCATCGTTCCCGCGAGGACGATTCGGGGGTCCCGGGCGGAGATGCTGGCCGAAGTCGAGGAGGCCGTGAGGGCGCTGATGGCGCTGCGGCTCATCATCCTGGCGCAGGAACGCCGCCGTCAGTCGTCGCCGCCGACGAAGCGGTAGCCGACCCACGGCTCGGTCAAGAGGTACCTCGGCCTGGCCGGCTCCGGCTCGATCTTCTTCCTCAACTGCCCGACGAGCACGCGCACGTGCTCGGGTTGGCCGACGGCGTTCGGCCCCCAGATCGACCGCAGGATCGCCCGCGTCGTGAGCACGCGGCCCGCGTGCCGCGCCATGAGAGCGAGCAACGCGAATTCCTTCGGCGTGAGGTGGATTTCCGTCTCTCCGATGACGACGCGACGGCGGTCGAAGTCCATGGTCAGTTCGCCTCGCCGCAACTGGCCGGTATCGGGCTGGTCGCCGACGAGAGGGCGGCGCAAGGCGGCCCGGATTCTGGCGAGCAGTTCCTCGGACCCGAAGGGTTTCGTCACGTAGTCGTCGGCGCCCTCGTCGAGGGCCGAGACCTTGTCCTTCTCCGCCCCCCTCGCGGACAGGACCACGATCGGCGTGTTCCCGACGGCGCGCAACCGGCGGCAGACGGCGATGCCGTCCATGTCCGGCAGGCCGAGGTCCAGCACGACGAGATCCGGCGGATCTGCTTCGACCGCGGCGAGCGCGTCGCGTCCCGTCCCGACGATCTCCACGTCGAACCCTCGCGACCGGAGCAGCAGTCCCATCGTGCGCTGAATCGACGCCTCGTCGTCCACGAGCAGGATCCGGGGCTGCCGGCTCACGGTTCCCCCCGGACGTCTCTCCGGCTCGGCGCGACTTGCGCCGGGATGGTCACCGTGAGACGAGCGCCGCCTCCGGGGTCGTTCTCCGCCCAGACGCGGCCGCCCTGCGCCGCGACGAGTCCCCGCGTGATTGCCAGCCCCATGCCCGTGGCGAAGGTCCGGCCCCCCGAACCGGCGCCTTGGTAGAAGGCACCGAACACGCGTTCCAGATCGCCGGCTGCGATGCCCGGGCCGTGGTCGCGGACGCCGAGGCGAAGGCCGTGCCCGTCCACGCGCGCGGACACATGGATGGCCGTCTCCTCGGCCCCGTACTGGCCGGCGTTCTCGAGGAGATGGGCGAGGGCCGCTGACGCCAGCCGGGGGTCCACGCGCACCGTGCGCCCGGCGTCGACGTCGATGTCCAGGCGATGTGCCGCGAGGGCGTGCTCCGCCTGCCGGATGGCCGCGTCGACGATGTCGGACGGGTCCACCCACTCAGGGACGGGCGCGACAGCTCCCGCTTCGATGCGCGCCATGTCCATGATGTTCTGGAAAAGGTGATTGAGGCGCCCGACTTCCGCCGTAATGACGCCAACCTGCTCGCGCCGCTGATCGTCGCTCGCCTCGCGCACGCGCAGGTTGTCCGCGGCGATCGTAATCGCCGTCAACGGCGTCTTCAGGTCGTGGCTGAGCGAGGACAGCACCGCGGACTTCAGTTCCGCGCTCTGGCGAATCCGCGCGGTCTCCTGTCGC
>CAZBIP010000225.1:0-2873 GCA_964491885.1 uncultured Vicinamibacterales bacterium
CGTGGCGGCGGCCCGGGCGCGTCCTGGCCGACCTGCTCTCCGTGGCAAACGGCCTGGCGCTGACAGGCGCCGCCTCGTCGTCGTGCCGCCGGGTCGTCGTCCTCACGGGCCCGACGGGTTCGGGCAAGACGACGATGGCTGGGGGCGTCGTCGAGGCGCTGAGGCGCGCGGGAGCGCGCGTGGGCGGCATCCTGGCCCCGGGATACCTGATGGACGGCCGGCGCACCGGCTTCGATCTAATCGACCTGGCGACGGGCGACCGCGCGCCGCTGGCCCGCGAACGCCAGGACACGGCGGCCCGCCATGCCCAGTGGAGCCGCTTCGCGTTCCTGCCGGAAGGGCTGGCGCTCGGCGCGCGCGCGCTTGGCCCGGGGGCGTTCCCGTCCGACGTGATCGTGGTCGACGAGGTGGGCCCCTTCGAGTTGTCGGGAGGCGGCTGGGCCGGCGCCCTCGACGCCCTGGCGCGCGGTTTCACCGGCGCGCTGCTGCTGGTCGTGCGCGAGTCGGTCGTGGACGCGGTTGCGGCGAGGTGGGGCGCCGCCGACACGGTCGTAATCCGCGTGGACGGCGACGCCCCCGAACGGGTGGCGGGGCTGCTCTACGGCCCGCCTACTGGAGCAGGATCGTCTTCTGCGGCGACCCTCCCTTGAGACTTGCGTACTTCACCGTGATGGGGCCCGCGCCCTTGACCAGGTACTGAACCGTCCGCGTCGTGCGGCCCGGAAGGCCGTTCCGGACCATGATCCGCTTCAGGTCCTTCTGGTCGATCATCGGCGCCACGCCCTGCCGCCACTTGTTCGGCACCCAGCTGGCCGAGAGCACCTCGACGCCCTTGCCCTCGAGGGTGAGCAGGTCGGGCGGCACGACGCCCGTCTGCGCGGCCTTCGCCAGGATCGTGGGCGCGAGCCGGTCGTTGACGAGATCGACCCACACCTTGAAGACACCGCCGCCGAGCTTCTCCACCTTCGTCGCGCCGATCGACGTCCGGGGCATCTGGTCCGCCTGGTAGAGCGTGAACGCCATGTTCCGGTGGCACAGCTCCTCGTTCATGAACCGCGGCGGCACGCGTCCGAATGTCTTCCTGAACGCCCCGCCGATCTCGACCTCGCCGAACTGCGGGTGGTCGAACGCGGTCCACTCCGTCAACTGGTCGCCGAACTCGAGGAGGTCGTTGAAGAAATAGTTCGCCACGCGCGGGGCGATCGGGCTGTCCGGGTCCTTCTGCTGCTCCTTGAGTTCCGGGCTCGTGAAATACTGCCCCGCGTTCCACAACTCGTTCGACAGCGAGATGATGCCGAGCGTGTCGTTGCCCCAGTCGGTCACGCCGCCGTGCACCGTGTAGAGGCCGCTCCAGATGACGAGGTAGCGGTAGAAGGGGAGGATCCGCTCGCCGGTCCGCCCGATCTCGTCGTACACGCGCACGTCCGACGCGGGATACTCGCCCGTCTGTTCGGCGCCGGGGCTGCGGAGGATCATGCCGCCGTTGTTGTGGTACGTCTGGAGGCCGGCGACGTTGGGGTGCGCCGTCAGGAAGTCGCTGACCGCCTTCGCTTCGGGCAGCTGGAACGGGTAGTCCATCGCGCCGCTCTGGACGTAGGTCGGCTGCCAGTCGGCGGGGTAGTTGCGGTTGGGATCGTAGCTCCCGAGGCCGTCCTCGCCGACCCGGCCGTCGCCGTCGTGGTCGACGCCCTCCTGCCCGAGCAGCACGTAGTCGCCCTGCTGGCCCGGCTCGACCGGCTCAAGGATGCGCGGGTCGCGGGCGCTCTTGCGGTGCGTGCCTTCGCCCGGCACGTACTTCCGGATCTGCTCGATGACGCCGTTGCCGTTCAGGTCTTCCGGGCCGTCCTCGTCGAACCGGTAGTCGTTGTCGTCGTCGACGGGGACGTGGCCCGTGCGCGCGTTGCCGCCCGGCCCTCGCATGAAGTAGTCGCGGCCGTCCGGGTTGACCGTCGGGACGATGTAGAAGGCGCGCTCGTCGACGAGGCGCGTGATGCGGTCGATCCTGCCGTAGTGCTCCATCAGGTACCAGATCGTGTAGAGGCAGATCTCGCCGCCCTGGATCTCGTTCCCGTGGATGTTCGCCTCGATGTACATCGCCGGCTTCGCCGTGTCGGGGCCGGTGTCCGGGTTGTTCACGATCATCCCGGCGATGTCGCGTCCGCCGTGGCTCTTGCCGAGCGAGATGTACTTCAGGAACTTCGGGTAGGCCTTCTCGAGGGCCCGCATGCCGGCCTGCAGCTCCGAGACGTCGTGCCAGCGGTTGAAGTCGAGCTTCACCTTGAACGCGCGCTCGGACGAGGGCCGGGTGGCCCAATCCTGCGCCTGGGCCTGAACGGCGCCGGCCGAAGCCGCCGCCGGGGCGGAAGGCTTGCTCTGGGCGGACGCGACCGCCGGCGCGGCGAGCGCCAGCGCCGCCGAGAGGGCCGCCGTGGTGATGCGTGCGCGGAGTCTGGTCATCATCGGTGCTCCCTGGTGAGGCGTCTGCCGCTAGCGCAGCGCGATCGTCGCGCGATCGTTCCCGCTCTTCTGTGACACGACGGTGAGGGTGATCGAGGCGCCAGGCGTGCCCGTGATGACCCATTCGAAGGACTGTCGCGAACCCGAGCCCGCCAAAGCCGGGACGGCGATCGTCTTCTCCGCCCCCGTGATGATGGACGCGGGCGGCACGCCGAGCTGCACCATGACCGGCTTCACCGCCCTCGCCGCGGCGCCGTGCGCCAGGGCGGTCGGCAGGAAGCCCGTGTTCTCGATCTCGGCCGTGACGCGGAACAGCCCGCCGCCGAGGGCCGTCGCTTCCGCCTTCGCGACCCTGACCTTCGGGAAGAGCGACGCGAGGTGAAGCGCGAACTTCGCGTGGGCGGCGCCCAGTTCGG
>CAZBIP010000225.1:2973-5519 GCA_964491885.1 uncultured Vicinamibacterales bacterium
CCCCATGGCGGCCAGGCCGCCCGGAACGCCGGCGGCTCGGCCCCCCGTGTCGCCGGGTGACGCCCCGCCTCCGGATGGCCGTGCGCCTCCGGGCAGCCCCCAGCCGGGCGTGGAGAACGACGGCACGCCGTACTGGTAGTACCCGTAGTCGTAGAAGGCGCCGGCCGGGGCGCGCGTGACACCCGCGCTGCGAAGGCCCGTCACTTCCCGGTACTTGGCCGCGATGGCGTTCAGATACTCGAGGTCCGCCGGGTTGACCGACGTCACCGGCTGGACGGTGCGCATGCCGCGTCCGCCAGCGGAGGCGGCCTGGGCGCCGCGCGCGCCCGCGGGGCCGCCCTCTCCCATCATGCCGCCCCTGCCGAACCCGCGTCCGAACCCGCCGCCGAGCTCAGGCACCATGCCGACCCGCCTCGCGTCCGCGAAGCTGCGCTCGGCGAAGTCGACGAGGTCGAGGCCGGCCGTCGCGCCGGGTCTCCCCGGCCCTCCGATCAGGTTGTCGCTCAGGCCGAACGTGAGGATGGCGGCGATGTTCCGGTGCTTCAGCACGAAGTCGAGGACCGCGCGTGTCTCGGTCTCGCTCGCCATGAACCGGCCGGCGTCGGGCGCGTACGCCGGGTACTGGTGCATGAAGTTGCGGTTGAGGTCCGCGCCGCCCGGGCCGTCCTCGTTGATGAACCCGTCGCCGTCGTTGTCGAGGCCTTCCGGATAGATCGCCCATCCGCCGGACTCGCCCTTTGCCGGGTCTGCGCGCGTCATGAGCCGGGCGTCGTCGCGGCTGACGGTGTAGATCCCCTTCGAATCCTTCACGCGCATCACCGTCACGACGCCGTCGCCATTCAGATCCTCGGGACCGTCTTCGTCGGTGCGCGCGTCGTTGTCGGCGTCGAAGGGCGCCGCGTTCGTGCGGCGCAGCGACTTCACCGGCGCGAACATCGCTTCCGCGCCGTCGGGGTTGACCCGGGGCAGCACGTAGAAGACCGACGTGTCCAGGCGCTGCTTCACCTCGGCGCTCGAGGCGTAGCCGCCGAGGAGGGCGTCGATCGTGTAGAGTGCCAGCTCGCTTCCGATGACGTGATCGCCCTCGAAGTTCGCCGCGACCAGCAGGGCGGGCCGCTCGTCGAGCGGCGTGCCCTTCGCGTTCGCGATCTCGACCGCCCAGATGTCGCGTCCCTCCCGCGACTTGCCGATCGAGACGAGTCTCGCGAGATCCGGGTGCGCCGCGACGGCGGCCTTCAGTACCGCCGAGAGCGCGCGGTAATCGTGGTACGTCGTGAAATCGCCCGGGGCGGCCTGCAGCGGCGGTCCCGCCTGGCCGGCTCCGATGGCGAGGGCCGCCGCGGCCAGGATGGCCGCTCCAGCGCGTGTTCGGTTCGTGCGCACGGGTCTCCTCCTCGTCGCGCCGGGCCGCCGCATGCAGAGCCCGCCGGCGGCCGGCGTTCCCTGAGGCTACCACAGCGCGGGAACGCGCCACGCGTCCGAATCGCGTGTAAACGCGCGGCAGCGGCCGTCGTATCTCCCTTTGAAGAGGTGTCCCTCGAGGCGGCGCGGGTGCCGCCTTTTTTGCACGGCTGGAGGCCCCCGATGACCCGTGTTCGTCTCCTCTCCCTCGTGCTCGCCGGTGCGCTCGTCGGCCCGGCGCTGGTCCATCCAGGCGCGCAGAGCCCGCCGGGGGCGGACGCGCTCGACATCCGCGTTGCGAAGTTCTTCGAGGCGCATCGCTACGACTGGCACGACATGAACGTGCCCGAGTCCGACGGCCGGCTGCTGCACGACCTGGTCGTCAAGGGACGGTACACGCGCGCGCTCGAAATCGGCACGTCCACCGGGCGGTCCGGGATCTGGATCGCCCTGGCGCTCTCGAAGTCCGGCGGCAAGCTGACCACCGTCGATATCGACCGCGAACGGCACGAGACGGCCGTCCGCAACTTCCGCGAGGCCGGCGTGGCCGGCCTCATCGACGCCCGTCTCGCCGACGCCCACGAACTGGTGCCGGCGCTTCCCGGGCCCTTCGATTTCGTCTTCATCGACGCCGACAAGGACTGGTACACCAACTACGCGAAGGCGGTCATTCCCAAGCTCGCGGTCGGCGGCTGCATCGCGGCGCACAACGTGTACGAGCGCCGGGGCTGGCGCGGGGGCGGCATGACGGGCGACTACTACGAGTACGTGTCCGGCCTGCCGTTCATGGAGACGACGTTGACGCCGGGCGGCGTCGCGATCAGCTACAAGCGCCGGGAGAAGTAGGGCCGGGCCGCCGCGCTGGCGGCCGGACGCCGCCGCGTCACCCGCGACTTCGCGCGCGCAGCGCGAGGCCCGTGTGCGACGCCTCGCACGCGGCGATCCGTTCTGGCGGGCCGGCTGCGACGATTCGCCCGCCGCCTGGTCCGCCCTCCGGGCCGAGACGAGCTCGTCCGCGAGAATCGCCGTGAAGCGCAGGCGGTTGGGAAGCCCGGTGAGGGTGTCGAAGTAGGCGAGCTTTTCGAGGTTCGCGTTGAGGTCCTCTATCTTTTCCAGTTTTACCCTGAGGTTGTTCTTGGACGAGG
>CAZBIP010000226.1:0-5447 GCA_964491885.1 uncultured Vicinamibacterales bacterium
CCGAGCGCGTCCAGGTGGTAATACTCCACCCGCGTCCCCGGCGTCTGCGCCGCCATCCCCGCCGGCCACAGCAACGCCACCAGGCTCACCCACGCCGGCAGCGCCCACGCGCGTCTGCGCCCCTGGCGCGGGCGCCGCCAGGCAAGCGCTGCCAGGCCCGCCGCGAGCAGCAGCCACCCGGCCCCGCCCGCGCGCCCCGGGATCGGCGGCGGTGTCCCTGCGCCGGTGTTGCCCGTCATGCCGCCGCTACTCGCTGCGGCGCCCGCGCCGCCCGTCGGCTCAGTCTCCGCCGCGAGTGCGCTCCCCACCGTGAACGACCAGTACGTGTTCTCGCCATCCGCATAGACATACCCCGTCGGCGTCTGCGCCCGGACTTGCCAATAGTAGGTCCCCGGCGCCAGGTTCTCCAGCCACTTCACCAGGCTCTGCCCGTTCGGCCACCACACCCCGCTGCACGTCCCGTCCGGCGTCTGGTCCCAGCACACCGTGTACGCCACGTTCATCAATGTCGACGTCCACGTTAGGATCACCGGCGACCCCAGCCCTGTCGTCCCCGACGCCGGACTCGTCTTCACCAGCGGCGCCGCCGCCGCCACCGTGAACGTTCGCCATGCGCCGGTCGCCTCCGTCGTCCCCGTCGCGTTCGTCGCCCGCACCTGCCATTCGTACGTCGCGCCCGCCGTCAGCCCGCTCACCGTCGCGGACGTCGCCGCCCCCACGCTCGGCCACGTCCCATTGCACGCTCCGTTGAGTGTCGTATCCAGGCAGTACGCGTAACTCGCCGCCCCGCTGCTCGCCCCCCAGGCCAGCGTGACGCTCGTCGGCTGGTTCGTCGCCCCCGACGCCGGCGCCGTCAGCGTGAACGCCCCCGGCGGCGGCGTCCCCGGCACCGTGAAGGCCGCGACCTTGTCGCGGGACAGGCCGAGCCACGTCACTTTCGGCTCGGCGAGCACGCCGTCGAGCACCATCAAACGCTCGACGGCCCGCCAGACGCTCATCGGCCGGCGGTGCCGGTGATCCGGCTCCCCGAGCAGGCGGTACCAGAGCTTGTACTGGAGGTGGTACAGGCGGCCGGCGTGCGCCGGTGCCGCCAAGTCCGTGGTCGCGAATCCGTCGGCGGTGAGCTTCTGGAAGAACTGGTGCGTCTGCCGCCCGTGCGCAATCCCGCCAAACGCCCGGTACTGCCGCGGCAGGCACACTCCCGCGTGCTCCAACACGAGCACCAGAAAGCGCGCCTGCCGCGGCGTGAACCCGGCGGCCTGTATTGCGCGGATGCAGTCAGCGACGATCACTGCCTCTTCTCAAGCGCCTTGCCGCCACTACTGGGCGTTGCTACTCGGCTTCGAACAATGCCGCAGACACCTCGGCTCCAAGCGTCGCCAAGGGACGTAGTCCCGCCAGTTGCCGCCGACGCTCCGGCACGTTCACAAACCCCTTGGAAGGTCCTCCGTTCCTGGTCGGCGTGACACCCACCCCGGCCTCATCTTCCGAGACACTAACGAGTCTCGCACCACGCGCAAACGCACCGAAGGTCCGGGCGCCGGCCGCGAGCAGAAGCGGCTCGCTGACGAGCCTGGGTGACGCAGGATGCGCGACGTCGGACACCGAGTTCTCGATTGCTCGCTCGACAATCTCCCCAATCTCGACCGCCGGCGCGTCCGACGCCACGGTCAGCACGGGACCGTGGTCTACCCAAAGGCCCGTCGTCGTTCTCGCGCACGACCGCACGTACAGCCGCCCTCTCTTCTCGTAGACGTTGGTCATCCTCATTGGGCAACCTTGGTCATGACCGTCACGCCGACGGACCGTCCATATTCGATTGCCGCCTGCAGTGCCTTGGCTTGTGCCGCAGATGCTCCGGGAGGAACGACGAGCAGCAGAACTCTGGATGCGATGTCTTGCGCAGCTACGGTGAATCCTCCGTAGCTCGCCCCGTTGAAACTGGCTAGTTTATCGACGTAGCCAGTCACGCGGGACAGCAGCGCTCCTCCTGATTGGTAAGACGCGGCTCCTAGATCCAGGCTCTTGATGCTTGTCGCAACCCCATTCGCGAACTTGTCGATAACTGGGAAGTTGCCCAGGTTCCCTCCCTCCATCGCCTCTACTGCCAGACCGCGGGCCGCCGGCGCCAGCCCCCACAGCGACGCCGTCCCTCCGGCCGCCAGCGCAGCCTCCCCGGCAGCGACGGCCGGAGCCGCCAAGCCAAGCGTCGCGCCGACCAGCAGCCCTTTGGTCGCCTCGACGCCGACGTTGTTGTACCAGGGCAGCCCGTGGGACACGTTCTGATAGATCGCAAACCCGCCGTAGACCGCCGCCCCGATGCCGCCGGCGATCAGCAGCGGGTTCTTGCCGTCGGGATCCGTGAATTTCAGCGGATTGTTCGTGACGTAGGCGTAGCGATTCCACCGTTGGGGATCGACGAGGTTCTCGCTGATCGTCTGTGCCGGATCGACCGTGGTAAACCGTCCGACGTCGGCCCGGTAGTACCGCGCCCCGAAGTAGTCGAGCGCTGTCTCGGCGTCTCGCTCATGCCCCGTAAACAGCTTCCGCTCCGGGTTGGGGTGCGTCGGCGCCACCTCCTCGCCAAACGGCCCGAAGTCGTGCCGCCGCACCACCTGCCCGCTCGCATCCGTTACCACCCGCACGCTGCCGAGCGCATCCAGGTGGTAATACTCCACCCGCTCCCCGCCCTGCGCCGCTACCCCCGCCGGCCACAGCAGCGCCAGCAGGCTCAGCCACGCCGGCACCGCCCACTGGCGCACGCGCCTTGGGCGAGACCGGCGCAGCCCGAGCACGCCCACGAGTGTCAGCAGCGCGATCGCGAGCGGCGCGCCAATCGGCCATGCGCTCGGTTCATCTGACGGCCGCCGCATCAGGCCGTCGCCAGCGCTCGGCCCGCTCGCGCCGGCCTCCGCCATCGGGTCACTCCCCACCGTGAACGCCCAGTACGTTGGCTCGCCGTCCGCATACACATACCCCGTCGGCGTCTGCGCCCGGACTTGCCAATAGTAGGTCCCCGGCGCCAGGTTCTCTAGCCACTTCACCAGGCTCTGCCCGTTCGGCCACCACACCCCGCTGCACGCCCCGTCCGGCGTCTGGTCCCAGCACACCGTGTACGCCACGTTCGTCAACGTCGACGCCCACGTCAGGATCACCGGCGACCCCAGCCCCGTCGTCCCCGACGCCGGGCTCGTCTTCACCAGCGGCGCCGCCGCGGCCACGGTGAACGTTCGCCAGGCTCCGGTCGCGTCCGTCGTCCCCGTCGCGTTCGTCGCCCGCACCTGCCACTCGTACGTCGCGCCGCCCGTCAGCCCGCTCACCGTCGCGGACGTCGCCGCCCCCACGCTCGGCCACGTCCCATTGCACGCTCCGTTGAGTGTCGTATCCAGGCAGTACGCGTAACTCGCCGCCCCGACGCTTGTCCCCCAGCTCAGCGTCACGCTCGACGGCTGGTTCGTCGCCCCCGACGCCGGCGCCGTCAGCGTAAACGCCCCCGGCGGCGGCGTCCCCGGCACCGTGAAGGTCGCGACCTTGTCCCGGGCGAGGCCGAGCCACGTGATCTCCGGCTCGACAAGCACGCCGTCGAGCACCATCAGCCGTCCTGCCCTGAGCGAGCGACCGGACAGCAGCGAGTCGAAGGGTCGGCGGCGCGGCCCATGCTCATCGGCCGCCGGTGCCGGGGATCCGGCTCGCCCAGCAGCCGGTACCACGGCTTGTACTGCACGTGGTAGATATGGCCGGCGTGCGCCGGCGCGGAGAGGTCCGTGGTCGCGAAGCCGCCGGCAATCAGCTTGGCGAAGAAGCGGTGCGTCTGCCGCCCATGCGCGATGCCGAGAAACGTCCGGTACTGGCGCGGCAGGCAGACTCCCGAATGCTCGAGCACGAGCCCCAGAAAACGCGCCTGCCGCTCCGTGAAACCAGAGGCCTGCAAACCGATAATTCGGCCGGCACAAGCCGCTTGGCCGTCGTGTCCACCACGCGGCGCCGCCACACCTTCACCGTTGTCCCGCACCATACTGACGCAAGAGCTCGGCCCGCCACGCTGCCGACACCCCACGCTCCGAGAAGCCGTACGAGAGCGGCCCAGCAAACGCCTCCTCCATGGCCACGGCGTGGAGTTGAGCGATCGCCGATCGATGCGCCACAAGCGACTTCGCGCTTCGAAACGCTAGCACACCGATCTCGCTCGCTTGTTCACAGTAGACGCACCAGTCCCCTTTCTCAGATGCGCAGCAGTAGCGGGCGATGTCGTATCCCCACCCGTCTTCCGGCCCCTGCCCTTCCAGCAGCCGCTGATACGCAGCCGGCTCTGTCTCACGGTCTATGAAGAGCTCCTGCTCTCGACCCGTAAGCCCCGTTCCTGAATCGAGCTTCACAAGGCATGCGCACGTGCTACCTTCAGCGCGCATTAAGCTCTGCACAGTCCTGACGAACTCCCCGTCCGTGATCCAGTCAGAGTCGAAGAAGACGTACTCCTCCCATGACCCGACAAACACGTTGTTTGGAAAGCCGCGATCTGCGCTGATCAGACCGCGGGCTTTCTCGAGAGCGGCGCTGCAAGTCGGCTGCGGTTGCTCCATACGCACAGGCTCTCCAAAACCGACTTAGAAGCCTCCAAGCCGGATCTTGCTGACAGTCTGCCCAGCCACACGCACCAGAGCGCTCGCATTCCCTGTACTTGTCGCGGTGTAGATCGTGTACGTCTTCTCTCCCTGGCTCAGCACGGTAAAAGGACCGTTGGACGAGACACCCTGACGCACGATCTTGTAGCCATTCGCGAGCAGGTTGTTCTGGAATTCCCTTGCCGTCAGCTTCGTGGCGTAGTTCGCGTAGCGGGCTCCCTTCGCCGTGACGATAGCCAAGTCCGTGACATCCGCCGCGGCTGCCGTTCCGCGCGCTGCGAGGCCTCCGGCTAGCGCCCCGGACATGACACCGCCTATCGCTCCCGACGCTGCCCACGCAGCCATTTCCTGTCCTTCGCGGCGCAGGCCGTAAGCGGACAAGTCGCCTGCCAAGCCGATCATCGCGTCGGAGTCGCTGAAGTGCTGGTACGATCCGACGGCCTGTCCACCCGCCGTGATGACGCCGTTGTTGAACGAGATCCCAGGGTTCAACTCAGGATGAGCGACGATCCACTCGAACTCCCTGTCGTCCAAGTACCAGACGGCGCTCTTGCCACCTTGAACAACAACGCGGTACGCCAATCCGTCCGGATCAACGGATTGCAGCGGGTTGTTTCGGGCGTACGCATACGCATTCCAACTCTGAGGGTCCCCGACGTCGCCGCCGACGTGCCCTGGATCGCGCGCGGTAAACCGGCCGAGGTCGGCCCGGTAGTATCGGGCGCCGAAGTAGTCCAGCGCCGTCTCCGCGTCCCGCTCCTGCCCCGTGAACAGCTTCCGCTCCGGGTTGGGGTGCGTCGGCGCCACCTCCTCGCCAAACGGCCC
>CAZBIP010000227.1:0-5438 GCA_964491885.1 uncultured Vicinamibacterales bacterium
GATCATGAACATCATGCTGGTGTCGGTCACCGAGCGGACCCGCGAGATCGGCATCCGCATGGCTCTCGGCGCGCGCGGCTCGGACGTGCTGACGCAGTTCCTCGTCGAGGCCGTGGTGCTCAGTCTCTTCGGCGGCTGCATCGGCATCGCCCTCGGGTTCGGCATCTCCTGGGGCGTGACCGAGTTTCTGACCTGGCCGACCGCGATCTCGAGCGACGCGGTGCTCTTGTCGTTCGGCTTCTCCGCGTTCATCGGCATCTTCTTCGGTTTCTATCCGGCCACGAAGGCCGCCAAGCTCGACCCGATCGAGGCGCTCAGATTCGAGTAACCCCAACAAGGAGTCCGCAATGACCAGACGGTTCGTCCTCGTCGCCCTCCTCGCCGCCGCCCTGGCGGTTCCGGCCGTCGCCGCGGCCCAGGCCCCCGACTTCTCCGGTAAGTGGATTTCCGTCCCGGAGAAGAGCGACCCGATGGGTGGCGGCCGCGGCCCCGCGGGCCCGCAGGCCCTGACGATCACCCAGACCGCCGCCGAGCTCGTGCTCGAGCGCGAGACGCCGAACGGCGTGATGAAGACCGTCTACAAGCTGGACGGGAGCCCGAGCGTCAACGCCGGCGGGCGCGGCGGCGAGGTCACGAGCAAGTCCGCGTGGGAAGGCTCGAAGCTCGTCACCAAGTACACCCGCACGATGGGTGAGAACTCGGTGGAGGTCGTCGAGACACGCAGCCTCGAGGCCGACGGCACCCTGCTCCTCGTGACCGCCATGAAGGGCGGCCCGATGGGCGACATGACCCGCAAGACCGTCTTCAAGAAGAACTAGCAGCTAACGCCCGAGCGACGCCAGTTCGGAGTCCAGGGCCGCCAGCGCCCGCCCCAGCATCTCCCGCTGGGCCGGCGCGGCGGCCCTCGTCAGATCGGCCGACGCCCTCGCGCGGGCCAGTTCGAGCGTCCGGCGGCGCTGGAGCCGCGCGCGCTCTTCGGCGGACAGCGGCAGGTCCGTCCGCCGCTCGCGCGTCCGCTGCGCCTCTTCCTGCTGATACTCCACCGACTTGCTGTCGAAGCCACGAGCCATCTGTTCTACCTGTGCCTCCGGGGGCTGGAATTCGTGTGCGGGGTGCCGGGTGTCGAGCCGTCCGGGCCGACCGGCAGGCCCAGGACCGCGGCGGCCGGTGTCGACGGGCGTGTGACGGGGGCCCGCGCTTCCCAGGCCCGGCAGAGGTCCGCGACGGTGCGGCCCGTGACCGGGTCCACCATGTCGGGAGCAATCTCGCAAAGGGGGCGCAGCACGAATCCTCGGTCGCGGAACCTGGGGTGCGGCACCACCAGTCCGGGCTCGTCGATGATCGCGCCGCCGAAGAGAACGAGATCGAGATCCAGGGTGCGCGGCGCGCCGGGATAGGGCCGCTCGCGGCCCGCGGCCCGTTCGATCCCCTGCAGCAGATCCAGCAACTCCCGGGCCGACCCGGGCCAGAGCCCGACAACAGCGGCGTTCAGGAACGGAGGCTGGGCCCCGACACCCTCGGCGTCTGTCTCGAGGAACGCGGATGCGTCGAGGCTGGCGAGACGCGTGGAAAGGATGTCGATGGCGGATTGGAGACGGCCTGAGCGATTCCCGAGATTGCTCCCGAGCGCGATGGCCGTCCTCACCATCCTCGCTCTACCCGACCCAGCGGGCCGGCAGTACGCCGCCGCCCGTCCCGGAACCTTCGGGGCGGCGCCCGAGGAGATCGGTGCTCCCCGATGCCGCCAGCGAGAAGAACCGCTGGTGTTCCTGAACCTCGCCGATCATGAGCTCCAGCATCCTGCGATCGCGCGCCTGGCTGAAGGCCTCGACACGCGCGCGCCACCGGTCCACGAACGCCGCGGCGAGCCTCGCGTCCTCTTCGGCCACCGCGCGCGCGTCGTTCGCGCCCGCCACCGCCGGCAGCGACGGCTCCTCGTCGGGTTCGGCCGGAGTCGCCCCCATCGCGGCGATGGCGCGGCGCAGCCACTCGAGGTGCGCGGCCTCGCGTTCAAGGGCGAACTGGTAGGCGTTGTTGGCGTCGTACGCGGCGACACGGGCCGCCCCCGCCTCGTGGCGGCGGCGCAAGGCCGCCTTGTCGCGACACAGGTCCTGGAGCAGCGCGAGCCGGTCGCCTGGCGTCACGTGTTCTGTTTTTCCTTGCAGGTGATGCAGACCCGCGTCCACGGGATCGCGTTGAGACGGGCCGGCGAGATCGGCTCGCCGCAATCACGGCAGGCGCCGTACGTGCCCTTGTCGAGCCGGGCCAGGGCTTCCTCGATCGCCTGCAGGATCTTGGCGTCCGTCTGCTTCAGCTTGAGCTGAATGTGGACCTCGTTGTTCCCGTCCGCCTGGTCGGCCATGTCGCCCTGACGGGAACTGCTCTCCATCGCCGTCGCCAGGGGACGCACACCGCCCGTCGACAGAATCTCCGCCTTCTTCCGCACGAGCGCGTCACGGTAGCTTTCGGACATTCCCCCACTCCTGCGCACAGACGTACCAGCCGAGCAAGTCATGATACCACGCTCGCCGAACGCGGGCAGAGCCCCGGCCGGAGCTGCCCAGCCGATCGAGAGAGACCGTGAATGCGAGGCCCGCCTCCGGTATCCTATGGCGCATGTCCACCACCTCCCTGCCGATGCCGTCTCCTCGTGTCCTCGAGTTCGCCGACCGGATCGACGGCCGCTTCGCGCTGTGGCCGGGACCGATCGGCGCCCAGGTGGACGCCGACTTCCTCCGCCTCGACCGCGATCGGATTGTCGAGGGGGTGTACGCGAAGCGCGCCGCGCTCTGGTCGCAGGATCCCGCCGTGCAGGCGAAGATCGCCAACCGCCTGGGATGGCTGGCGGCCCCCGACTGGGTGCTGCCGTCCGCCGCCCGCCTCGAGTCGTTCGCCGAGGGCATCCGCGCGGCCGGGACGACGGACGTGGTCCTCCTCGGCATGGGAGGCTCCAGTCTCGCGCCGGAAGTGATCCGCGCCGTGATGGGCGTCCGGCCCGGCTGGCCGTCCTTTCGCATGCTCGACTCGACCGACCCGGCGGGCGTCGCGGCCGTGGAATCGTCCATCGAGTTGCCGAGCACCGTGTTCCTGCTCGCGAGCAAGTCGGGCGGGACCATCGAACCGAACGCCATGGCCGCGTACTTCCAGGGGCGGCTGGAGGCGCTCGGGCGCCGGAGGTGGGCCGACCAGTTCGTCGCCATCACCGACGACGGCACCGCGCTGCACCGCCGTGCGCTGGACCAGGGGTTCAAGGACGTCTTCGTGAACCCGTCGGACATCGGCGGGCGCTACTCGGCGCTGTCGTTCTTCGGCCTGGTTCCCGCCGCGCTCATGGGCCACTCCCCTGCCGTCCTCGTCGACTGGGCCCGCGCCATGCTGTGGCTGTGCGGCCCGCACCGCCCGACCGGGACGAACCCGGCGGCGCTGCTCGGCGTGGCGATGGCGGCCGGCGCGTCGGCGGGCCGCGACAAGCTGACGCTATTCACGCCGGCGGACCTCTCCGCCGTCGGGCTCTGGGTGGACCAACTCGTCGCCGAAAGCACCGGCAAGGAGGGCCGCGGTGTGATCCCGGTCGCCGGGGAGAGTGTCGGGAGCGAGGACGAGTTCGGGGCGGACCGGCTGCTGGTCCACCTCGATCACGCGCCACGGCCCGACGTCGACGCGCGCGACCGGCTCCGGCAACTCGCCGGCGGGGGCATGCCCCTCGTGCAGATCGATCTGCCCGAGCCCGCGGCGATCGGCGCCGAGTTCGTGCGCTGGGAACTGGCGACGGCCATCGCCGGCGCGCTGCTGGCCGTCAATCCCTTCGACGAGCCGAACGTCCAGCTGGCGAAGGACGCGACGGGGCGCCTCCTGGCGGCACACCGGGCCGGGTCGGGCCTGGCGCACGCGGCCCCCGAGACGGCGCTCGCCGGGCTGCCGTCGTGGCTGTCGGCATCGGCCCGCGCCGGGCTCGGAGGAGGGCCGGCTGACGGATTCCTCAGGCTGCTCCGCGCCGGCGACTACTTCGCCGTGCTCGCCTACCTGGGGCCCGACCCGGCGATCGTCGAGCCCCTCGAGGGGCTGCGCCGAGCCGTCCGTGCGCGGACCCGTTGCGCGACGACGTTCGGCTACGGGCCGCGCTACCTCCACTCGACCGGGCAGCTGCACAAGGGCGGCCCGAACACGGGCGTGTTCCTCGTCGTGAGCGCCGAAGCGGAGGCCGGAGCCGACCTCCCGGTGCCCGGCGAATCCTTCACGTTCGGAGTGCTCGAGCAGGCGCAGGCGATCGGCGACTTCGCGTCGCTAGACGGGGCGGGCCGGCGGGCCCTCCACGTGCACCTTCCAAGGCCGGAAGCGGCGCTCGTGGAACGGCTCTGCGCATCGCTCCTGACCGCGCTCGACGCCTAGCCGGGCGCCGGGCCGGCGGGTCTCTTCGGGCGGAGGCCGCCGCGCCATTCCGCTTCACAAACGGCGCGGGCCGTAGTACTGTCGGTTGTCTGTCGGCGAGCATCGGCCCGTCAGAGGGGCCGCCCCGAAATCCGGGCGGGCGCCGCTGAGCGCCCCGGGCCCGGCCCCCTGGCTTCCGCCCCGCCCCCACTCGCGGAGCCGTGCACGGGTCCGGCCCCGGCGGCACGGAGGGTGCGCACGAGACAGGGGCCGGTTCGGGCCCGCCGGAGACGCATACCGCAGGCACATCCACGGACCTGCCCGGTTCTCACACGGAGATGGCACACACATGACACGGTCGCACATCACCATCGACGGCAACGAGGCGGTCGCCTCCGTCGCCCACCGCACCAACGAAGTCATCGCGATCTACCCGATCACGCCGTCCTCCAACATGGGGGAATGGGCGGACGAGTGGTCCGCCAAGGGCAAGAAGAACATCTGGGGCACCATCCCGCAGGTGACGGAGATGCAGTCGGAGGGCGGCGCGGCCGGCGCCGTGCACGGCGCCCTCCAGGCGGGCGCGCTGACGACGACATTCACGGCGTCGCAGGGCCTGCTGCTGATGATCCCGAACATGTACAAGATCGCCGGGGAGCTGACGTCGCTGTGCATGCACGTCTCGGCCCGGACGGTCGCGGCGCACGCCCTGTCGATCTTCGGCGACCATTCCGACGTGATGGCGTGCCGGCAGACGGGCTTCGCCCTGCTGGCGTCGGGATCGGTGCAGGAGGCCCACGACTTCGCGGCGATCGGGCAACTGGCGACGCTCCGCGCGCGCGTGCCGTTCCTGCACTACTTCGACGGCTTCCGGACCTCTCACGAGGTGGCCAAGATCCTGCGCCTCTCGGACGAGGAACTGCTGGCGATGCTGCCGGCCGAACTCGTGGCGGCGCACCGGGACCGGGCGCTGACGCCCGATCGGCCGCTGCTGCGGGGCACGGCCCAGAACCCTGACGCGTTCTTCCAGGCCCGCGAGGCGTGCAACCGCTACTACGAGGCGTGCCCCG
>CAZBIP010000228.1:0-5431 GCA_964491885.1 uncultured Vicinamibacterales bacterium
AGGTCGTCCAGCGCGCCGGCGACCGCAGGGCGCGAGGCGTCGAAGACGCCGCGCCACAAGCCGAAGCCGGGCCACACCGTCGCCTCGGCCTGCCCGCGGCCGTCCTTCATGTACGCGAAGTAGATCCGTTTCCCTTCATCGTCCAGGAATCGCCGGTTCAGCGACGCTCGGGCCCGGACCGCGGCCTCGCGAGCCGTTCCGGCGAGCGGGTCGCCCTCGGCGGCCGCCAACTCGGCGGCCGCCTCTGCCGCCTCCGTCCAGACCGCCCCGAGGTACACGTCCGTGAGCACGTCCCTCCGCCGGAGCGCGCCGGTTTCCACGGCGGCCAGCCCGGCTTTGGTGTTGTCCATCAAGCCGTCGCCGTCCTCGTCGGTGGAGGCGCAGTACTCGTAGGCCCGTTTCACCGACGGCCAGATCCGCTTCGCGAAGGCCGCGTCTCCGCTGGCGCGCAGGTAGTCGCGCACCGCGACGATGAAGAGGGGCGTGGTGTCGGCGTGGTAGTAGCCGTACGGGAAGTCCTCGAACCACTTCAGATAGCCGGCTCCCTGCGACAACTCGTGCATCATCTTGCCGTCGGCGCGCTGGCGCTTCTGCAGGAAGTCGAGCGTCTGCCCGACCGTCTCGAAGTCGCCGTAGGCCGTCATGGCCCACGCGTTGATGAAGGCGTCGCCGCCGAAGAACCAGCCGAAGCCCGGGCGCTCGCTCGTCCCGGACGGCCCGAGGCCGGCGATGAGCCCGCAGCCCAGGTGCGGGTTGCAGACGAACCCCTTGTCGAGGGCGACCTTGCCCCACTCGAACGCCAGATCGAGCCGGTCGTCCGGGCTGTCGAGGCTCGTCATTTCGTCGCGAAGACGCCGGTAGTGCGCCGCCGAGGCGCGGTAGGACGCCTCGCCCGACGCGAGGATGCGCTCGTAGGCGGCCCTGGCTCCCTTCAGCCCGTCGACGCTGGCCGCGATCACGATCGGCACCAGGCCGCGCGCGGCGTCGCCGGGCGTGATCGAGAGGGTGAACTGTGACGGCGCGTCGGGCAGGTTGTGCGCAGGCTGCTCCGGGGGATCCAGGCCGAGCGGCGAGCCGACGAGGGCGGCGTGCTTGCCGCTGGCTTCGCCGAGGACGTATGCCTTCGCGGCAGCGTCCCAGTAGCTGTACTGGCCGCCAAGGGCGGCCGGCCACATCGGCTTGAGATCCGGCCGGAACGTCACCACGACCTGGAGCGGCTGCGAGGTGCTCACGTCGAGCAGGAGCAGCGCGCCGGTCTCGTCGAGCGGGACCAGCCAGGTGACGTCTGCCGTGAAGGCCGCGTGCGCGTAGCGGACCGTGCTCGATTCCGGCCGCACGTCCACGCTCGACGCGAGGCTCGCGCCGGGGATCGGGTCCGCGTAGTCGCGGGTGCCGAACGACAAGCGGAAGTCGTGGAGCACCTTCAGCGGATAGACCCAAGCCTCGAAGCTGCCGTCCTCGCGGCCCAGCAACGCCGCCCGCCGGCCGGAGGCTTCCATGTATCGCCCGGGCCTCGCCGGGCCCCGGAGGGCGATGGGGTTGTCGTCGCGGGCGAAGCGGGGGACGAGCGGCTGGGTGGACAACGCCCGACCGGACTCGATGGCCGCGGCATGCGGCGCGGGCGCCGGGGCGGCCGCCGCGAGCGCCGTGAACGCGAGCACGAGCAGGTCCCGACGCGGATCGAAGCCGGTCATGGGCGGACCTCCACGAGCCGCCGACGCGAGGGGGCGGCCGGCGGCTCGACGCCGCGAATTGTAGCAAAGCCTTGAAGGGTTCAAAATACATTCAAAAGCTTGATAAAAAATTTACCCCGTGAGACACTTTCCACATGGACGCGACGATCCTCATCACCGGCGCGACCGGCTACATCGGCGGCCGCCTCCTCGCCGAGTTCGAGCGCCGTGGCGTTCCGGTCCGTGCCCTCGCGCGGAACCCGCAGGCGCTCCGCGGGCGCGTGGCGGCCACCACCGAGGTCGTTCGCGGCGACGTCCTCGACAGGGCATCCCTCGACGCCGCCCTGCAGGGCATTCGGACCGCCTACTACCTGGTCCACTCCATGGGCGCGCCCGCCGACTTCGCCGAGGTCGACCGCGAGGCGGCGCGCACCTTCGGCACGGCCGCCCGCCAGGCTGGTGTCGGCCGCATCGTCTATCTTGGCGGGCTGGGTGACCCGGCCGACGACTTGTCGGCCCACTTGCGAAGCCGCCACGAGACCGGCGACCTGCTCCGCGAAAGCGGGGTGGAGGTGGTCGAGTTCCGGGCTTCCATCGTCATCGGATCGGGCAGCCTCTCGTTCGAGATGGTGCGCGCCCTCACGGAGCGCCTTCCCGTCATGGTGTGCCCGCGCTGGGTCGCCATCGAGGCGCAGCCGATTGCCGTGGAGGACGTCGTGGCGTATCTCGCCGCGGCCCGTGACCTGCCGGCCGCGCCGTCCCGCACGTTCGAGATCGGAGGCCCTGACGTCGTGTCCTACGGCGGCATCATGCGCGAGTACGCGCGGCAGCGCGGCCTGCGCCGCCTGATGATCCCGGTGCCGTTCCTCACGCCGCACCTGTCGAGCCTGTGGCTGACGCTGGTGACGCCGCTCTACGCGCGCGTCGGCCGGAAGCTCATCCGCAGCATCCGCAACGCCACGGTCGTGCGAGACCCGGGGGCCCTGAGCGTCTTCTCGGTCCGTCCCCGGCCGCTGGCCGACGCCATCGCGCGGGCGCTGGACTCGACGGACGCCGCCGCCGGGGCGAGCCGCTGGTCCGACGCCAGGTCGGCAGGCGTGACGCACGCGTCGGTGCCTGCGCGTCCGTCACGGGCGACGTCGCTCTCGGACCTGCGCGAGACGGTTGTGGACGCGCCGGCCGCGTCCGCCTTCGCGCCGATCCGCCGCATTGGCGGCGACCAGGGTTGGTACTGCGGCGACCTGCTGTGGCGTGTTCGAGGCTGGATGGACCTGCTGGCTGGCGGCGTCGGCATGCGCCGGGGCCGTCGTGACCCGGACACGTGCGTGCCGGGCGACCCGGTCGACTTCTGGCGCGTGGACGCCTTCGAGCCGGACCGCCTGCTGCGCCTCGAGGCCGAGATGAAGGTTCCAGGCCGTGCCTGGCTGGAATTCACCGTCGAGCCGATTTCCGAGCGCCGCAGCCGCATCCGGCAGGTCGCCAGGTTCGAGCCGTCGGGGTGGTTCGGCCGCCTCTACTGGTACTCGCTCCTGCCGGTCCACGCCGTCATCTTCTCCGGGATGCTGCGCCAGATCTCCTTGCGGGCCGTGCGTCACGCGTCGATCCACACACCCGCGCCTCCCGGGGGCGCGGGCGGTTGTATGGCATGATGAGTCCCCATATGAGCGACCGGGCATCGAGCGGCCGCGCGTCGGCTGCCGGCAAGCTCTCGATCGGCGCGTTGGCGCGGGCCGCGGGCGTGCCCGTCGAGACGCTTCGGACCTGGGAACAGCGCTACGGTTTTCCGGCGTCCGAGCGGACGCCGTCGGGGCACCGTTACTACGCGGCCGCGACGGCCGTGCGGGTGCGGCGAATCGCGGCCGCGATCGCCGCGGGCCACCGGGCGGGTTCCGTCGTGCCGGCCACGGACGAGGAACTCGACCGGCTGGAATCCGCCACGCCCGATCACGTGACGCCGGCTCCCCCCGCTCTGGTTCCCTCGGCTGGCTCGATAGACGACCTGCTCGTGGCCGTCGAGGCGTTCGACAGCGATCGGCTGACGGCGGCCCTCTGGTCGGACTGGGGCCGTCTTGGGGCCGTGGAATTCCTCCAGCGGACGGTGGCCCCGCTCGTCGAACGCGTCGGCCTGGCGTGGGCGGAAGGCAGACTGGAAGTGCGCCACGAGCACTTCCTGTCGGAACGTCTCGGCGATGTGCTGCGCGCCGTCAGGCTGCCGCTGGATCAGCGGGCTTCGGGCCCTGTGGTCGTGTGCGCGACGCTGCCCGGCGAACAGCACGCCCTCGGCTTGGAGATGGTTGCGCTCGTGCTGGCGGCTGAGGGCGTGCGCGTGGTGTACCTCGGTGCGGAGGTTCCGACGGACGAGCTCGCGCGCGTCGTGCGGGAGCTTGGTGCGGCCGCCGTGGCCGTCAGCGTGTCGTCCGCGTCGGACCGCGACGCGGTGACGCGGGATCTGGCCCGGCTGCGCGAGGGGCTTCCCGCGTCCGTCGTGACCCTGGTCGGCGGCGCGGGCGCGCCCCGGGAACTCGAGGGCACGGCCGCCGTGGACGGGTTTGCGGATCTCGCGCGGTGGGCGCGGGAACTGCGTCCAGGAGCCCCGGGCCGGCGCCGGTCGGGACGCACGCGATGAGCCCGTTCGACGACTTGACCGCATCGCCGCGGGTGGCGATCCGGCGGCCCGGTCCGCCCGACCCTGGCGGGCGCGCGGTGGTGTACTGGATGCAGCGCGCGCAGCGTGCCTCCGACAATCCCGCGCTCGACACGGCCATCCTCGCGGGGAACGCCCTCCGTCTCCCGGTCGTGGCGTTCTTCGGCCTCACATCCGGCTACCCTCGCGCGAACCGGCGGCACTATGCGTTCCTGGCCGACGGGTTGCCCGGCGTCGCGCGCGCGCTGAACGCGCGCCGCGCAGGCTTCGTGCTTCGCCGGGAGCCGGACCACGACATCGTCCGGTTCTGCGAGGACGTGGGTGCGGCGCTCGTCGTCGGCGACGAGAACCCCCTGCGTGAGCCGGAGCGGTGGCGGCGCGACGCCGCGCGGCGCCTGCGCGTGCCGTTCTGGACCGTCGACGCGGATGTCGTGGTGCCATCGGTGCTGCTGGAGAAGGAGCAGTACGCCGCGCGCACGATGCGGCCGAGGATCCGCCCGCTCATCGCCCGCTTCCTGGATGCGGCGGGAGCTGAGCCGAAGGCGGCGGTGCCGTGGACGGGCATCAAGGGCGCCGAGGGGCTGCCGGCGGAGACGTCGGCCGCGGACGCGCTGCGCGTGGACGAGTCGCCCGGGCGGGCGCCGGCGATCCGTGGCGGCCCGGACGAGGCGCGGCGCGTGCTGCGGCGGTTCGTGTCGCAGCGCCTGACCGGGTACGCCGCCGGCCGGAACCACCCCGACCTCGACGCGACGAGCGGGCTCTCGCCGTACCTGCACTTCGGGCACATCGGGCCGCGCGACGTGGCGCGCGCCGTGCGCGACGCCCAGGCCCCGAGGGAGGACCGCGACGCGTTCCTCGAGGAGTTCATCGTGCGGCGTGAGCTGGCGGTGAACTTCGTCCGCTTCAACGGGCGCTACGACTCGCTCCAGGGCTGCGAACCGTGGGCCCTCCGCACCCTCGCCGCGCACGCCGCCGATCCCCGCCGGCCGCGGTACACGCCCGCCGAACTCGAACAGGCCGACACCCATGACCCGCTCTGGAACGCGGCGCAGGTGCAGATGGTCGAGACGGGCTGGATGCACGGGTACGTGAGGATGTACTGGGCGAAGAAGAT
>CAZBIP010000229.1:0-5420 GCA_964491885.1 uncultured Vicinamibacterales bacterium
CGGTGCGCGACCCCGGCTTCGTGACCGGGACGCCGCGTGCGCAGAGCGGGCAGGCATCCGGCTTGTACGTCGGCGGCGTGATCGCCGCAAGCGCCGCGAACGGCACGTCGACCGGGCTCGGCAAGCCGCTCCGGTTGATGACGGCGCCGGCCGCCAGGACCGTCGCGCCCTTGGCGCGGGCGACGTCCATCGTCTCGCGCGTGGATCCGCCCGTCGTCACGACGTCCTCGACGATCACGACGCGGTCGCCGGCGTCGAGGTCGAAGCCGCGGCGCAGGGTCAGGACGCCTTCGGCCCGCTCGGCGAAGATCGCCCGCACCCCGAGCGCGCGCGCCACTTCGTGGCCGATGATCAGGCCGCCGAGCGCCGGGGAGAGCACGGCGGTCGGCGCCACGGCCCCGATCCGCTCCCGGATGGCTTCGCCGAGGGCCCGGCCGAGCGCCTCGGCCTCCGCCGGGTGCTGCAGCACGAGCGCGCACTGCAGGTAATTCGAACTGTGCAACCCGGAGGTGAGGCGGAAATGGCCGTCGAGCAGCGCGCCGAGCTCGGTGAAGCGGCGCAGGACGTCTTCAGGGCTCATGGGACGACTCCGTGATGGCGCTCGTGTCTGTCCGCCTGCGGGAGCCGGAGCGGACCCCAGTTACTCCGCGCGAGTTCCGGAGGTAGTATACCTGCTGAGGATTCCCCGAACCGGTCTCGGTCCCGTTTCGTCTATTCCTCTTAGGACCGGCGTGTCCCGCCGTCGGCGTCATTCTTCAGCAGTGGAGCAGGTCGTCATGTGTCATTGCCGTGCCACAGTCATCCGGGTGGGGGCGCTCGCGGCGCTGGTCGTCGCGGCGATGCCCTGGCCGTCTTCCGCCCAGGTCGCTCAGCCCGCGCCCGCGCCGCTCCAGGCGGCCGCCGCTCCAGCGCGCCAGTTGTCGCTCGAGGAGGCCATCAGCCTGGCCCTCCAGAACAACCTCAGCCTCAGGGTCGAGCGGATCAACCCCGAGCTGCAGGACCTCGCGATCGAGCAGGCGAAAACCGTGTGGACGCCGAACCTGGTCGCGTCGGCCACGACGACGAGGCGCCTGAGCCCCATCAACGGCTTCTTCGCCGGCGCGACCGACGTGCTCCGGAACAACAACTTCAGTTCCGAGGTCGGCGTGAACCAGGTGCTGCCCTGGGGCGCCAACTACCGGGTCACCTGGGACGCGTCACGCGCCAGTTCCAACAGCGTGTTCAGCAGCCCGAACCCCTCGCTCGCGTCGAACCTCAACCTCACCTTCACCCAGCCGTTCCTGAAGGACTTCAAGATCGACGCCGCGCGGCACCAGTTGCTCGTGAGCAAGGCGAACCGCGAGATCTCGGACATCGAGCTGCGCCAGACCGTGCTGACGACCGTCCGCGGGGTGAAGTACGCCTACTGGAACCTCAAGAGCGCCGCGGCGGCCCTCGACGTCGCGCGCCAGTCGCTCGATCTGGCCCGCGAGGCCCTGCGCAACAACAAGTCGAAGGTCGAGATCGGCACGATGGCCCCGATCGACGTGGTCGAGGCCGAGGCCGAAGTCGCCAGGCGCAACGAAACCGTCATCGTCGCCGAGGCCGGCGTGCGGAGCGCGGAGGACCAGCTGCGGACGGTCATCCTCGACTCGAAGGAGGACGGGTACTGGGCCGCGCACTTCGCGCTGACGGACGAGCCCACCTTCGAGCCGAGGGCGCTCGACATCGAGGCCCTGGTCCGGACCGCGCTCGAGAAGCGCACGGACCTGCAGCAGTCCCGCAGGAACCTCGAGGTCACGCGCGAGACCATCAGGTACCAGCGGAACCAGGTGCTGCCGGACCTGAGCGCCAGCGTCGGCTACGGGCTCGCCGGGCAGGGCGGAAAGAAGTTCAACTTCGGGGCCGGGTTCCCGCCCCAACTCCTCGACAGCAAGGACGAAGGCTGGGACCTGGTGCTCAGGCGGCTCACCGGCAACGACTTCAACAACTGGTCGGTCGGCATCTCCTTCTCGTACCCGCTGGGCAAGGGAGCGGCCGAGGCGCAGCTCGCCAGAACCAGGCTGCAGTTGAGCCAGGCCGAGCTCCAGTTGCAGAACCTCGAACTGCAGGTCGCGACCTCGGTCCGGGACGTCGCCAGGAACGTCCAGACGAACCAGCTCCGGCTGGCGTCGAGCCGGGCCACCCGGACGCTCATGGAGCGACGCGTCCAGGCCGAGCAGAAGAAGTTCGCTGCGGGCCTGTCGACCAACTTCCTGGTGTTCCAGGCCCAGCGCGACCTGGCCGACGCCCAGTACGCCGTCCTCGTCGCCCTGCTCGACTACAACAAGTCGCTCGTCGATCTCGAGACCGTCCAGGAAGCCCCGACCGCCGGGTCGGCCGTCGTGCAGATGGCGACGGGACGGTAGAGAAGACGGAATTCAGAATCCAGAATTCAGAATGCGGGAGTGGGGTCGGGCTCGCGTCGGCGGCCCGGCCCCATGGCTGTCTGGTATCATCCGCCCCATGCGCGGGTCGGCGAAGGCACGCACGGGCGAGGCGGTCATCGCCCTCGACCTGGGAGGGACGAAGCTGGTCTCTGCCCTCTTCGCCGGCGGCGAGGGTCCTCCCCTGCTGGCCCGTACGCGCCCGCTTCTGCAACGCGGCGGCACTGCCGTCGGTGCGCTGGTCTGCGGCGAGATCCAGAGGCTCCAGCGCGCGGCGGCGGCTCGGGGCACGAGAGTGAACGCCATCGGCGTGTCGGTGCCCGGCATCGCCCGAACCCGGACGGGCCGCGTGTGGGCCCCCAACATCGCGGGATGGGACGACTATCCGCTCCGTGACGAGATCGTGTCGCTGCGGGCCGCCCGGAACGCGCCAGTGGTCATCGACAACGACCGCGCGGCGTGCATCCTCGGCGAGGCGTGGCAGGGCGCGGCCCGGGGTTGCCGCCACGCGATCTTCCTGGCCGTCGGCACCGGCATCGGCGCCGGCATCCTGGCCGGCGGGCGGATCCTCCAGGGCGCGGACGGCAGCGCGGGTTCCGCCGGTTGGCTCGCGCTCGGCCGGGCGTTCCGGCGCGAGTACTCCGCGTGCGGAGACTTCGAGTGGCACGCGTCGGGACCCGGCCTGGCCGCAGCCGCGGCACGGCTCGCGGCCGGCACGTCCGGTTACCGCGGGCCCCTCACGCGCGAAGGCGCCGTGACCGCGCCATCGGTCTTCGCGGCCTTCGATGACGGCGACCCGGTTGCCGCCGCCGTCATCCGGTCGGCCATCGGCTACTGGGGCGCCGCGTGCGCCAACCTGGTCAGCCTCTTCAACCCCGAGAAGATCGTGTTCGGCGGAGGGGTGTTCGGCCCGGCGTCCCGGTTCATCGAAGACATCAAGGTGGAAGCCGCCAGATGGGCGCAGCCGGTCGCCATCCGGCGGGTGGCCTTCGAGCCGTCGCGGCTCGGCCCGGCCGCTGCCCTCTACGGGGCTGGACGGCTGGCCCTCCGCGCGGCCGTGCGCTGACGTGACGATGGCGCCGCGCCCGATGGACCGCCAGTTCGAGACCTACCGCAAGAACGTCGTGTTCGCCGCCGCCTGCGCCGGCATGCTGCTCTTCGGCATCGTCTTCCTGTCGCTCGGCTCGGTGAACAACATGCTCGCCGGCCGGTTCCAGCTGGACAGCAACGCCATCGGCACGCTGACGGCGCTCCTGCCGTTCGGGATCCTCCTCGGGTCGGTCGTCTTCGGTCCGGTGGTGGACCGCTTCGGCTACAAGTGGATGCTGGCGGGCTGCGCCCTGCTGGTCGGCGCCGGGCTGGAGGGCCTGGCCGCGGCGGGCAGCCGGTTCGTGGTCCAGCTGTGCGTGTTCGTCATCGGGTTCGGCGGCGGCGTCTTGAACGGCGCCACGAACGCCCTCGCGTCCGACGTGAGCGGCGGCGACCGGGGAGCTCGGCTCAGCCTGCTCGGCGTCTTCTTCGGTATCGGCGCGCTGACGATGCCGGGCGCGCTGGCGCTCCTGTCGCAGCGCTTCCCGCTGCCCTCGATCGTCGCCGCCATCGGGCTGCTGACGCTCGCGCCGGCGGCGGGCTTCCTGGCGATCCGGTTTCCGCCTCCGAAGCGGACGGCCGGCCCGGTCTCGTTCACGCGGGGGTTCGCGCTGCTGAAGCACCCCGTGTTCGTGGCCGCGGCCCTCGCGCTCGCGATCCAGAGCGGCATGGAAGGCATGTCGAACGACTGGATGACGCGCTACTTCAAGCTGGTGACGCTGGCCGGGCAGTCGGCGGACGAATGGCGGACGCAGCTCGGCCTCGTCGCGGTCACCGCCGGCATGGTGGGCGCCCGGCTGATCCTCAGCGGCGTGCTGGCGCGGGTGCGCGCGGACGCCGTGCTGTTCGCCGGCATCGCGCTCGCGGCAACAGGCGCCCTGGTGCTGATGCAGTCACCCGGCTACGCGCCGTCGCTGGCCGCTGCGCTGTGCCTCGGCGCCGGCCTCGCCCCAACGTTCCCGATCCTGCTGTCTTACGTCGGGGACCTGTTCCCGGGGCGGTCCGGCGAGGCCTTCAGCACGCTGTTCACCGTGGCCCTCCTGGGCAACATGACGATCAACAAGTCCTTCGGCGCGCTGGCCCAGGCCAGGGGCATCGGGCAGTACGCGGCCGTCATGCTCGCGTGCCTCGCGCTGTCGGCGGGACTCGTCGGCCTCGTCCTGCAGCGGCTGCGGCGTCGCCGGCGGGCCGGAGAGGAGTGACTCCCGTGAGCGAACTCGCCCTCGCGTGGCTGTCGAACGCGCGGTCCGTGATGGATCGCATCGAGCAGACGCAGATGCCGAACATCCGGAGGGCCGCCGCCGTCATGGCGGACTCGATCGGGGCCGGGCGCTGGGTGCACCTCTTCGGGTGCGGCCACGCCACGATTCCCGTCGAGGAGCTGTACCCGCGGATCGGCGGGTTCGTCGGCTTCCACCCGATGATCGAGCTGCCGCTGAGCTTCTTCACCCGAATCACGGGTGAGATGGGCGTGCATCAGTTCGTGTTCCTCGAGCGGGTCGAGGGCTACGGCGTCGAGATCATGAAGGGCTACGCCTTCGACCCGCGCGACACGATGTGGGTTTTCTCGCACTCCGGGATCAACAACGTGAACATCGACGTCGCGCTCGAGGCGAAGCGCCGCGGCATGCCGGTCGTCGCGTACGGCTCGGCCGCCGGGGCCGCCGGCCGCCCCACCCGGCACTCGTCCGGCCGCACCATCTTCGACATCGCCGACGTCGTCGTCGACACCTGCGCCCCGATCGGCGACGCCAGCGTGCCGGTGCCGGGTCACCAGGACAAGGTCGGGCCCGTGTCCACGATGGCGTTCGTGACCTGCGCGTGGATGACCGTGTGCGCGGTGGCGGAACGGCTGGCCGCGCGCGGCGTGCACCTCTACATCAACCCGTCGCACAACGTGCCGGGAGACACGACGGCGCGCCAGCG
>CAZBIP010000230.1:0-2785 GCA_964491885.1 uncultured Vicinamibacterales bacterium
CGTGACGCGGAACAGGCGATTCGACTGCGCGATGTCGTCGAGGCTGGCCTGGGTCAGGCCGCCTCTGGCATCCAGCTTGTCGAGCAACCTGGCGTTGTCGAGCAGGCGGGCGGTCAGCGCGGCCCGGGCCTGAGCGCTCGCGGCCTCGCCGGCGCTTGCGGCCGCCGCGATCGCCTGCCTCAGCGACGCGGCCTGGTCCACGAGCAGCGTCAGCAACTCGCGCCGTGTGCTCGTGTAGTCGAGCCAGCCCACCAGCACGAGGCCGGCCGTGAGCGCGAGGCTCGCGACGGCGATCCTCCGGGTCGGATGGCGGCGTGCTGGCATCATGTCTGGCCTCGAGGGTCCGTTCAAGAGATGCAGAACCGCGTCGCAACGGTTCACGCCGGCGCCGTCAGGTCACTATACCGCACGGGCCTGGACGCGGCGGGTGTCGCAGAGAGCGGCCGAGCCGATATAATCGGGGTAGGGACGTCCTCACACAGAATTCGAGGTTGCGAGACGCACATGTCGGATAGCGGCGAAGGACTCGTTGACGCCAGCACGCGGCTGGCCGAGCGGATGGACGAACTCGAAGAGGAGCGCCGGCAGGCGAGGAACGGCGCGAAGCGCGTGGATCCCGAGAAGGCCGGGGCCATCGAATCGCTCCGGCTCGCCAGGGCAGACATCCGCCGCCAGTTCGACGTTTCGTCCCACGAGGCGCGCCGCCGTCAGCTCGCCCTCGCGCTCGCCGAAGTCGAGCGCCGGCTCGCCTCCCTCGAGGCGTAACGCGCCCCGAATTGGTGACACTTTCCAATTCACCAATTGGAAAGTGTCACCAATTTTCACTAAGCTGAGGGGCATGGCACTCGATCAAACACAGATCCTCAAGGCACTCTCGTCGGTCAGCGACCCTGACCTCCACAAGGACATCGTCAGCCTCGGCTTCGTCAAGGACGTGGCCATCGATGGCGGGCGCGTGTCGTTCACCCTCGAACTCACGACCCCCGCCTGCCCGGTGAAGGACCAGATGAAGGAGCAGGCCCGCGCGGCCGTCATGGCCGTGGCGGGCGTGTCGGACGTGCAGGTGACGATGACGGCCCAGGTGCGGAAGGCCGTGTCGCCCGACGCCGACAAGACCCACGTGCCCGGCGTGAAGAACATCATCGCCGTCGGGGCGGGCAAGGGCGGCGTCGGCAAGACCACCGTCGCCGTGAACCTCGCGCTGGCCCTGGCGGCGACGGGGAGCCGCGTCGGCCTCATGGACGCCGACATCTACGGCCCGAACGTGCCGATCATGCTCGGCCTCAAGGGTCCGCTCGGCTCGGATGACGGCAAGATCGTGCCGCCCGAGAAGTACGGTCTGCGCGTCGTGTCGATCGGGTTCCTGACATCGGACGAATCGCCCCTCATCTGGCGCGGGCCGATGCTCCACAGCGTCATCCGGCAGTTCCTGCTCGAGGTGAGCTGGGGCGAGCTCGACTATCTCGTCGTCGACCTGCCGCCGGGCACGGGCGACGTCGCCCTCAGCCTGAGCCAGACCGCCCACATCGCCGGCGCCGTCGCCGTGACGTCTCCCCAGAAGGTGGCGGTTGCCGACACGCGCCGCGCAGTGGTCATGTACCAAAAGCTGAACATCCCCGTGCTCGGGCTCGTGGAGAACATGAGCTACTTCACGTGCCCGTCGTGCCGGCACGAGAGCGACATCTTCGGTCGCGGCGGCGGCCAGCGCCTGGCCGAGGAGATGGGCATTCCGTTCCTGGGCGGCATTCCGATCTCCGAGCGGCTGCGGGAGGGGGCCGACACGGGCACGCCCCTCGTGCTTGCCGACCCGTCGTCTCCAGTCGCCCGGGCGTTCGCTGCCGTCGCCGAGCAGACCGCGGCGCAGGTGTCGATTCAAAGCTACAAGATCCCGGTCATCCCGCTTCGGCCGGTCAGCTAGCACCACGGGCTGCCAGGCTCGGCGGGGTGAGGCCCCGCCCTCCTGGAGTTCGCGCGGGGGACGAACGAACGTGGCGCTTCCGGATTCGGCGGGCCCCAACGGCGTCCAGCAGCCGGCGCACCGGCTGTCGGACGTCCTCGCGCTGTATCCGTCCGTCCGCGACGATCACCTGCGCACGCTCCAGAAGTGCGGACTCGTTCAGGCTCCGGCCGTCAGAGACGGCGAACGCTTCATCGGGTTCTCCGATGTCGTCGTCGTCCGTCACTTCCACGCCGAACTTCAGAGAGGCGCCTCGTTCCGGGCGGTGCTGCGGGCGTTCCTGGCGTCCCGTTCGGGGCAACTGGCCTTCGACTTCCGCGTGGATGCCCAGCCGGCGAGGGTCATCGCCCTCAGGCCGTCCACCGCGCCGGGCCCGGCCTCTGGGGGCCAGGATGACGTACGCGGGACGCAGCGGGACGCGGGAGACCGCCGGGTTGCCGAGCAGTATTTCGCAATGGCGTCCACGCTCGATGACGGGTCCGAGGAGAAGCGGGAGCAGGCAGCCGACGCGTACAGGCACGCGCTGGAGGCGGACCCCTCACTCGTGCCGGCGCTCATCAATCTGGCCAACCTCCACTACGGGCGCGGCCATCTGGTCGAGGCCATGGCGCTCTACGAGCGGGCGGTCGGTCTCGAACCTGACGCCTACGAGGGCTGCTTCAATCTGGGCAACGTGCAGCACGACCTCGGGCAATACCGGGCGGCGGCGGCGTCCTACCTGCGTGCGCTGGCCGTGAACGCCGGCTCGGCGGACGCGCACCTCTACCTGGCGGTCGTCCTGGAAAAGGACGGGCGGTCGGAGGAGGCCAAGCCTCACTGGCGGGCTTA
>CAZBIP010000230.1:2885-4234 GCA_964491885.1 uncultured Vicinamibacterales bacterium
GCCAGGTGATAGGCGACCAGGCCCACGACCTGGTGCCTGACGTCGAACCCGTCGATGGTGTGGACGTTGAGCCGATCGAGCCACGCCAGCGTCGGCGCGATTCCTGCCGGCTCGTGGCCCGGCGACCGGATGCGGCCGTCCGCGAGCGCCGTGGTGAGCGGCTTGCCGAAGTCGTGGCAGACCGCACCGAGCAACATCGCGAGGCGGTGCGGCCGGTCGAGGTCGTCCACGACGGACCTGGCCTCGTCGATTACCAGCAGGGTGTGCGTCCAGACGTCACCCTCGGGATGCCACTCCGGTTCCTGCGGGCAGTCCACGAGCGCCGCCATCTCGGGGACGAGCGCCTGGATGACGCCCAATTCCAGGCCCAGTTCGAAGCCGATGGAGGGGCGCCGGGCGAGGAGCAGCAGTTTCTCGAATTCGCCGAACACGCGTTCCGATGGCAGGTCGTCGAGGCGGATGCTCCGGCACACCCGTTTCGTTTCCTCGTCCATCCTCAGCGAGAAGCGAGCGGCGAACTGCAGGCCCCGGAGCACACGGAGGCTGTCGTCCGGAAACGTCGAGGCGTCCACCATTCGCAGGATGCGCGCGTCGAGGTCGCTCCGGCCGCCGAACGGGTCGTGCCACTCGCCCGACAGGGGATCGACGAGCATCGCGTTGATGGTGAAATCGCGGCGGCGGCAGGCCTCGTGGATGGGCATGAACGGGTCGCCCTCGACCTCGAACCCTCGATGGCCGCGGCCGACCTTCGATTCGCGGCGCGGCAGCGCCACGTCGATGCCCGCCACCTTGTAGACGGTGAAGGACTCGCCGACGGTGTCGACGCGACCGACCTCCTCGAGCAGTTCGCGGAGAGCACGCGCGGGAAGCCCGTAGACCTCCAAGTCGACGTCGCCCGGCTGGAGTCCCAGCAGCCGATCCCGTGCCCAGCCTCCGGCGATGAGCACCCGCCCGCCGGCGGCGCGCACCCGATGCGCGATGGCCAGTACTGGCTCGGGAAACGCGTGACCGGCTCCGTCCATCCCCCGTTGTTCCTCGCCCCCGCCTTCGCCAGACGGCCTGTCGGCCGGCTACGGCGCGGCAAGCCCTGTCCCTCGGCCCTTGTCCCTCGTCCCTGCCTGACTAGCGCCTAGCGCCTAGCCCCTAGCGCCTACCTGTCATCCCCTGTCGCTGAGGAGCCCCTTCAGCACCCACGCGACGTTCGCGGGACGTTCGCCGAGGCGGCGCATGAAGTACGGGAACCACTGGGTGCCGAACGGGACGTACACGCGCATGCGGTAGCCCTCGGCGGCCAGCGCGGCCTGCAGGTCGCGCCGGATGCCGTAGAGCATCTGGAACTCGAAGGCGTC
>CAZBIP010000230.1:4334-5414 GCA_964491885.1 uncultured Vicinamibacterales bacterium
TCGGCCACGCGGATCTTCCCGTGCTCCGACTGGATCACGCCGCGGTACTCCAGCCTCGACACGCCGTCCTCGACGACGTCCTTCGCGTCGCGGGAGGCGAGATTGGCGCCGGCCTCGAGCAGGTGATCGAGCCTTGCCGCGACGCGGGACTCGAGGTCGGCCGGCGTCGCCGACCGCCCCAGCGCGTGGGCCACGATCGCCGTGGGCAGCACCTTGTAGAGCTTGCCGGTCGTTTCGCGGAGCAGGTGGGCGAGATCGAGGACGTCCTTCCTCGACTCCGGGTCGCAGCCGGAGATCGGGATGGGCTGGCCGAAGACGGTGAACGCGCGCGATCGGTAGCCCACCGACAAGGCGACCATCTCGGCCAGTTCGTGCGTGAACGGGCGCTGCCGCCGCTTCACGCCGCCCAGGCCCGCGAGCACCCGGTCCTCGAGCAACAGGTCGTATGAAACGGCCAGCGGCACGATGACGAGGCCCTTGACGCCGGCCTGCACTGCCGCGTGAAGCAGGCCGGTCTTGTACGGTTTCAGCTCGCCGCTGTAGCTGCGCCCGCCCTCGGGGTAGACGAGCATGTCCTGGTCCTGCAGCCGCTCGGCCACGAACGCCTTGAGCGTCGTCAGGTAGACGGGGTCCCGGGTGCCGCGGCGGATGGGGATCGCACCCGTGATGTTGCGCTGGAGCAACCCGAGCGGGCCGCCGAACAGGTTGAAGCCGGCGGCGATGACCGGCGGCCTGATGCCGCCGTCGTCGATGGCGACCGGCTCCACGATGTAGTCGAGGTGGCTGCGGTGGTTCGAGGCGTAGACCACGCGCCCCGCGCGCGTCGCCGCCCTCGCGAGATCGATGTGCTCGACCAGGCGCGGGACCTTGCGCAAGACCGGGTACAGAAACGCCGGCAGCCTCTTGTAGAGCTGGTAGCGCTGCCTCGTCTGGAGTTCGTGGAGATAGGCGAGGACCTGCTCCCGGACGCGGGCGGGATCCTCCGCGCGGCCGTCTTCGAACAGCCTGGCCACTTCAGGGTGGGCCAGCACCGCTTGCGTGACGTCTTCCGCCGTTCTGGCTTTGGCCATGATGGGTCTG
>CAZBIP010000231.1:0-5404 GCA_964491885.1 uncultured Vicinamibacterales bacterium
GAGGTCGCCCAGGCTGAGGGCCCTGAGGGCCTCCAGCGAAGGGGTCGTCGCCTCGACGATCGGCACGTCGTACTGGCGGAGCGACGCGCGCGACTCGCCCAGCTTCCGGCGCAGACGCGCCGCGGCGGTTTCGAGCCCGGTCAGCACCTGTTCCTTGCCGGCCACGTCCAGCAGTTCCCGGGCGATGGAGTCGCCGCTCCGGCAGGCGATCGCCTCGATCCCGACCGCGTAGTGGGATCCCATCCGCGCAATCGACCCCGCCAGAAGCACCGCGGCGCCTTCACGCCGGCACACTTCCAGGGCGACCGGGCCGACCAGTGGCTGGCTCGGGGACCGGCCTGCGAGCGTGAGGGCCCTGCGCACGTGGTCGTCCGACAGGAGGTGCAGGAACGGCGCCTGCCCCAGGTGCACCGCGAGGGCCAGTCGCAAGGTGCCGTCGAACGCGCTGTCGCCGGTCGTGTTGGTGACGTCCGCGAGCAGTACCGTGTCGCGCCCGGAGAGCACCGGTGCCCGGTTCCAGGCCACCGCCGCCCACAGCGATGCCAGCAGGAGAATCCCGCCGAGGGTCGACCCCGCTGTCACGGCATAACGGCGAGACCCTTGCCGGGGTTCCGGCGGCGCCTCGACTGGCTGGTGCTCCATCGGCGCCTCATCGAGGGTCGCGGGATCAGGGGCGACGCTCGCGGGGTCAGGGGCGAGAATCACGGGGTCAGGGGCGACGGTCGCGCCGTCCCCGCCCGGTTCGCTCGTGTCCAGAAACGCCACGGGCGCGACGAGGCGGTAGCCTCGCTTCGGAATGGTCTGGATCATCGTCGGCTTGCGGGCGTCGTCTTCGAGCGCCTGACGGAGTTCGGCGATGCAGCGCGTCATGCCGGACTCGGCAACGTGCTGGCCTGCCCAGACACTCGCCAGGATCGCGTCCTTGGACACCGTCCGGCCGGCGTGTCGAGCCAGCAGCACCAGCAGGTCGATGAGCTGGGGCCGGAGACGCAGCACGGTACCGCCCCGCGACACCCGGTCGAGGCTCGGCTCCACCAGCCACGCGCCGACGCGAAAGTCGGCGGCGAACCCGAGGTGATCCGGTTGTTCGGCGTGCATGGCAACTTCCTCCAACCCCGTGAACCGCCGGCGATGCCCGCAGTGGCGTCGTCGTCATTGGTTAGACGGCCTGTCACGCGTATTCGCTCCCTACCGGAGGCTTCGGATATTCCTACAGCGGTGTTCAACCCGCTGACCCGCCAGCCGGAGGGCGCACTAGTGAGGTTTTGCGGGGCGGGTTCGCCGCGTGGGTTGTGCCAGTTCGTCGCTGACGAGGGCGGTGACGGCTTGCGCGGCGCGGGTCTCGAACCGGCCCGGGCACCACTCCCACCCGATCCTCCGGTACAGCTGCACGAGTCCCGCCTGGTCCTGCACGTCCGGGGCGGCCGCGATCTCGAGCGCGTGTTGGAGTTCGTGGCCCAGCGCGGCGACGAGTTGTCCGGGAGTCAACCGCCAGCGGTCCAGGCGCACGATCACGTACCGGGTCCCGGCCGCACACGCGACGAACTGCAGGTAGGCCGGCGACTCGTTCTCGTAGCCGGACATCGAATCAGTCACGTAGACCACGACGTCCGTCCCCTCGAGCTTCTGCAGCAGAGAGAGAACGACCGATGAGCGGCTGGCGGCGGCAGTGAGGAGCCCGGCCGAGTCGGCAGAGAAGCCGCGCGTACGCGCCCACGCCGGCGGCGGGACGGCATGGGCCACCGCCTCGGGAACGGCGGAGAGCGTGAGCAGAGCCACGATGATCGCACAGCGCATGACGGCGTTCTCCTTCCACACACGGGTGGGACGCCGGCTTCACGCTGGAGTTGTGAGAGGAACCCTCGCGTATTCCTGTCAATCCCTTCGACTCGCGCGGAGCACGATCGGAGCGGTGCGCGGGGCAAACCGAGGAACGCACGATGGGAACGTCGCGGACGACGCGACGAAGGCGGGGCGGGAATGAAACGGCAGCGTGACGGAACGAGAACGGGAAGGACTATCGCCGCGCGACGGCGTCGCGTTCGCGGCGGACCGCTCCGAGCAGCGGCGCATCGGGGTCGGCGTCTCCCCAGGACGCGAGGAAGTCGTCGTAGGCCGCCACGCTCCGGGCCGTGTCGCCGGATTCGCGAAGGGCCCGCGCCAGACCCAGCCGCGCGAATGGCACCCACGCCGAGCCCGGCACGACCGCGCGCAGGCGAACGAGCGCTTCGAAGGCCGCAACCGCGTCTGCGGACCGTCCCGCCATGCGCGCGATGATTGCGCGCACGCCGAGCGGGATGAGGCCGAACGCGCGGCCGCGCTCGAAACGCCCAACCGGCAGCAGGATGGCGATGGCCTCGCCGGCCCGGCCCTCGCCTGCCGTGTTCAGTGCGAGAACCACGGGCACCCAGACGCGCTGCAGGACCGCGTCCGGAATGCCCTGCCGCAAGGCTTCGCCGAAACTCGCCTTCGCTGGGTCCGTGTCGCCCGCGAGTGCCTGGACGAGTGCCGACGACAGGAGTGCGGCCGTCCTCCTGTCGGCGGCCAGGCCCGCCGCAGCCGCGGCGCGCGCCTCGCGGACGTCCCCGACGAGCGCTTCGGCCTCCGCCTGGTCGAGATGCACCTGAGCCACGAGCGCCGCTGGCCCGATCCCACGGGCCTTGGCCACCGCATCCGCCCAGAGTGCCCGCCCTTCGCGCAGGCGCCCGTTCGCCATCGCCGCCGACGCCCGCAGGCGCAGGCCGATCAGCTCACGGCCCGGCACTCCGGTCGCCCAGCGGATCTCCCGTTCGAGCGCCGCACGATCGTCGCTGGCGAGCGCCAGCATCAACTGCGATTGGTGCGTCAGCGAATCGTCCTGGCTGCGCGAGACCGCCTCGGCCAGCGCCGTCCGTGCCTCGGCCATCCTGCCGGCGCCTAGGCAGGCGAAGACGAGATTCGACGCGGCCAGCGAACTGTAGGGCGCGAGGCGCACGCCCTCGCGCGCGTAGGGCAGCGCCGCGTCGTACTCCCCCATCCACGAGGTGAGGATAGAGGCGAGATTGGTCGGGGGCACCGCGGAGCCGGGGTACATCTGTTGCCACGCCCGATAGGTCTCGATCGCCTTCTCCGGATCGGCCTCGACGACCCGGTAGTAGTGCGCCGCGATGTAGAACCGTTCCGGGGCGCTCGCCCGCTCCCGGAGTTCGTAGGCCCGGCGCAGCGCCGGAATCGCCTCGTCGGCGCGGCCTACCAGGGCCGCCGCGGCGGCCAGCCTGGCCCAGGCGAGCGCAAAGTCGGGGTCGAGTTCGGTGGCCTGCCGGTAGAGCGCGAGGGCCTCGTCGATTCGCGCGTGGTCGCGGTGATGGTCGCCGAGCGACAGGGCCCGGAGGGCCTCGAGCGACGGCGTCGTCGCGCGGACCAGCGGCGCATTGTGGCGCTGCAAGGACTCACGCGATTCCCCCAGGTCCCGCCTGATGCGGGTGGCGGCCCGTTCGAGGGCCTCGAGCACCGCCTCCTTGTTCTCGGCCTGCTCGAGTGCGCGGCCGATTTCCTCCCCCGTCGCGCAGGCGACGGCCTCGATGCCGACGGCGTACCGTCGCCCGAGGGGCGCAATCGACCCCCCCAGCACGACAGCTGCGCCCTCGCGACGGCACACATCCAGCGCCAACGGGCCGATCACCGGTTCGTCTGCCCGGCGGCCCGCGCGCAGCGAAGCCGCACGCACCACGTCCCGCGGCAGGATGCGCAGAAACGGCGCCTGCTCCAGGTTCACCGCCAGGGCCAGCCGCAGCGCATCGTCGAAGACGACGTCGTCGGTGGAGTTGCGGACGTCCGCGAGCAGGACCGTGTCGCGTTCGGTCAGGGCACTTGCCGGCGTGCGCGTCAGCACGACCACCGCCACGGCCACGCTCGCCAGCAGTCCCAGCGCCGCCGCCGCAAACACGCCACGCCGCCGGAAGCCGGCGGCCCCGCCCTTGCCGCGCTCGTCCACCGATGCCGCGTCCGGCTCGCCGGGAGCCTCGTCGCCGAGGGACGTGGCCGGCTCGGGCACAGCCTGCACGGGTGTCTCCGGGGTGAGCGTCACTGGAACTGGCGGATCCGCGTCGGCCCCGGCGTCTGCGCGTCCCGCCGTCTCCTGCCACACGACGGGCGCAACCAGTCGATAGCCCCGCTTGGGAAACGTCTCGATGAACCGGGGCTCCTGCGCGTCGTCCTTCAGGATCTGGCGCAGTTCGGCCACGCACCGCGACAGGCCGGACTCGGCAACGTATTGCCCGGGCCACACCTCGGCCAGAATCTCGTCGCGGAGGACGATCTCTCCAGCCCGCCGCGCGAGGCAGATCAGTAAGTCGACCAGTTGCGGGCGCAGCTTGACGACGGTGCCTCCGCGGGACACGCGGCAGGCTTTCGGCTCGATGAGCCAGTCGCCGACCGTGAACGAGGCGAGACGGGGAACATCCGGCGGAGCGTCTAAGGCCATCCCAGTTCCGAGGTCGGGAGCGCCACACACTATACCGCTCCGGAGGGCCGGCTGCGTCAGGAATCCCCGCGCGGTCCTCACCGGCTGCGCGTGCCGGGCCGGCCGCACTGCCGTCACCCCGGCCCTGGGTGCTGCTCGTCGCCGGAGCGCGGTAGAAGATGGGACCGGCCCCAAGTCAGGACGACAGGCGCCATTCGCGGCCTGCGTGTACGCGTGGTGGGCAGGGCGCGCAACATGGCGTCCGTTCTCAGACGCAGACCGCCCGGTGCGCGCAGGCCACGCGAAGATGGCGACCCAAGGCGGCACGGCACGTCCGGGACCGGGCCAGGCGACAGGCCCGCGAGTGACCCCTCGCTTCCAGCCTGGGGTCGATTCTCGAGCACGGCGGCCGCTTGCACTCGGGCGGGGGCGAACGATCACGTGGCGGCGAGGGCGCTGGTCACCTCTTCACGGATCGCTCACCTTCTCGACCGCCTTCGCGGTCTTCCGCTGGAGTTGGCCTACGGCCTCCTCGACCTTGCCCCCGGCCTCGTCCATCTGGCCCTCGTCCTTCATCTTCTCGTTGCCGGTCAGATCACCGACCGCCTGCTTGGCCCGGCCCTTCGCCTGGTCGACCTTCCCCTCGCGTTCATTCTTGTTCCACATGTGCATGCTCCCTTCGTGATGCGATTCCGAAGCCCGCTCGTGTGCTCCCCGTCTTCTACCGTTGATACCGCGGGTCACCCGAGGTGAAGGTCAACTCCGTGCCGCGCTGCAGGTCGAACCGGTCCCGCCCCTGGACGATGACCGTGCCGGCGCCGACGCCCGCGCCGACCACTCCGCCGATCAGGGCGCCCTTGCTGCCGCCTGTGACCGCGCCGATCACGGCGCCGAGCGCCGCCGCCGAGCGCGCCGTCACGATCCACCCTGATGGTGTCGCCATCGGGCGTCCGCATGCTCTCG
>CAZBIP010000232.1:0-5334 GCA_964491885.1 uncultured Vicinamibacterales bacterium
ACGCGGCATGAGTTGGCAACCATGATTTTTTACCGGCTTTCGACTTGACGGGGGTCCGAAAGAAGAAGGCCAGCCGCCCGTCCGGCAAGACTTGAACGACAGGCCACGAGACACGAGCCGAAGCTCGTGACGCGGGAGAGACTACCACGGCACGGGGCGGCGGTTCGAGCGGAAAGGAAGCGATGATCGCCGCGACACCCTCACGACGAAACGGAAAGGGCCCTTCGACTGCGCTCAGGGCAGGCCAGGTGGACTTAAAGGCGCTCAAGGCGTCCGTGGACCTGCTCGCGCTGGCGCGCTCGCGAGGCCACGAGCCGAAGCGCCACGGCACCGAGAAATGGGCCATGCGCTGCCCGTTCCACGACGACGCCGAAGCCAGCCTGGTCATTACGCCCGCCCGCAACCTCTGGCATTGCTTCGGCTGCGACAAGGGCGGGAGCGCCATCGACTTCGTGGCGCTGGCCGACGGCATCACCACCGGCGCGGCGATCCGCCTGCTGGCCGAGGCCAGCGGCGGCTTGATCCGGCCGGGCGCGGCGGTCGCCGCGGCGCCGCCGCCGCCGGCTCTGCCGGCCATGACTCCGGCCCGCCAGAAGCTCCTGAACAAAGCGGCCGAGTTCTACCACAAGGCATTCTTCGCCGCGCCGGACGGCCGCGCCTATCTGCGCGGCCGCGGCCTCACGGACGCGGCGCTCTACGAGACCTTCAAGGTCGGCTACGCCGACGGCACGATCCTTGACGCCATCCCGCCCGAAGGCGACGTCCTGGACGACCTGAAGGCGGTCGGCATCCTCGACGCCCAGGGCCGGGAGCACTTCCGCGACTGCGTCGTCTTCCCGATCTTCGATCGGTCCGGCGACGTGGCCGGCATGTACGGCCGCAAGGTGCACGACAACGCGAAGGTGAAACACCTGTACCTGTCCGGCCCGCATCGCGGCGTGTGGAATGCCCAGGCGATCCGTCTGCCGACGACCACCGCCGGGCAGGGAGATCGCGCGCACGCGCAGGCGTCTTTCTGTACTCTTCTGTTAACCGAATCGATCATCGACGCCGCGGCGCTCTGGCAAGCCGGGTGGCGGCACTCGATCCCGTGCTACGGGACCAACGGCTTGACGCTGGACCACGTCGCCTTGCTCCGGGACAGCCACGTCGAGCGGCTTGTCCTGGTCATGGACGGCGACGACGCCGGCCGCCGCGCGGTCGAAGCGATCCGCAAGAAACTCGACTTCCTCGATACGGACATCCGGGCCGTGACGCTGCCCGAGGGCGAAGACCCGGCAAGCTACCTGCTCACGCACGCGGCCGAGGACTTCGCGAAGCTCTTGGCGGCGGCGTGCGACACGCCCCTTCGGCCAGGCTCAGGACAGGCCGCCGCGGCCCAGGACAACAGGCTTCTGGCCGACGCCACGATCGCGGCCACGGAGAACGGCTTTCGGTTAACCGTTGAAGATCGGTCTTACGAGGTACTGAACGCCGAGGGCGGGCCTGGGAAAGTCCGGGCCACGCTCAAGGCGCTGACGCGCGACCGGCTGCGGTTCCACATCGACACGGTGGACCTGTACGCCGCGCGCTCGCGCAAGACCTTTGCGGCCGACGCGGCGCGGCTCTACGGCGCGGACGCCGACGCCGTGGCGCTGGACCTGAACCGCATCATCGAGGCCGCCGAGCGGCACGTCCGCGCGGACCGTGCCGCCGTGCTTTCCGATAAGGTCGCCGTGACCGTCAGCCCCGAGGCGGAGAAGGAGGCGCGGGCTTTCGCCCGCCGCCCCGATCTGCTGGAGGCCATCGCCCGCGACGTGGAGCGCTGCGGCTACGTGGGCGAGCGGTCGAACGTGCTGGCGGCGTATCTCACGATGACCAGCCGCAAGATGCTCGAACCGCTGGCGCTGTTGATCCTCTCCGGCTCCGGCGCGGGCAAGAGCGCGCTACAAAACACGGTGCTCTCGCTCTGCCCGGAAGAAGACCTGGTCAAGCTCACTTCGTTAACCGAGCGGGCGCTGTTCTACAAAGACGAGCAGAGCCTCAAGCACAAGGTGCTGGCGCTGGAAGAGGTCGCCGGCGGCGAGGACGCCGCTTATGCGATCCGCTCGCTTATCAGCCAGGGCGAACTGGTGATCGAGTCCACGGTGAAGGACCCGGCCACCGGCCGCATGACGACCATGCAGAACAAGGTCAGCGGCCCGACGGCGGTCTTCGAGACCACGACTAACCCGAACGTGGACCCGGAAACGAAGTCGCGCTTCATGCTCGCCTCGATCGACGAGAGCCGGGAACAGACGCGGAAGATCCTCGACGCCCAGCGCAAGGCGCGGACCGTCGAGGGCCTGCGCTTGCGCCTCCAGCGCGACGCGATCCGGGAGAAACACCGCGCCTTCCAACGGATGCTGCGCCCGCTCGACGTGCGCAACCCTTTCGGCGAGTTGCTCACGTACACCGACGACCGACTCTTGATGCGCCGGGACAACCCGAAGTATCTGGCGCTCATCGACGCGGTCGCGTTCCTGCACCAGACGCAGAAGCCCGTCAAACGCCTCAACGCGGCCGGCCGCGCGGTCGAGTACATCGAGGTCTCGCTCCGGGACATCGGCCTGGCCAACGAGCTTGCGGCCGAACTGCTGGGCCGCTCGCTCGACGAACTCAGCGGGCCGTCGCGGCGGCTTCTTCAGTTAATCGAGCAGATGGTCAACGAATGGGCGCGGGCGCAGAAGGTCGAGCCGGGGCAAGTCGAGTTCACCCGGCGGCAACTGCGGGAATACATCCGCTGGAGCGACTATCAGGTCCGCACGCACCTGGCGCAACTGATCGAACTGGAATACGTCGCGGCCGTCTCCGGCCGCTTCGGGCAGCAGTACCAGTATCGGCTGTTGTGGGACGGCCGCGGCCGCGACGGCGGCGCGTTCATGCTGGGGCTGAAGTCGGTCGAGGAACTACGCCGCGAGGCGGCGCTCCTGGGGATCGCCACAGACGGCACCCCAAACCTTGAGGGTCAGGAAGCCAACCTTGAGGGTGAGAAACCGAACCTTGCGGCCCGCTGAGGCCACCTTGCGGGAACCTTGCGAACGGCAAAACGACGGTTAACCGACTGAGAGAAGGCGCGTTATGGCGGAACCTTGCGAAAACGGCGGAAAGGATCGCGCACGCGCGGGGGAAGACTTCGTCGCGTACCTGGCGGCGCTCAAGCGCGCGCCGTCCACGCTCGCGGCCTATCGGCGCGAGCTGGGCCGGTTCCTCGACTGGCTCGACGCCCAGGGCATCGGCGATGTGCGCGCCGTGCGGCGCGAGCACGTCGCCGCGTACGCTTCCGGGTTAACCGACTCCGGCCAGTTCAAGCCGGAGACGCTGCACGTCATGCTGCGGGCCGTGCGGCGGTTCTACGAGCACCTGGAGCGCACGGGCCGCGTGCTGGTCAACCCGACCGACGGCATGCCCTTCCCGAAGCTCGGCGACCGCCTGCCGCGCAACGTGCTCACGTCCCAGGAAGTCCGGCGCTTGCTCGACACGCCGGACACGTCGCTGCCGCGCGGCATCCGCGACAAGGCCATCCTCGAAGTGCTCTACTCCGCCGGGATCCGGGTGGGGGAACTGTGCGCGCTCTCGATCTACGACGCCGACACCGCCGCCGGGTTCCTGCGCGTCGCGCAGGGCATCAAGGGTTGCAAGGACCGGACCGTCCCGCTCGGCGTCACCGCCTGCCGCTACGTGCGCGAGTACCTCAAGCACGTGCGCGGCCGGCACACGCGCAACCGCCGCGACGAGCGGGCGCTCTTCGTCTCGATCCGGACCGGACGGGCCCTGACGGTCTCGGCCGTGCAGCAAATGGTGCGCGGCTACGCCGCCGCCGCCAAGATCGCGCGGCGCGTCACGCCGCACACGCTCAGGCACACGTGCGCCACGCACATGATCGCCGCCGGGGCCGACATCGTGCACGTTCAACGGCTTCTCGGTCATGCCGAGGCCACCACCACGCAAATCTATACGCGCCTGGCCCCGACCGACGTCCAGCGCGAGCACCGCCACACGCACCCGGCCGAACTCGTCCAGCCGCCGAAGGACTTCGCGCCGGTCCGCAAGTTCAAAGGCGACTATCGAAGGAAACCGTCATGACGACGGCCGAACTCCTCGACGCGTATCTCGCCCACATGCGGGCGCTAAACCGCAACCGGCGCACGGTCCACGCGCACGCGGCCCGGGCGCGCCGGTTCTTCGACTGGGCCGAGGCCCGCGGCGTCCGGCACCCGGAGCAGGTCGCCGCGGCCGTGCTGACCGACTACCAGCGCCACCTGTCCGAGTACATCAACGCCGACGGCCGCCCGAACTCGGCCGCCGTGCAAAACCAGCACCTGGCCGTTGTGGCCGGCTTCTTCACCTGGGCGGCGAAGGCCGGCCACATCGCCCACAACCCGGCCGCCGGGCTGGAGTACGCCCGCGAGCCGGACCGGCTCCCGCGCTCGGTCCTTTCGTTAACCGACATGCGCAAGCTCTTGCGCCAGCCCGACACGTCCACGGTCCTGGGCTTCCGCGACCGCACCATCATGGAAACGCTCTACTCGACCGGCATCCGCCGCGCCGAGTTGCTCGCCCTCGACATCGAGGACGCCAACCTCGACGCCGGCTTCCTCATGATCCGGGAAGGCAAGGGCGGACGGGACCGCGTGGTCCCCATCGGCAAGGTTGCCTGCCGCTACCTCGAAAGCTACCTGCAGGGCATCCGCCCCGAACTCTTGAAGCAGGGCCGGGACAAGACCACCGGCGCGCTGTTCTTGAGCGCGCGCGGCTACCGCCTCAGCCGCAACGCGCTCAACGACCTGGTGCCGCGCTACGCGCGCCGCGCGGGCCTCGGCGTCGCCGTCAGCCCGCACACCTTCAGGCACACGTGCGCCACCCACATGGTCCGCAACAACGCCGGACTGCGCCACGTCCAGGAGATGCTGGGCCACAAGAAACTGACTACGACCCAGGAGTATGTCCGCCTCACCGTCACCGACCTGAAGGAGGCGCATTCGAAGTTCCATCCCAGGGAACGGGAACGCTGAAACGGCTCGCCTTTCCGACCCCGCCTTGCTACGTTCTGGCCGTCATGTTACGTGGCTTTTTCCAACGTATGGCCCTGCCGATCCTGGCCGCCGCCGCGCTGTTCGCGCCGCGCCCGGCTGGGGCCATGATCCCGCGCGATACGTTCCGGCCGCCCCTCGATCCGGCTCAAATCACCCAGCCGTATTTTACCCAAAACGCGGCAGTTGCTCCGTTAACCGACTCTTCGCAAGTGCCTGAATATGTGCTGGTTGTTGTGGAGTGTGAGGGGTCGCTCTATGGGATCGTTTGCCGCAATGACCC
>CAZBIP010000233.1:0-5327 GCA_964491885.1 uncultured Vicinamibacterales bacterium
CGCATCCAGCCCCGCACGACGCGGTAGAGCACCCACGCTCCGGCGACGGTCGCCGCCAGCCACCACGTCGCGAAGCCGACGAGGACGAGCATCAGCGGGAGCGAGAGCATGCTCGCCAGGACGATCCAGAGCGCCGCGAACCAGAACGTCCGGATCTGCCAGCGGAAGTGCGAGGCGAGAAAAGTCCCGCGAACGTCGCGCTGCCTGGCGTAGTTCATGATCACCGCGACGATCGACGGCAGGCCGAACAGGAACGAGGTGACAATGAACGCCGATGTGGCCACGCCGAGCGCGACGCCGGCCGCGTGCAGGGCGTAGATGACGTGCGTGTAGGTGATGTCGGAGGCCTTCGGTTCGACGGCACTCCCGCCGGGCAACTCGGTCATCAATTCCTCCATGGTCACAATCGGTGCGCGGCAACGCGGCCGGCGCACCGGCGGCGGGCGAGCGCCGGTCCGCGGGCCGCGTCCGACCCCCAGCCCGCTACTTGACCGCCGCCGGCGCCTTCGCCGGAACGGCCTTCGAGGCCGCGGCAGGCACCGCGGTCGAGACGTGCATCTCGTCCAGCAGCCGCTTCGCCCCGTCCACGTCGGCCATGTTCCACAGCATGTAGCGGTGGTCGACGTGAATCGACCGCGTCTTGACGCTGTCGAAGAGGTAGTCCGACGAGACGGACTCGTACGTGCCGTCGAAGAGCAGCCCCACGAACTCGCCCTTCGCGTTGAGCGTCGGCGACCCAGAGTTGCCGCCGGTCGTGTCCACGGTGGACAGGAAGTTCACGGGCACGTCGTTGACGCCCTGATCGAAGAACGGCGTCTTCTTGCCGGCCCGCAGCGCCGTGATGGCCTCGAGCTGGTGCGCCGGCGCGTCGAAGTCGCCCGTTCCCGTGTGCTTCTCCACGATCCCCGCGAGCGTCGTCTGGGGCTTGTAGAACAGCCCGTCGCGCGCGTCCACGCCCTTGACCTGGCCGTACGTCACGCGCAGGGTGCTGTTGGCGTCCGGCGCGAGGAGCCCGCCGGACTGCTCGAGCAGGGCCTCCATGTAGACGGGCCGGATGCGCGTGTAGGCGCCCGAGCGGGCCTTGGCCGCCTCGCGGTTCGCCTCGACCATCGGCTCCAGCGCGGCCGCGAGGGCGATGAAAGGATCTCCGGTCGCCACGAGATCGGCCGTCGTCTTCTCGAGGAGGCCGAGGCGGACGTCGCGGTCCGCCAGTTTCGTGGCCGCGTACAGGCCGTCGAGGTATTTTCCGAGGGCGGCATTCGTCGCCGCCTGGTCCATCCCGGGAGCGAGACCGGCCGCCTTGTCCAGCACCTCGATCCGCTGCCCGGCGGGCAGCGCCGCGGCCTTGCCGAGGGCCCACGCGAAGAGCGCGCGGTCGATCGTCGGGTCGATGGTCCGCTGCAGGCGATCCTGCGCGTCGCGCAGGCGCGGCCAGTCGCGCTCCTGGAAGCCGGCCTCACGCGCCACGTCCGGCTTGGGCCGCTGCACCGACAGGCGGTAAAGCGACTGCGCCGCGCTGAGATACGACGACGAGGACGACAGCAGGTTGAGGGCGGCATTCCGCTCCCGCGTCGCTTCGCCCTGGGCCTGCATGGCCTGCATGGCCGACAGCGCCTGGCCGTACTTCATCTGGCGCGCCGGGCTGGCGGCGATCCAGGCCGCGAGCGCCTGCTCGCGCGCCTGCTTCCGTGCCAGCGCGCCGCCCTTCACCATGCCCTCGAGGACGCCGCGGGTGTTCGTCAATCCGTTGTTCAGTCCCTGCACGCGCCCCGCGGCCTTGAGCGCCAGCGCCTGGTCGTTCTTCGTGAGGCGATCGATGATCGCGAGCTGCTCCTCGGCCAGCCTCACCGAACGCGGCATGGCCCACTCGACGGTCTCCTTCACCTCCGCGTACGTCTGATGGCGCTGCGTCCGGCCGGGGTACCCGACGACGAAGACCAGATCGTTCGGCTTGACGCCCGTCTTCGCGATCGGCAGCCAGTGCTTCGGCTTGTAAGGCACGTTGTCCTTCGAGTACGGCGCGGGCGTGCCGTCCCTGGCGACGTACGCGCGCAGGAAGCCCCAGTCGCCCGTGTGCCGCGGCCAGCGCCAGTTGTCGGTCTCGCCGCCGAAGACGCCAATGCCCTCGGCGCCCGCGTAGACCAGCCGCACGTCCTTGATCTCGAGCTGCTTGACCTCGAAGTACTTCATGCCTTCGAAGAACGACGTCACGCTGCAGCGCGATCCGTCCTTCTCGCACGCCGCGATGCGCTCCTTCACGCGCCGGTCGATCGCGTCGTACCGCTCGCGGTCGGTCGCGTTCGCCCCGATGCCGCCGGTGATCGCCTGCGTCACCTCGGTGACGGCCGTGGTCACGTAGATCCGCGACCCGGGCCCGTTCGGCACCTCGTCGGCGAGCGTCGGCGCGAGGAACCCGTCCCTCAGCAGGTTCCGCTGGGGCGTGGAGTTGAACTGCAGGGCCCCGGTCACGCAGTGGTGGTTCGTCACGACGAGCCCGTCGGGCGACACGAAGGAGGCCGTGCAGCCGCCCAGCGAGACGATGGCGCCCATCGGCTGGCCGGTGAGGTCGGCAAAGGCCTTCGAATCGCCCTGGAACCCGAGCGCACGAAGTTTCGCCGCCAGCGCGGGGATCTGCTGCGGCATCCACATGCCCTCCTCGGCCTGGAGGCCGATGGACACGGCGACGATGGCGGCCAGGAGAACGACGCGGAACACTCTCATCTTGGACACTCCTCGACACGTCACGCGCGGAGGCCGAGGCCTACCAGCGCGACTCGAACACGTAGCCGCCCGACTCGATCCGGTACACGGCCCGGTCGCCGGCGAACGACACGAACGACACCCCGGGGCGTCCCGCGGGCGCAGCACCGCTCTCCCTGACGTCGGCCGCTGAACGGGCGGGAACGTGCACCGTGGCCGTCGTGTTGGCGGGGATGTTCACCCGGAGCGTGAACGAGTCCGGCTTGCGATCCCATCGCACGCCAATCGGCCCGCGGATCGACTCGTACGACGCCTCGACCCAGTCGAGGCCCGGCACCGGCTGCGGGCGGATCACGGTGTGCTTGAAGCCCGGGCTGGCGGCATCGGCGGTGATGCCGGCGAGATCCTGGTAGAGCCACTCCGTCACGTGTCCCATCATGAAGTGGTTGTGAGACGACTCGCGGTCCGCGTCCCAGGCCTCCGTCAGCGCCGTCGCGCCCTTCCGCAACTGGAACGCGTACCCGGGCTTCTCCTCCTGCGTGACGAGGCCGTAGACGACGTCGGAACGGCCGCGCTGGGCGAGCGCCTGCAGGAGCGACCGGAAGCCGACGTCGCCGGCGGTCGCGTAGCCGCGGCTCTCGACGTCGCGGACGAGGGCGTCGAGCACGCCCGCCTCGGTTGCGGGATCCGCCAGCCCCATGGCGAGGGGAATCGCGAGCGCGGCCTGCGACCCGGTCGCGTAGCTCGGCTTCCCGGGCCGGTGGAACTCCGCCAGGTAGCGCGCCCTGATCGCGGCAGCCTTCTCGTCGAACAGCCGTTCGTCGTCCGGCTTGCCGAGCACGCGCGCGATGCGCGCGAGGGTGACGGCGTCGAGCCAGTAGTAGGCCGTCGCGGTGATGGGCGACGGCGTCAGGTTGGCGGCGCCTCCGGGCTTGTCCAGGTCGAGGTCGTACCAGTCGCCCAGCCCGTCGGACAGGATGCCGTTCTTCGTGCGCGACTCGAGGAAGGCGAAGTACCGCTTCATCGCGTCGTAGTGCGTGCGCATCAGCGCGGCGTCGCCGCTGAACAGGTACTGCTGCCAGGGCACCAGGATGAAGGCCGCGCCCCACTCGGCCGCGTTCCGGAAGGCGCCCTCGAACACGGTGTACTCGGGCGCGATGTCCGGCACCAGGCCGTCGGCCGTCTGGGCGTCGGCCATGTCGTTCATGCCCTTGGTGAAAATGCGCGTCGTGTCGAACTCGTACCGGATCGCCGGCCCGTTCAAGTGGTACTGCTCGAGCCACCCGAGTTTCTCGCGGTGCGGGCAGTCGGTGAGCACCGAGACCATGTTCGACCGCTGGGCCCACCGCACGAGGTCGCGGATGCGGTTCAGCAGGGGATTCGACGACGCGAATCTCCCGACCGGCGGCGCGGACGAGTGCACGACGACCGCCTCGAGTGACACGATCTTCGGCGCGAGCGGCGAGTCCGGCGCGACCCGGCGCTTCCGCGCCTCGTCGTCCTCGGTCGTCGCCAGGATGGGCGCGCCGCCGGGCCCGAAGAACTCGGCGCGCACGTAGCGGCTGCCGACGTAGTAGAACTTCGGCGTCCACGACTCCTCGCCGTCGGTCGCCTTCGTGTACTGCCACCACGACACGCCGCGCGCATCCGACCCCATCGTCCGGCGGTCGATGGTGCCGTCCGGGAAGAGGATCTCGGAAGGCGTCAGGCGGACGGTGCTGCCCGCGGGGCCGGTGACGCGCAGGCGGGGGATGAAGGCCGCGTTCTGGCCGAAGTCGTAGACCACCGTGTGATCGGGGAAGCGGCGTGCTCCGGCAGGACGGTGGGCCTCGATCTCGCGGATCGCGTCGGCCGAGACGCTGTGGCCGCGGAGCCTGTCCTCGAGGCGGATGACCGGAACGGCCGCCACCCACGCGCGGTCGTCGAACCCCGCCGTGTCCCACCCGCGCTGCTCGAGGCGGGCATCGTGATCCTCGCCGCCATAGATGCTCGAATACGTGATGGGGCCCGCATGGGTGCGCCACCCCGGGTTCGTGCCGGCGAACTCCACCGACCCGTCGGCGTACTCGAGGCGCAGGTGCAGGATGGCGCGCAGCGGCCCGAACGAGCCGGTGAACTTGGCGAAGCGGTTCCTCCGGACGACGTGGTACATCCCGTTGCCGAGGAACAGTCCTGCTGCGTTCCGGCCGGAAGACAGCATCGCCGTCACGTCGTGCGTGTCGTAGAGAGACGTGCGGTCGTAGTCCGTCCAGCCGGGGGCGAAGATGTCGGTGCCGACGCGGCGGCCGTTGAGCGTGAACTCGTAGTGGCCGAGTCCGCTCACGTGCGCGACGGCGCGCTTCAGCCCGGGCCGGACGTCGAAGGTCCCGCGGAGCAGCAGCGTCTCGGTCACGCCCGGCGAGGTGATCCACGCGCCCTTCCACTCCTCCGGCTTCAGCAGGCCCATGGTCCAGGTGGCCGGCCGGCTCCATGCGGAGGGCCGCCCGTCGCGGTCCCAGACCCGCACCTTCCAGTGGACGCGCTGCGAGGACGCGAGCGCGGCGCCGCCGTACGGAATGTGGATGGTCTCATCCGAGGCGACGCGGCCGCTGTCCCAGAGGTCGCCGCGATCGGCGGCGAGGGCCTCC
>CAZBIP010000234.1:0-5310 GCA_964491885.1 uncultured Vicinamibacterales bacterium
CGCGGCTGCGCGCCATGAAGGGCGCCGTGCGGGAGCCCGTCGTGCGCCAGACGGACTGGTACTTCCGCGTGCCGAAGGGGCGCCTGAAGCTGCGCGTCTCGAGCGGAAGACGGTCCGGCGCGCTCATCGCGTACGTGCGGCCGGATCGCCGGGCCGCGCGCACGAGCGACTTCCAGTTGATGCAAGTGGCGCAGGCGGCCCCCACGCGCGCGCTGCTCGAGTCGATGTTCGGCCTGCGGGCGTGCGTGCGGAAGCGGCGGGAGGTCTGGATCTACAAGCACGCGCGGATCCACCTCGACCAGGTGGACGGACTGGGCCGGTTCCTCGAGATCGAGGTCTGCGTCACCAGGGGAGCCGCGGAAGCGCGCGCGCTGATGAAGTCGCTGAGATCCGCGCTGGGGATCGAGGACGCCGCGCCCGTCGCCGGCTCGTACAGCGACATGCTCACTGGGCGCGAGGGACTCGGCGCTAGGGTCTAGTCAGTCACGTGGTCACGCAGGTCTGGCATCCACGCGGCGAGAGCCGCGTCTCACTCGCGCCTAGCGCCTAGCGCCTAGCCCCTGCTACTGCGCCACCGGCTCGTCCTCGTCGAAGTCGATCCGCGCGTCATCCGGGGGAAGGCGCGACAGCATCTCCTTGATGAGTTCCTGGTGCTCCAACTCGTCCGCCCGCAGGTCCTCGAAGAGGGACCGCACGTCCGGGTCGGTGACGTGCTCCAGGGCCGAGTCGTAGAAGTCGTAGGCCTTGACCTCGGACGCGAGGGCGACGCCCATGGCCTCCCGGGCGGTCATGTAGATGCGCGCCTGGTCGAATTCCGGGGCCTCGACATCCCACAACTGGCCAGAGGACACGCGCACCGGCGCATCGCCGAACAAAGCATCCCGGCGGGCCTTGATCGCGGCCTTGTGCCTGGCCTCGTAGCCCGCCATGTCGGCGTAGAAGTTCGCCGCGTCGGGCGTGTGGTGCAGCGCGAGGTTGTCGGCGAACTCCTGGTAGCGCTCCTGGGCTTCCTCCTCGATGAGCATCGCGAGGTCCAGGGCGTCCTGCGGAGACAGCGAGGCGTAATCGAGTTCTGCCATGCCGCTACTTTGGCCGCGGCGGCGGGGGGGTGTCAATAGGAGTCAGGAGTCAGGAGTCAGAATGGTGGAGGTCCCAACACTGCCATCCTTCGGGGCCGCTGCCCGTCGGTCTGTGTTCTCCTTCTAGATTCTGACTTCTGACTTCTGACGTCTGACTCCTGTTCACTGCGGATGCCCGAACTGCGCCGCCGCCGGGATGAGCTCCCGGAACGCCGCGTCCGGGATGTCGGAATGCCAGTGCCCCGTGGCGCGGGCCAGGCCCACGACGCCGAGGAAGATGGCGGCGATGACGGCTGCGACCGCCCAGGTGGGGATCGCGCGGGATCGGCCGACGGCCAGGCGCAGCGCCCCCTCCGCGGGGCAGCACGCCACGCACTCGAGGCAGCCCGTGCACTCGGCCGACTTGACCGTGATCAGCCGGTCCACCGGCAGGAGCGACGGGCAGGCCTTCGCGCACTTCGCGCAGTCGATGCAGGCGGACGGTTCGCGGCGGATGCGCGCCGGGCTGAAGAGCGCGGCGATGCCGACAAGCGCCCCGTAGGGGCAGAGGTAGCGGCACCAGAGGTTCTTCACGAACACCGAGCCCAGCACCAGGAAGGCGACCACCCCGATCCCCGTCGGCCCGATGTGCCGGAAGAAGTTCAGCATCTTGACGTCGGCGATCAGGCCGTAGGGGCTGGTCATGAACGTCCGCAACTCTGCGGCGGTCATGGTCGCCACGGCGTAGCCGAAGAATCCGAGCAGCAGGTACTTCAGGCCGCGGAGCGGGATGTCCAGCCACCGCGGCGCCTGCAGGTTCCGCTTGAACATCTCGCGCCCGCCCTGCCAGAGCCACTCCGAGAGCGTGCCGATGGGGCAGAGCCAGCTGCAGAACGCTTTGCGCGCCACGAGCGAGATGAGGACGAAGGCGGCGAGGAGGAACATCGCCGCCGGATGCACCTCGGGGATGCTGCCCGTCGTCAAGGCGTACTTGAGGTTCATCAGGCCCGCGATGGGCAGCCAGCCCTCGACTCCAGGCGGCCGGCCGACCTGCATCGTCTGGCCGCCGGTTTCGTAGTAGCGCACGAAGACGTAGAACTGGGCGCCGATCCAGAGATTCAACAGGATGAACGCGGCCTGGAACGAACGGCGCACGAGCGGCGTGCGGTCCGGCCCGCGCCGGGTGAACGTAGCCATGACTCCAGACTATCAACTCCGCCTCGCCGGCGTCACCTTCGCCGGCACGGCGGCGCATACGTCGGGTTCTGACCCTTGGATCTTCGGATCCGACCCGCAGATCTGGAAACCGGACCCCGAAACTGGTGCGCGGATCGCGCGAATCGAAGTACAATGGTGTCAAGATTTTGGCGAGCGGCCAGGGTCCCTGGCTCGTCCCGGTCATCCGGGGGGCTTGTTTCGGGGCACCGGACGCTTGCACCGCTTCAGCGCAGTCCCTAGCGGCCGGTGTGCCCACCTTCGCACCCGGCCTTTCTAGCGCCTCGCGCCTTGTCCCTAGCGCCTATACCCTCGATGCCGTCGTACACCGCCAAGGACATCACCGTACTCGAAGGCCTCGAGCCTGTCCGGAAGCGCCCCGGCATGTACATCGGCGGGGTGGGGTCGACAGGTCTCCACCACCTCGCCTGGGAGATCGTCGACAACGCCATCGACGAGGCGATGAACGGCTACGCCTCGACCATCACGGTCACGCTCCACGAGGACGGCGCGTCCATGACGGTGGCCGACGACGGGCGCGGCATTCCGGTGGACAGGCACTCCCAGACCAAGAAGAGCGCGCTCGAGGTCGTCTTCACCGTCCTGCACGCCGGCGGGAAGTTCGAGCACGGCAGCTACAAGACCGCGGGCGGCCTCCACGGCGTCGGCGCCAGCGTGGTCTGCGCGCTGTCGAAGGAGCTCGCCGTCACGGTCAGGCGCGACGGCGCGCAGTGGGAACAGCGCTTCAAGCAGGGCGTCCCGCAGGGTCCGCCGAAGAAGACCGGTTCCGCGCGGGGCACGGGCACGACGGTGTTCTTCAGGCCGGACGCCACGATCTTCCCGAAGATCGAGTTCGACGCGGCCGTCATCCGCGAGCGCCTCGAGGTGGCGAGCTACCTGCACAAGGGCGTCAAGGTCGTCTTCGAGGACGAGGCCGCGAAGACCCGCGAGACGTTCCAGCACGAGGACGGCATCGAGGCCTACCTGAAGACGATCCTGGCTGCGTCCACGGCCAGGCCGTCCCACGAGTCCGCCTTCGTGCTCTCGCGCGACAACGGGCTGCGCCTCGACCTGGCGATGCAGTGGACCGAGGGCACCGACGAGCAGGTCCGCAGCTACGTCAACGGCATCCCGACCGGGTCGGGCGGCACGCACGAGTCCGGCCTGCGGGCGGGAATCGGGAAGGCGGTGCGGAACTTCATCGAGACGCACGGCCTGACGCCGAAGGGCGTGACGATCACCGCCGAGGACATCCGCGAGGGCCTCGTGGGCGTCCTCAGCATCTTCATCGCGGAACCGCAGTTCCAGGGGCAGACGAAGGACCGGCTCAACAACCCCGAGATCCTGTCGGCGGTCGACTCGGCGGTCCGTCCCGCCCTCGAGCACTGGCTCAACAACAACCTCAGCGTGGCCGACGCGGTCGTCGCGCGCATCATCCTGGCCGCGCGCGCCCGGGAGGCGAGCCGGGCCGCTCAGCAGGAGGTGACGCGCAAGAGCGCGACGTCGAACCGGCTCAACCTGCCCGGCAAGCTGAGCGACTGTTCCGCGTCCGGACGCGAGGACTCGGAACTGTTCATCGTCGAGGGCGATTCGGCCGGCGGCTCGGCGAAGCAGGGGCGGGACCGCTCCCGCCAGGCCATCCTGCCGCTGCGCGGCAAGGTGCTGAACGTCGAAAGCGCCTCGGTCTCGAAGGTGCTCGAGAACAAGGAACTCTCCGACCTCGTGACCGCCCTCGGCTGCGGGATCGGCAAGCACTTCGACATCGCCCGGCTGCGGTACGGCCGGGTCATCATCCTGGCCGACGCCGACTCGGACGGGAACCACATCGCCACGCTCCTCCTCACCTTCATCTACCGGCACCTGACGCCGCTCATGACGGCCGGCCGCGTCTACCTGGCGCAGCCGCCGCTCTACCGGATCGACATCGGCAAAGAGACGCACTGGGCCCTGGACGACGCGCAGAAGGCGGCGATCCTCGAACGCCACGGCAAGGGGCGGGGGACGCCGGAGATCACGCGCTTCAAGGGCCTGGGCGAAATGATGCCGAAGGTGCTGTGGGAGACCACCCTCAACCCGAAGACCCGGCGGCTCCTCCGCGTGGAGGTGGCCGATCACATCGTGACCGACCGGGTCATCAACGAGCTCATGGGCAAGGACGCCTCGGCGCGGTTCCGCTTCATCATGGAACGCGCCGAGGAGGCCCGCGAGCTGGACGTGTAAGCAGATTTCGCTCGAAGGACAGCAAGAAGGATCCATGCCAGTATCAGAAGACGCCCTCAAAATCGCCGTCTTGATCGATTTCGACAACATCGAGATCGGCGTGAAGACCACGCTGAACCGGGAGTTCGACGTGGGCGCCGTGCTCGACGCCGTGAAGGAACGCGGCGAAGTGATTACCAAGATCGCCTACGGCGACTGGAAGCGCGCCGGCGACTACAGCCGCATGCTCACGCAGCACGCGGTGCGCATGGTGCAGCGCAACATGACCCCCGGCGGCGACAAGAACGGCGCCGACATCAACCTCGCCCTCGACGCCCTCGAGATGGCGTTCACCCACGACCACATCAACGCCTTCGTCATCGTCGGCGGCGACAGCGACTTCATCAGCCTGGTCGAGAAGCTGAAGCAGTACGACAAGAAGGTGTTCGTGGTGGGCGGGCGGCAGTTCACCGGCGCGGTGATGCAGAAGAACTGCCACGAGTTCATCGCGTACGAGAACCTCATCCGGCAGCCGAGCCGGCGTCAGCCGAGCCAGGGCCGCGAGCGCGGCGGCGAGAAGGCCGCGGCGCCGCAGGGCCAGATGGCCACGACGCCGGTGAGCAAGGCCATTCCCCTCGTGACGCGCGCGCTCCAGGTGCTGACCGACCGCGAGGTGACGCCGCAGCTCGGCCTGCTGAAGAGCACCCTGCTGCAGCTCGACTCGACGTTCTCGGAGCGCGACTACGGCGCGTCGAGCTTCCGCGACTTCGCCGAGAAGCTCGCCGAGACCGGTGTGGTCGCGCTTCGCAGCGCCGGCCGGAGCGTGCTCGTCGAGCTG
>CAZBIP010000235.1:0-1244 GCA_964491885.1 uncultured Vicinamibacterales bacterium
GCCCTGTGCGCGGCCGGCGGCGTGCCGGCCAGGGCAGACGAGGCGGACCTGGTCGTGGTGAACACGTGCACCGTGACGGGCGCCGCGGACCGGGACGCGCGAAACCTCATCCGCAGGATCTCGGCCCGCAACCCGGCCGCGCGCATCGTCGTCACCGGCTGCTACGCCACGAGAGCGGCGGACGATCTCGCGTCGTTGCCGGGCGTCGTGCAGGTCGTTCCCAATGTCCAGAAGGACGACACCTTGCCGTGGTCACACGTCGGCCCCGGCGCGATGGGCCGCACCGCGTTTCCCCTGCGCGTGCAGACGGGATGCGACGAGGCCTGCGCGTTCTGCATCGTGCCTTCGACGCGAGGGCCCTCGCGGAGCCGTGCTGTCGCCGACGTCCTGGCCGACGTCGCGCGGCTCGAGGCGGCCGGCTACAAGGAACTGTGGGTCGTCGGTGTCCACCTCGGGGCGTACGGCCGCGATCTGTCGGGTTCTCCGTCGCTGCTTGACCTGCTGCGCGAGCTCGATCGCGCGCGGGGGGACCTGACGTTCCGCCTCAGTTCGCTGGAGCCGATGGACTGTCCGAAGCCGCTGGTGGACTTCGTCGCCGCCTCGGGGCGGTTCGCGCCGCACTTCCACCTGCCGCTTCAGCACACCGACGACCGGGTGCTCGGCGCGATGCGCCGGCCCTATGCGTTCTCGGCGTGCCGCGACCTCGTCGAGCACATCCGTGCGGCGATCCCGGGTGCCGCCATCGGCGCCGACTTCGTGACGGGGTTTCCCGGCGAGTCCGCGGCCGAGGCGGAGGCGTGCGCCGCAGCCGCTGCCGGCCTGCCCCTCACGCACCTGCACGTGTTTCCGTATTCCGACAGGCCGGGCACTGCCGCCGCGACGATGACGCCGAAGGTGGCGCCGGAGGAGATCAAGGCCCGGGCGCAACGCCTGCGCGGCGTCGGCGCGGATCTCTTTGGCCGCTTCGCCCGCGCGCACGTCGGCGCGACCCGTGCGGGCCTCACGCTCGACGATGGCACGACCGTGCTGACGGACAACTTCCTGAAGGTGACGATTCCGCCAGGCCTTCCGCGAAACGTCCGCGTCAAGGTGCGCGTCGAAACAGCCTCACCCGCGCTCACCGGGCGCATCGTCTGATAGTCGGATCGATGGCACCGCCGAGACCGGCTGAGCATGCCCCGTGCGGTCCCGCTCACGCTGGCCGGCAAAACGTCGCTTCGGGGTGCTGTCGGTTGCACGCGGGG
>CAZBIP010000235.1:1254-5260 GCA_964491885.1 uncultured Vicinamibacterales bacterium
GCCACACTGTGGCGTTTCCATGCGCACTTGGCCGCCGATGGCGGCGTCCAAGTGCGAAGCGGAGCCTCCCCCACCGGGTTTTCGGCCCCTTCGCGTCGTTTTGCAGACTGACGCCGATCGGCCAGGTTCGAGGGCCCGCCCGGCGTCATGCTCAGCCGCTTGGCGGTGGCAGGCCGTGCCGGCTTCGCCACGACCGGGGGGCTCGACAGCTCGACAGCGTGACTGATTCTGGCTTCAGAATTCAGAATTCAGAATTCTGACTCCTGACTCCTGACTTCTGTCTTCTTCCCAATCGCCAGCTGCCCGCACGCCGCCCTGATGTCGCGCCCGCGGCTCTTGCGCACCATCACCGTCACGCCGCGCTCGGCCAGGGCCCGTCCGAAGGCGTCGATGCGTTCGTCGGAAGGGCGCTCGTAGGGGATGCCAGGGGCGGGGTTGAGCGGGATCAGGTTCACCTTCACGCGCAGGTCGCGCACGAGCGCCGCCAATTGCCGCGCATCCTCCGGGGAGTCGTTCACGCCCGCGAGCAGCACGTACTCGAAGGTGATACGGCCGCGGCGCGCGGGCGGGAAGCGCCGGCACGCCTCGACGATCGCGGCAATGGGGTACTTGCGGTTCACGGGCACCAGCGCGGCGCGCTGCTCGTCCGTCGGCGCGTGCAGCGACACCGCCAGCCGCGGCATGACGTCTTCCTCCGCGAGGCGCTCGATGGCCGGCACGAGGCCCACCGTGGACACGGTGATGCGCCTCGGGTGCACGGCGAGCCCGCGCTCGTCGGTCAGGATGCGGATGGCCGCCATCATCGCGTCGTAGTTGTGCAGGGGCTCGCCCATCCCCATGAAGACGATGTTGAAGCGGTCGTCGAGGAGGCCGGTTTCCGCGGCGAGGACGCGGACCTGGCCGACGATTTCCCCCGGCGTCAGGTTGCGCACGAGGCCCATCGTCGCCGTGAGGCAGAAGCGGCAGCCCATCGCGCAGCCTACCTGCGTCGAGACGCAGAACGTCTGGTGAGGCGTGCGGGGGATGAAGACCGACTCCACCTGCTGGCCGTCCTGCAGGGTGAGCAGGAGCTTCTGCGTGCCGTCCTCGGAGACGTCGCGCCGCGCGATGGCCGGCGTCGAGATCCTGAAGCGGTCCGCCAGCAGGATTCGCTGCGCGGCGGACAGGTCGGTCATGCGGTCGAAGGCCGTCTCGCCCCGGCGGTATACCCACTGGAACACCTGGCGGGCGCGGTAGCGCTCGAGGCCGAGTTCCGACAAGGCGTCTTCGAGCTCCTTCGGCGTCAGTTCGGTCAGTTCGACCTGCGGCATGAGGCGGGCCTATTTCGTTGCTGCACGGTTCCGGCCCATGCTATCATTGGTTGGTCTGTCGGGCCACAATTCCTTTATGTACAGTCATTTGCGGCCATTGTTCGGTTCCTCTTCCAGCTGACCGCCCGCCCATGGTCACGCGCGACGTCCTCGACAACGGCCTCCGGCTCCTGACCGAGCCCCTCCCGCACGTGCGGTCGGTGAGCCTCGGCGTCTGGCTGACGCGCGGCTCGCGGCACGAGGGCGACGACTCGCCGGGCATCGCGCACTTCGTCGAGCACATGCTGTTCAAGGGGACGATGACGCGGTCGGCCGAGGAGATCGCGCAGACGGTGGACTCGGTCGGCGGCCAGATGGACGCCGCCACCGGCAAGGAGAACGCGAACTACGGCATCAAGGTGCTGGACGAGCACCTGCCGCTGGCGGTGGACGTCCTGTCGGATGTCGTGCTGCACCCGCGCTTCGATCCCGGCGACATCGACCGCGAGAAGAGCGTGGTCGCCGAAGAGATCAAGATGGTCGAGGACATGCCGGACGATCTCGTCCACGAGCTGTTCATCGAACGGTTCTGGGCGGGGCATCCCCTTGGCCGGGCGATCCTGGGCACCGAGGAGAGCGTGTCGGCGCTGGATCGGGACCTGCTGCAGGCGTACTTCGGGCGCGCGCACACCGCGGGCAACATCGTGGTGGCGGCGGCCGGGAACTTCGAGCACGCGCGGCTCCGCGACCTGGTGGAGCGGACGTTCGGGGACCTTCCGCGAGGCGGGCCGGCCCCGGCCGAGGCACCGCCGGCGGTCTTTCCCGTCCTGCTGGTGCGGACGAAAGATCTCGAGCAGAGCCACGTGTGCATGGGGGCCGCGGCCTATCCCCAGAACCACGCGCAGCGGTACGCGGCGCTGGTGTTCAACACGCTGCTCGGCGGGTCGATGAGTTCGCGCCTCTTCCAGAACGTGCGGGAGAAGCGGGGCCTCGCCTACTCGGTGGGCAGTTCGCTCAGCGCGTTCCGCGACACGGGCCTCCTGAGCGTCTACGCGGGCTGCTCGAACACGAAGGTGGACGAGGTGGTGCGGGTCGTCATGGACGAGTTGCGCGCGGTGGTGGCCCGGCCGGTCGGCGAGGCCGAGCTGGCGCGCGCGAAGGACAACGTCAGGGGCGGCCTCATCCTCGGCCTCGAGAGCACGTGGCAGCACGCGGCGTACCTGGCGCGCCAGGAGCTGTACTTCGACGAGCCGTTCACGCTGAACGAGACGCTGGCCGGCATCGACGCCGTGACGGTGGACGACGTCGGGCGCGTCGCGAGGGAGCTGCTGACGCGCACGCCGCTGTCGGTGGCGGTGGTGGGCGCGGTGGACGGGTGGACGATCACGCGGGACGATCTGCAGGTGGCGCCATGATTGCGCGGTACACGCACCCGGAGATGGGCGGGATCTGGAGCGACGACCGCCGCTACCAGACGTGGCTGGCGGTGGAGATCGCGGCGGCCGAGGCGATGGCCGAGCGGGGCATCATCCCGGCGGACGCGGCGCGGGCGATCCGGGAGCGGGGCGCCGTGGACGCGGCGCGGGTGGACGCGATCGAGGCGGTCACGAAGCACGACCTGATCGCGTTCACGACGGCCGTCGCCGAGCGGGTGGGGCCCGAGGCGCGCTGGCTGCACTTCGGCCTCACCTCCTCCGACGTCGTCGACACCGCGTTCGCCGTGCAGCTGAGGGAGGCGTGCGACCTCGTGCTGAAGCGGGTGGCGGCCCTTCGCGCGGCGGTGCGCGCGCGGGCGGAGGAGCACCGGCGCACGCCGATGATCGGCCGCACGCACGGCGTGCACGCCGAGCCCACGACGCTCGGCCTGAAGCTGGCGCTCTGGTACGCGGAGCTGGGGCGCGACGCGGCGCGGATCGAGCGCGGGCGGGCCGGGATCGCCGTCGGCAAGATCTCGGGGGCCGTCGGCACCTACGCGCACCTCGACCCGTCCATCGAGCGCGCGGTGTGCGCGGCGCTCGGCCTCGAGCCGGCGCCGGTGTCGTCGCAGGTGATCCAGCGCGACCGCCACGCCGAGCTGATGGCGGCGCTGGCCGTCACGGCCGCCTCGCTCGAGAAGTTCGCCCTCGAGATCCGCGGCCTGCAGAAGACCGAGATCGGCGAGGTGGAGGAGCCCTTCGACAAGGGCCAGAAGGGCTCGTCGGCGATGCCCCACAAGCGCAACCCCATCGGGTGCGAGCAGATCGTGGGCCTCGCGCGCGTCGTCCGCGGCAACCTGGTCGCCGCTCTCGAGAACGTCGCGCTCTGGCACGAACGCGACATCTCGCACTCGTCGGTCGAGCGCATCATCTTCCCCGACAGCTTCATCGCCCTCGACCACATGCTCCGGCGCTTCACGCGCATCGTTTCGGGGATGGTGGTGCACCCGGACCGGATGGCGCGCAACCTGGAGCTCCTGCGCGGGGTCGTGTTCTCGGGCCCCGTGCTCCTGGCGCTGGCGTCGCGCGGCGTGGCGCGGGAGCAGGCGTACGAGTGGGTGCAGCGGCACGCGCACCGATCGGCCGACGAGGGGCTGGACTTCCGGGAGCTGCTGCGCGGGGACGCCGAGGTCACGGCCGCGCTGCCGGCGGACGAGCTCGACCGCCTGTTCGACCTCGGCCACCAGCTGCGCCACGTGGACGAGATCTTCGGCCGCGTGTTCGAGGGCGGGCGGGCGTGAC
>CAZBIP010000236.1:0-3196 GCA_964491885.1 uncultured Vicinamibacterales bacterium
CGCCGCCGGCAGAGGGCACTCCCCGCACGCGCCCCGCACACACCTTGACGACGTGCTCACGACGATGCCCTCGTCGTCGAGTGGAACTCTATGACCTGCCCTGAGGCGCGCTCCAGCGCACTCCAGGCGCGGGAACGCGCCCCCAGGAACGCCTGCGTCCGCCCCGGCGAGCGTGACGAGTTGGGATGACGTGCGGGATTGTAGCGCAGGCGGCGTCTGGCTGTTGGCTCGCGAGGCGGGATGTGGTACAAATATACCACATATACTTGGAGGATACCTGGGTGCCTCAGCTCCATACGTACGTGCCGAAGACACTCGCCGAGCGGGTCGCCGCGCGCGCCAGGGCGCGCGGCCTGCCCGTCTCCCGCTATCTCGCCGACCTGATTCGCCGCGACGTGGACCTCGGCTGGCCCCAGGGCTACTTCGACCGCGTGGCCGGCGGCTGGAAGGGCGCGCCGCTGAGACGCGCGCCCCAGGGACGCCTCGAGGACCGGGAGCCCTGGTGATGTACCTGCTCGACACGAACGCCTGCATCAGGCTCCTCAACGGCTCGTCGCCCGCACTGCTGGCCCGTCTGCGCGGGTGTGCGGCGCCGGAGATCCGGGTCTCGTCGGTCACGCGGGCCGAACTGCTGTACGGCGCCCGCCGCAGCGCGCGCGTGGCCGAGAACCTCCGTGTGCTGGCGGCATTCTTCGCGCCCCTGGTGTCCCTCCCCTTCGACGACGCGTGCGCGGAGGAGTACGGCGCGATCCGGGCGTCACTCGCCGCAGCCGGCCGTCCCATCGGTCCCAACGACCTGCTCATCGCGGCGACGGCCCTCGCGCACGACCTGACGCTGGTCACGCACAACGTCCGGGAGTTCTCCAGGATTCCCGCCCTGAAGATCGAGGACTGGGAGGACGCCGCGCCGTAGCCGGCCCCTTGTCCTTCTCCGGCCAGCGCCCAGCGCTGCGCCGGAACGGCGCACCCTGAGCGAGCGGACCGATAGCGGGCGAGCCGAAGGGCTTGCCTCTACTGTCCGCCCAACTTCGGCGTCACCCCCAGGTTCCGGAACAGAAACGCGTAGATGTCGGCCGTCGTCTCGATGTTCTTGGCCGTGCTGCTCGCGCCGTGGCCCGACTGCGTCTCGATCCGGATGAGCAGCGGCGTCTCGTGCTTCGCCTTCTCCTGCAGCGTCGCCGCGTACTTGAACGAGTGCGCCGGCACCACGCGGTCGTCGTGATCGGCCGTCGTGATGAGCGTGGCCGGGTACTTCACGCCCGCCTGGATGTTGTGCAGCGGCGAGTAGGCGTACAGCGCCTTGAACTCCTCCGCGTTGTCGCTCGATCCGTAGTCGGCAATCCAGTTCCAGCCGATCGTGAACGTGTGGAAGCGCAGCATGTCCATCACGCCCACCTGCGGGATGGCCGCGCCGAAGAGATCCGGCCGCTGGTTCATCACGGCGCCGACCAGCAGGCCGCCGTTCGACCCGCCCTGGATGGCCAGCTTCGCCGGCGACGTGTACTTGTTCGCGATCAGCCACTCGGCGGCCGCGATGAAGTCGTCGAACACGTTCTGCTTCTCGAGCTTCATCCCGGCGCGGTGCCACGCCTCGCCGTACTCGCCGCCGCCGCGCATGTTGGCCGAGGCGTACACGAAGCCCTGCTCCAGGAGCGCGACGCGCAACGCGCTGAAGCCGGGCGCCGTCGTGATGTTGAACCCGCCGTACCCGTAGAGGAGCGCCGGGTTCTTCCCGTCGAGCGCCAGGCCCTTCTTGTGCACCAGGAACATCGGCACCTTGGTGCCGTCCTTGCTGGTCACGAACACCTGCTTCGTCTCGAACGCCGACGGGTCGAAGCCCGGGATCTCGGGCGCCCGGAACACGGTGCTCGCCTTGGTCGCGATGTCGTACCGGTAGATCGTCGGCGGCACGTTGAAGCTCGAGAAGGTGTAGAACACGAACGTGTCGTCGCGCTCGCCGCCGAAGCCGCCGGCCGTCCCGAGCCCGGGCAGCTCGATCGCGTGCTCCAGCGTCCCGTCGAGCGCGTGCACCTCGGCCACCGTGGCCACGTCCTTCAGGTACGTCGCGAACAGCTTGCCGCCGGCCGTTCCAGCGCCCTGCAGTGGTTCCGGACGTTCCGCCAGCACGGTCGTCCAGTTCGCCTCCTCCGGCTTCGCCGGATCGATCAGCACCACGCGGCCGTTCGGCGCGCCGTGGTTCGTCTCGACGAGGAGCTTGTCGCCGATGTTGTCGATCACGGAGTAGCTGTCGTCGCTGATGGTCCCGACGAGCGGCTTGAACGCCTTGTCCTTCTTCGACAGGTCGCGCACGAACAGCGCGTTGCCGTCCTTGCCCGTGCCGCGGTCCGACACGCTGAGGACCGCGAACCGCTCGTCCTCGGTCGTCTGCACGCCGTGGAACCGCTGCGGGTTCGCCGCGTCCTCGTACACCAGCTCGTCGGCCGACTGCGGCGTGCCCACCTTGTGGAAGTAAACCTGGTGGTTCTCGTTCGCCGACGAGAGCTCCTTGCCCTTCGCCGGCGCCGGGTAGCGGCTGTAGTAGAAGCCGTCGCCGCGCCACGAGGCGCCCGACACCTTCACCCACTCAACCTTGTCGGCCAGCATCGTCTTGGCCGCGACGTCCATGACGCCGTATTCCTGCCAGTCCGACCCCGCCTTCGACACGCCGACGACGGCGTGCTTGCCGTCCTTCGAGAGCGTGAACACGGTGAGGCGCGTCGTGCCATCGGCGGACCACGCGTTCGGATCGATCAGCACCTCGGGCTCGCCGTCGAGCCCGGTCTGGACGTAGAGGACGCTCTGGTTCTGGAGGCCGTCGTTCTTGCGGAAGTAGAAGCGGTCGCCCTTGCGCCGCGGCGCGTCGTACTTCGGGTAGTTGTAGAGCGCCTCCAGGCGGGCCTTGAGCGCCGCCCGGTAAGGAATCTGCTCGAGGTAGCCGAAGGTCACCTTGTTCTGCGCCTCGACCCACGCCGCGGTCTCGGCCGAGTTGTCGTCCTCGAGCCAGCGGTACGGGTCGGGCACGGCGACGCCGTGGTACGTGTCGACGTGATCGACCTTCTTCGTCTGCGGGTAGTCGAGCTTCGGCGAGGCCTGGCGCGAGCAGGCGACGCCGAGGAACAGCACGGCCGCCGCCACGGCAACCGACGGGATCACGAACCGGCGAAGCGCGCTCTTCATCCTGGGACTCCTTGGAGGG
>CAZBIP010000236.1:3296-5227 GCA_964491885.1 uncultured Vicinamibacterales bacterium
CGCGATGCCACGACCGGCAAGGAGACCTACGAGGTGGGCCGCTACCTGACCGTGCGCGCCGAGCCGGCCGGCACGCCGTTCGTCGTGGACTTCAACGAAGCCACCAACCCCCTGTGCAACTACTCGCCGCACTACAACTGCCCGATCCCGCCTCGCGAGAACACGCTGGCGGTGGCCATCCGGGCCGGCGAGATGACGTATCCGGCGCGCCATTAGCGCGGGGCGCCGGTCAGTCCAGCCAGAGCAACGAGAGGTCCAGTTCGACGTCGCCGAAGGGCTCGGCTCGGACGACCTCCGACCCCGCGTGCGTGCCGAGGATCGCCCAACGGCCGTTCTCGAGGCGCAGCACTTCGAGCGTCCCTGCGTCGGGATCGATCAGCCAGGCATGGGCCACGCCTTCCCGGGCGTAGATCGCGAGCTTCTGCGCGCGGTCCAGCCCCGATGTCAAGGGAGACAGCACCTCGCAGATCCAGTCGGGGGCGACCGGGCAATACGCCGTCGCGGGATAGCGCGGCATCCGAGAACGCCGCCAGCCCGCAAGGTCAGGCACCAGGACGTCGCCCCCGAGGTGGAGTTCCGGCTCGTCCACGATCCACCAGCCGCCGGGGCCGCCTCGGCCCTCGTGAAACGGCGGAACGAGCCTGCCGCCGAGCACGGACGCGGCGATCGTATGAGAACCAGCCGGACGCGGCGACGCGTGCAGTTCGCCGTTGACGATCTCCGCGAGAAGGGTGTCCGGCAGGGCGACGAGATCCTCGTACGTCGCCGGGCGGTCGAACGGCGGAACCCGCGGCATCGCCTGCATCATACATCGTCGAACCCGCCTCAATCCGACGGGTTCGCCCTGAGCCTGTCGAAGGGCTTGCACGCGGCGTGCCAGCAGGCGATGGCGTGGACCGGGGCGTTTTCTGGCTGGAGTCGAGCTGGTCCTGGGGGACGCGGGAGCGGGGCATCGCAAGGTCTGCCACACCGGCGGCCGAGTCGGTTTGCAGATTCTCCTTGCGGCGGGAGCCCTACTCCGAGCAGGCAGAACTGAACCCGGCTTCCGCGAAATGGCGGTCGAAGGCGAACGCGCGTGAGATCCCGCGCCGGCGCATCACGTCGAAGCTCACCGCATCGACGAGACTCAGGTCTCGACGGTTCGCCGCGATGACGGTGGCCACCGCCCGGTCGTGCGCGTCGCGGGCGACGAACTCGACCTCCGCCACCGGGAGCAGGTCGTCGGCCAGGAGCCGGACCGCCGCCTGGCCCAAGCGCCGCTGCGCAAGGGCGTACGTCTCGACCAGCACGTAGTTCGTGGTCAGCAGCGGCGTGTCGCCCTCGAGCAGTGCGCGCCAGGCGGCAGCGGCCTCGCCGTGGCGCTCCTCGTCTGCGTCGACAAGCGCCAGCCAGGCGGACGTGTCAACGAACGTTGTCAGCGTTTCCATGCGTCGGCCAGGTGGTCGTCGTGGCTTGTCGCGAGGTCGCGCACGCCGGAGCGGAACCGCCCCACCGCCGCGAGGGCCCTGGCCTTCGCGTGTTCCCGTCCGCCGCTTGGCCGCGACTCGAGCAGCGCATCGATCCCGTCCCGCACGAGATCGGCCATCGAACGCCGTTCCGTGGCGGCAAGCTTGCGCAGTTCGGCGGCCTGGACCTCCGTCAGCAGTATCTGGGTGCGCACCATGATTACATTATAACATTGTTCGAATACATTATGATGTAATCACAAGCGCAAGTTGACCAAACCCAGAGGTTCCCGGCAGCCGAGAGAAGGTTCGTGGCGACTGCCAAGCTCGTGTGGCCGGCGCTCCGGTCATCCCTCCCAGGGGTTGAACGTGGACGCACAGGTCCGGCGGCCCGGCTACGGTTGGCTGGCGGCGTCCACCGGGTCTGACCAGAGCAGGCGCAATTCGAGGTCAAGTTCGAGGAACGGCTCCGCGCGGACGGCCTCC
>CAZBIP010000237.1:0-5225 GCA_964491885.1 uncultured Vicinamibacterales bacterium
TGAACATGAGTGGCTTCCTCAGCATAGGGCGCCTCGACGAGGGGGCCGAACCACGGGGGACTGGCGCCGAGAGGATACCACGGGCCCGCCGCCCTGAATTGGTGACACTTTCCAATTCCCGGCTGGGCTCCGGAATTGGAAAGTGTCATCAATTCCGAGGTCACCGGCGGAGCAGGTAGGCCAGCTTGACGAAGAAGCCGTCGCTCGTGCGCCGGTAGCCCGGCGTGTTGTAGATCGTCGGGTCCCTGGTGAAGCTGCTGCCGTAGCCGAAGAACGCCACCGTGCCCGGCGTCGGTTCGAAGGACACCAGCCAGTCCGTGCGCAGCCCCCTGGACGACGCAGGGCCCGCGAGCAGGCCGTCCACGTAGACCGGCACGTGCGTGAACGGGTCCAGCAGCGCGGACCGGCGGGCGTGCTCGTACTCGGTGATGACGCGGAAGAAGAGCGAGCGCCGGGGCTGGTACTCGACCTTGAGCCTCGGGATGACCGTCCTGGCGTACTCGGACCCGTCGAAGTCGCGCGTGATCCGCATCGCCGCCAGGCTGCCCTCCAGGCGTATGGCGGCGGTCGGGCGGATTCCCAGCGTGGCGTCGAGGCTGAGCTTGCCCCCGTCAGACGCTTCCGCGTAGATGGGCGTGCCGGCGGCGCCGACGCTCAGCCTGGCGTTGACGTGCCGGAAGACGGGCGTCGTCAGGGTGTAGGTGCCGCCCCAGTTCGTTACGCCGTCGGGCGCCACGAACCTGCGCATCGGGAGGCCCGAACCCGGAACGGTGTAGCCCTCGTACATCACCGCCTCGAAGTGGGCGAACGTCCGGCTCATCCACGCTCCGAGCACCCAGCCGCCGCGGAGCGTGGCGCTCACGTTCAGCGAATCCGTACCCTCGAGGGGGCGCGTCTTGAGGAAGTCGCGGTAGTGCCAGATCCGGTCCGGGCCGAAGAACACCGTGACGTTCTGGAGGAGCGCGCCCTGGCTCCCGTATTTCGTGAACCGGTTGCTCGCGCGGAACTCCACCATGTCGCTGCGCGGCACGTACCCCGACTGTGTCTCGAAGTCCGTCCCGTACCCGAGGAGCTTGTAGTTGAAACCCCACCGTCGCGCCGTGCGATCGAATTCGGCGGCCCACAGGGGGGCGCTGCGCGTCACGCCGCCCGACTCCGTCCAGGACCCGCCCACCTGCCCGAGCACGTAGTACAGCTTCTTGAAGACGAGGCGCGCGTCGGCGGCGGCCACGCGGTTGTGGCCGTCCGGTCCCTCGCGCCCGGTGAACGTGACGCCGGCCAGGGAGTCGGTGCCGACGTCGCGCCGGACGCGCGCGATGGTGACCCAGTCGCGGCCGCTGCCCGTGTCGTCGGCGGCCGAGAGGAGGGCGACGCCCACCTTGCCGAACTTGCCGGTGATCTTCGCGCCGGCCGTCGGGTCGGCGATCCGCCGCGTGTAGACGAGCCGGCCCGGCGTCGCGAAGAGCTCGATGCCCTCGAGGAAGAACGGCCGCTTCTCGTCGTAGTAGAGCGCGAACCGCTCGTTCACCGTCACCTGCGTCGCGTCCGACTCGACCTGGCTGAAGTCGGGGTTGACGGTGGCGTCGAAGGACACGTTCGTGAAGCCGAGGTGCACGTTCGCCCCAGGCCCGAACTCCGTCTTCCCGCGCGCGTAGGCCCCATCGGCCTCCAGGGCGCCGTTGGACGAGGCGGTGACGAACGGCTGGATCTCCGTGACGACGCCTCGCTGCAGGTCGTGCAGGCCCTCCATCGTCCCGCTCTGCGCGAGAAAACTCGCGATGCGCTTCGCGTCCGTCCAGGTCTCCTGGCGGCCGGTGCGCTGGATCTTGCGCGCGATGTTGATGCCCCACGCCATCGGGCCGCCGCCCGGGTAGCGCAGGCTCTTGAACGGGATCCGCAGTTCGACGACGTAGCCCTCGTCCGTCAGCCGGCCCTTCGAGTCGAACTGGTAGTCCGGGCTGAGGTCCACCGTCCCCGACATCATCCCCGCCGCGCCCGAGCCGTGCATGTACCCCGCCGTGAAGGCCCCCTCCGTGTGGACGCCGTCTTCCTGCGCGCCGAGCGGGTTGACGCCGAAGAGGAACGCCCGCCGGCGGTCGTTGAACGTGTCGAGGAAGACGCGCACCCAGTCGTCGTTGGCGATGTTGTCGCGATCGGCGACGTTGGCGCGCACCGACCCGGGCGAAGAGTCGGACGCCAGGACCCCGATGTGCAGGGCCTTCGGCGAGTACCAGATCAGGACCTCGGTCCGCTCCGTCGCCGGCCGGCTGTCCACCGGCTGGTACTCGGAGAACCCGCCGAGCCTCGCGGCTTTCGACCAGGCGGGCTCGTCGAGGCGGCCGTCCACCGTGACCTGGGCGTCGATGCGCGGCACCTGGAACGCCGGCGCGCCCTTGCCCTCGAGGAGCGGGACTGCGTGCGCGGCCTCTGCCGCGGGCGGGCCTTGGGATTGCCCCGGGTCGGAGAAGGACACCTCTGAGCGCGCGGCTGGGGAGACCGACGCCATCACCGAGGCGTCGGGCACCGAGGAGGCGAGGAACAGGCCGAGACAGAGAACGAACGGCATCATCGCCCGCGTTCAGCAGCCGCCCGCGATCTTACGCTGCGGCTTCGGCGCCTTCGGCGCCTCCGCCTTCTGGCTGGCGATCATCTGGAGGATGTCGCCGCGCGCCTGCTCGCGGAACCGGCTGACGTCCGCGGCCCATCGCCCGAACTCCGCCGGAGCGCCGCCCGCCGGCGCGCTCAGGTACGCCGCCTGGAAGGCCGGGAAGCCTCCCTTCAGCACCACCGCGTTTTCGTAGCCCAGGTCGCGCATGAGCAGGCTGGCCGCATGCGCCTCGGCCTCCGCCTCCGCCACGATCACCTTCTTGACGTGCCTCGGCGAGAGCACCGCCATCGCGTCCTGGCCGAAGAACTCCTGCACCGGCACGTTCTTCGCGCCGGGCAGCGCCTGGCGCGCGAACGCCGCGGCCGGCCGGATGTCCACGACCTGCACGCGCGGGTCACGATCGACGAGCCGGTACGCCAGCTCGTCGATCTCCATCGTCTCTGCCGGGTGCGCCGCCAGGAAGGCCGGGGCCGACGCGCGCGCGATCATGCTCGTCTTGCGGTCCGGCAGGACCAGCAGCACGAGGCCGATCGCGACGAGCGCCGCACCGGCCGCCAGGTGCCGTCGCGTCGGGAACTCACGCGAGGGAGCCGCCTCTCCCGCCACCTTCTTCTCGATGACCGTGGTGACGGCGAACGCCGCGATGGCGACGGCGATCAGCAGGAACGCGAAGAGGCCCTGCGACAGGCCGAGGGACTCGTACACCTTGAGTTCGCCGAGCGACGTCGACTCGTAGAAGCCCTTGTAGAGACCGTAGAACTCGCCGAAGCCGAACACGCCGATCGCGCCGCCCAGGACGAAGAACATCGCGTCCACCTTGCCGATGGCCGCGGCGCACAGGCTCGTCCCCGGGCAGTAGCCGCCCAGGATGAAGCCCGCGCCCATGATCGCGCCGCCGACCAGAGCCGGTGCCAGCCACGTGGGGTTGACGAAGATGACGTCGAGGTCGAGCAGGCCGAAGTAGCCGAGCAGCAGCGTGCCGCTCATGGCCGTCACCGCCGCGGTGAAGAACACGCGCAGCACGGTGAAGTCGTAGCCGTAGAACACCCCGGCGAGCTTGCGCGACGAGGAGAAGCCCGCCTGCTCGAGGGTGACGCCGAAGCCCGTTCCCAGCAGGAACGCGATCACGAGGTTCAGCTCGTTCGAAATCAGGTCAGGCACGAACGGTCCCATCATGCGAATGCCCTCCCCTGCTCAGATCCAGAGCTTCCGGGCGAAGTACGCCAGCACGTATCCCGTCCCGAAGATGGCCATCATCGTCACGAAGCCGGCCGTGGAAAGGACCGCCATGCCGCTGAGGGCGGCACCGCTCGTGCAGCCGCGCGCGAACTGCGCGCCGATGCCGAAGAGCGCGCCGCCGATGGCCGCGAACACCCAGCGCACCCAGCGCCGCGAGACGCGGGGCCCGGCCTCCGTCACCAGCTTCAGGCGGCCGGCCGCGAGGCCGGAGAAGTAGGCGCCCAGGATGACGCCCAGCACTTCGAACACCAGCCATGCCTTGAGCGGGTGGTCGGCGCCCGGGGCCACGAGCGGTCCGTAGAACGCCGACTGCGCGGCGTGCTCCGGGGCCGCGGCGGCCACCGACGCCACGACGACGCTCTTCACCGCGCCGCTCGCGCCGAGCCCGCGCCCCGTGATGAAGATCGTGGCGAGCAGCACCAGGCCGAGGAAGAAGCCGGCCAGGTAGGGATTCATGTATCTCGTCTGCACGACGGCCTCCTACGCCGACGGAGCGGGCTCGTCCTCGTGCCCGTCCGGCAGGTCCTCGTAGCCGGTGATCATCGCCCTCAGGTTCGACGTCAGCGTCTGCCCCGTCGTGATCAGGTAGAGGTGCGTGATCACGAACGCCAGCAGCAGGAACGCCCCAACCATGTGCGCCAGCGCGACCCACTCGAGGCCGCCCACCTTCAGGCTGACCACCGAGTACCGCTGCGGGTACCGGTAGAACATGTACACGAGCCCCGACCCCACCATGAGCGGGATCAGGAAGGTCTTCAGCCCCGCGTAGACGAGCTTCTGCAGCGGGTTGAGCTTGCTGAGAGGCGTCTTCTTCGTCGGGTGCGGCGCGTCGCGGAAGATGCCGAACAGGTAGTAGTCCGCCTGCTTCAACAGGTTCTCCCGCGTCGGCACGTACTGCTTCCACTCGCCCGTCGTCAGGTGCCAGAAGCCCGCGAAGGCGATGAGCACCATGAGGGCGTACGCCGCCGTGCTGTGATACGCGACCGCCTGCTCGAAACCGAAGAAGTGGATCGAGCCGTGGATCTCGAACCCCGTGAGCGCGAGGAAGAGGATGAGGACCGCCTGGGCCCAGTGCCAGAAGCGCTCGAACCCGCCGTACACGTAGTGCGTCATGCCCGGTCCTCCCCGTCCGCCTCGGCTGGCGGCGCCGTTGCCGGCTCCGCTGCCGGTTCCGCGCCCGGCCCGGCTGCCGCCTCCGCGTCGCGCCCGCCCCGGCGGCGCCTCCGGCCCGCGACGGCGCGCCCGCCACCGTGGATGAGCACGCCGGCGAGCGTCACGAGCAGCAGCCCGCCGCCGGCCGCGTCCACGAACCGGTTGTGGTCACGGCCCGGCAGGTAGAAGCCGCCCACGTTCGCCAGCCGGCCGTTCTCGCGGGTGT
>CAZBIP010000238.1:0-5219 GCA_964491885.1 uncultured Vicinamibacterales bacterium
AGCGGGTTCCGCCCGTCGACGGTCACCAGCCAGATCGTCCCGTCCCGCCCGGTCCCGATCATCGTCCTCGGGTGGCGGTCCGTGTCGAAGCGCGCGGCCAGCTGCTCGCTCGACCAGTCGGCCACCGGCACGCCCTGGTGCACGAGGAGCCCGGCGCCTCCGACGATGTCCTGCGCGAGGATCCACTGCCCGGCCGCCGTGCCGAGCAGCGGCGGGAACGCGGTCTCGATGGCGACCTCGCGGCCGCGATCCAGCGCGTCCAGGGCCGGCGGGAGGTCGGTGCCGCCGAACGACAGGACGGCCCCGTCGCGTGGAATCGGCGTTTTCCCCGCCCGTTCCCGGCGCTGGACCACGCGCAGCGGCGATCCGGCGAGCTGCCACTCGACGCCGGTCTCCGGCGTGCCGGGGTCCGGGCCGTAGCGCGGCGTGTAGAGCATCAGCTTTCCGCGCGCGCGGGTCGTGTCGACGCCGTCGACGCCGTGCTCGACCGGGCCGGTTCCGGCGGCGTACCGCAGCGTGACCCTGGCCGCGACGCGGTCGAAGATCAGCGAGACCGGCCGTCCGGGCGCGCGGATGATGCCGACCGCGCCGCGCGTCAGCGGCGAGTCGCTCACCAGTTCGTCGCCCACTTCCAGGATGCCCGCCGGGTCGCCGGTTTTCACGGCGAAGAAGCCGGCGTTGACGGCGGCAATGGCCCCCTCGCGCCTGGCGATGGCCGGCACCGTGTCGAGTTGCACGACGCGCCCGCCCGCGAGCGCGGCCCGCACGTCCACCCTGGACGGATCGAGGCGGAGGACCTGCACCGCGACAGGGCCGGCCGGATCGAGCAACTCCGGATCGTAGAGCCGGTACAGGCGAACGCCGTCGGCGACCGGCTCCGGCGCGCCGAGGTCGAGCGACACGCTCTTCGGGCAGCCGGCCGCGACGATGGCGAGCAGGACGACGGCGAACGCCCGCAGCCCGGCCGGCACCCGGCGAAGCCGCCGCATCAGCATGTCTCCACGCCCGTCACCACGCACACGTCCTATCTGGGGGCGACTCCGTCCCGGGCCGCGACGCGCGCGCGCAGCGCGTCGTCCGTCGCCGCGCAGCCTTCGACGAGCAGGTGCCCGATGGCGTACCGGTCGTCGCCGGCCGCCGGCGCGACGAGCACCACGTCGAAGCCTTCCCGCTCGGCCCGCCACGGCACGTCGACGGTATAGGAGGCCAGGCCGGGCTTGCGCCGGTGCGGCGGGATCGGGCCGATCTCGACCCGCCCGACGGCGGCGTTGCCCTTGACGAAGATCAGCGCGTACTTGTCGTCTGAGTCGAGCGAGACATCCGCGTACCGGCGGCCCGGACGCCGCTCGACGCGGACGGCGAGGGGCTGCGTCAGCACCGTGTTGCCGGGAGCGTCCCAGGGGGTCTCCGGCGCCTTGACGTCCGACATCTCGGCGAGGGTCTTGACGAAGCCTCCGAACCGGTAGACGTCCCGGTCGACGAGCCTGTCGTAGCGCCCGGTGTTCATCTGCCAGATCGCCCACAGGCGGTCGCGGCTCCAGATCGCCCGGGAGCGGGTGATGAGCGAGAGGCGGCCGTAGAACTCGCGGAGTTGCGGGTCCCTGATGCGGTTCGCGCCGGACGCGACGCTTTCGCGGTAGCCCTCGGGGACGGCGCGCCGGAAATGCCCGGGCCGCCACTCCTCCTTGAAGATGGCCGGCAGCCTCGCCAGCAGCGGATCGGCCAGCGCGCACTCGTCGAGCAGGTAGTAGTGCGGCCCGAAGTCGAGCCCGCCTTCGCCCATGAGGCCGCACGTGTTCAGCACCCGGGTCTCCCCGGGCGGGCGGCGCGCGTGCCAGTCGGGGTCCGCGAACGACATCATGCTCGCGTAGACGACGGAATGCGCCTTCAGGTAGAAGACGCGCTCGTCCACGATGCCGCCGTGCTTGGTGCCGCGGTCCTCGAACCGGCTGTCGCTGAGGAGCGGCGCCTTCGCCGACGCGGCGCCGAGCACCACCGACGCGACGACGGCGGCGATCCAGGCGGGCCTGGCGGCGATCGTCATCCGGGTCAGCAGCAGCACCGCGGCGAAGAACGGCACGGCGAAGAACCGGCCCGACATGAAGTCGCCGCCGATGGACGCGACGTACAGCAGGTAGATCGCGATCCCCGCCGCCAGTTCGCGGGCGCCGCGGACGCGCGACGGGACGGCCATCGCCAGGGCGAACCCGACGAGCACGAGCGTGAGCGGGTCGCGATCGATCGAGTCGATCGCGTAGATCACGCCCTGCTTCCACAACTGGGCGCGCTCGATGTCCATGCCGAGCTTGGCATAGGCGGTGTTCGGGAACGGGAACCCGTAGTAGACGACGGCGAACGCGGTCCAGGCCAGGGCGGGCAGAAGGCCCAGTGCCGCGGCGCCCGCCACCGTCCGGGTGCCTGCCCCGTCGCGCCGCGCGCGCCACGTCGCGGAAAGGAGCAGCGGCGCGGCCAACAGCACCAGGTCGGGCCTCGTCAGATACAACAGCGACGCCAGGCCCCACAGGCCGGCGAGGCGGCGCCGCGGCGCCGTGTCCCGGCTCAGGAACACGGCGACGAGCAGCGCGGTGATCAGGTTGGCCAGGGGGTTCTCGAGGCCCGACGTCGAGTAGTCGACGAACGCGCGCGACGACAGCAGGGCCGCCGCGGCCAGCCAGCCCTGCCACGGCGACGCCGCGCGCGAGACGGCCAGCCAGAACACCCACAGCGACACCGCGATCGACAGCGCGAAGGCGGCGTAGTAGACGTTGCCGACGGCGAGGTACCCGGCGGTGAGCAGCCCCAGCCAGAGCGGGTGGGTGAACGTCTGGACGCGCTCGCCGACGTTGAACGTCAGGCCGTTCCCGTGCGTGACGTTCAGCACCGTCCGCAGCGAGATCAGCGAGTCGTCGCTCAGCCACGCCGTGCGGACGAGCACGGCGGCGAACACCAGCAGGACGAGCGCGGCGACCGGCCCCGCCAGGCTCCGCGCGGGCGGCGGGGGCGGGCCCGCCTCGCTCACAGCGTCACCTGCTCCAAATACTCGGGCACGTGCACGTGCCAGGCCAGCTCCTGCTCGATCCGGGCCTTGAGGGCGGCCTGCGCCGCCGGCTCGCCGTGCACGATGTAGGTCATCCGCGGCGGCCGGGTGAACCCGCTCAGCCAGCGCATGATCTCGTCGGCGTCCGCGTGCGCCGACATCGAGTCGATGCGCTCAACGCGCGCGCCAACGCTTACCTGCCGCCCGTGGATCTTGACGCTCTCGGCCCCCTCGACGAGGCTCCGCCCGCGCGTCCCGGCCGCCTGGTAGCCGACGAAGAGCACCGTGTTCCTCGCCCGCGGCAGCGCGGCCTTGAGGTGGTGCAGCACGCGGCCGCCCGTCGCCATGCCGCTCGCCGAGATGACGATGCACGGCGTGGGGGAGGCCTGGATCTCCTTCGACTGCTGCGGAGAAGCCACGGCGGTGAAGCGGCGCGTCGTGAACGCGCCCAACTGTCCGCGCCGCCCCTGAACGTCGGGGTCGAGATCGCGGCTGTGGTTCGCGTAGTGCCGCAGCGCGTCCAGCGCCATGGGGCTGTCGAGGTACACCGGCACCACCGGGATGCGGCGCTCTTCCTCGAGCCGCTTCAGCCAGTAGATGACTTCCTCGGCGCGGCCGACGGCGAAGGACGGGACGATCACCTTGCCGCCGCCGGCAATGGTCGTCGAGACGATCTCGGCCAGCTTCGCGCCGTCGTCGTCCGGCTCGTGCAGGCGGTCGCCGTACGTCGACTCGACCACCAGGAAGTCGGCCGACTGGATCATCGTCGGGTCCGGCAGGACGGGCCGGCTGTAGCGGCCGAGGTCGCCGCTGAAGAGGAGTTCGCGCCCGCCGTCCGTGAGCGAGACGCGCACGAACGACGAGCCGAGCAGGTGCCCGGCGTCGGCGAAGGAGAAGGTGCCCGCGCCGTTCAGCGGCATCGGGCGGTCGTAGCCCACGGGCTGCAGGTGCGTCAGCGCCTGGAACGCGTCGTCCTCGGAGAACAGCGGCAGCGCCGGCGCGTGTTTCGTGTAGCCGTCGCGGTTCGCGTCCCGCGCGTCGTCCTCGTTCAGGCGGCCGGAGTCGGGCAGCATGATGCGGAGCAGGTCCGCCGTGGCCGGCGTGCAGAAGACGCGGCCCTTGTAGCCGTCCTTCACCAGGCGCGGCAGGTAGCCCGAGTGGTCGATGTGCGCGTGCGTCAGGATCACCGCGTCGAGGCCCTTCGGGTCCAGCGGCAGCGGCTCCCAGTTGCGCTCGCGCAGCTCTTTCAGCCCCTGGAAGAGGCCGCAGTCCACGAGCACGCGGCGCCCGCCGGTCTCGAGCAGGTACTTCGAGCCGGTCACCGTGCCGGCGGCACCGAGAAACGTCAGCGTCGTCATGCGAAGAGCCCCACTTGTCCTCCCGTGTGCCAGAAGAGGACCGTTTGTCCCGCCGCGAACGTGCCGCGGCGGACGTGATGAACGAGTCCGGCCAGCGCCTTCGCGGTGTAGGTGTGGTCGACGAAGAGGGCTTCGAGCCTGGCGAGGAGGCTGGCCGCGTCGACGGACGCGGGCGACGGCACGCCGTACCCCCCGCCCACGTGCGCGTCGTCCACCTCGATGGCGCGGGCGCCGGCGAGGGCCTCGCCGTCCACGCCGAGGAGGGGGCCCATGCCGGCGATGATCTCGCGCACCGTCGCGCGGATGGACGCCGCCGAGTCGTCGGCGCTGATTCCCAGGACGCGCGTCGGCAGGCCGTGGAGCGTGCAGCCGGCCACCAGGCCCGCCTGTGTTCCGCCCGACGACGTGGAGTGGACGATCACGTCGGGGACGACGCCCTGCTGGACCATCTCGCCGATCGCGCGCACGAACCCGAGGGCTCCGAGCGGCGTGGACGCGCCGAGCGGGATCTCGTACGGGTGCCGGCCCTCGCGGCGCAGGCCGTCGGCGATGCGGGCCATGGTCGACGCCCGCTCCGCGCGGGTGTCCACGTAATGGACCTCGGCGCCGAGCAGTGAGTCGAGCAGCGCGTTGGCCGTCAGGGGCTCCGGCCGGGCGCCGTTCGCCACCAGCGCGCAGCGCAGGCCGGCCCGCGCGGCGACGGCAGCGACGACCCGGGCCGAGTTCGACTGGACCCCGCCGACGCTGAGCAGCGTGTCGGCGCCCTCCGCGACGGCCTTCGCGGCCACGATGGCGATCTTCCGGACCTTGTTGCCGCCGAAGCC
>CAZBIP010000239.1:0-5217 GCA_964491885.1 uncultured Vicinamibacterales bacterium
GACGTGCGCGCCGACTGGCTCGAGGGGGCGGAGGTGGTCGGCATCACGGCGGGCACTTCCACGCCCGACCGCGTCATCGACGAGGTTGAAGCCGCGGTGAAGGCGCTGGGAACAGGAAAGGCCGCGGCGTGACTCGTCGGGACGGCGGGCCTGCCCGGCTCAGGGGCCTGCGCTTCGTCAGACCGCCACGATGTCCATCAGGACCGACAGTCCGGCGAGGCCGCCCGGGGTGCGCGCGTAGAACGGATGCCGGCTGCGGCGGTTTCTCGCCCGCCCTCGTGGCTGGACACACATAGCACCACAATGTATATTACTGCTATGTATCGCGGGCCGAGCATCAACAAGGACCTCGTCGCGGCCTCGTCGACGGCCCTCGTGCTCGCCATCCTGGCCGAAGGGGACAGCTACGGCTACGCCATCCTGAAGCGGGTTCGAGACCTCTCAGGAGGCGAACTGGAGTGGACCGACGGGATGCTCTACCCGGTGCTCCATCGGCTCGAGCGGTCCGGGCTCATCGAGGCGCGGTGGGCGAAGGCCGAGTCGGGTAGGCAGCGGAAGTACTACAGGATCACCGATGCCGGGCGCGGCCAACTGGCCGACGAACGCCGGCAATGGCAGACCGTGCACGAGACGCTCGAGAAACTGCGGAGCTGACGACATGGAACAGACACACGCAAGCAACCCGGCCGCGGACGCCCTGGAGCAGCAGATCGGGGCCTGGAGGGCGCATCTCCGCAAGAGCCAGACGATCGCGAGCCAGGACGCAGCCGAACTGGAAGACCATCTGCGAGAGCAGGTCGCGTCGCTCCGCGCCGACGGGCTCTCCGAAGACGAGGCCTTCCTGGTGGCCGTCAAGCGGCTGGGCGCGGTCGACGCCCTGACGCTCGAATTCGCGCGGGAGCACTCGGACCGTCTCTGGAAGCAACTCGTCCTGGCTGGCGACGAAGGGCCTGCCGGCGCCGGGTCGCTTGCGTCTGGTTCGGCCCGGAAGATGTGGGTCGCCCTCGGCCTGGCCGTCGCGGCGGCGGTGGCGATCAAGATCCCGGCGCTCTTCGGCCTCTCGTTCGACGCCGAGCATGCCGGCGCGTTCTATCCCCGCAACCTCAGCTTCTTCACGCTGCCCTTCATCGCCGCCTACTTCGCCTGGGCCCGCCCGCTTGCGCGCCCTGGCCGGGCCGGGCTGGCGGCCGTGTTCGCGGCGTCGGCGATCGTCGTGAACCTCTTCCCCTTCTCCGTTCCACCGAAGGGCGAGCCGCCGCACACGTTCATCCTCACCATGATCCACCTGCCCATCGCCTTGTGGATCGGCGTGGGCTTTGCCTACGTCGGCGGGCGCTGGCTGGGGAGCGACAAGCGGATGGACTTCATCCGCTTCACCGGCGAGCTCTTCATCTACTACGTCCTGATCGCGCTGGGGGGCGGCGTGCTCATGGCCACGGCCTTTCACATCTTCGACGCCGTCGGCGTCAACCTGGAGCCCTACCTGGAACGTTGGATCATCCCGTGCGGCGCCGTCGGCGCCACGGTGGTCGCCGCCTGGCTGGTGGAAGCCAAGCAGAGCGTCATCGAGAACATGGCGCCGGTCCTGACCCGGATCTTCGCGCCCCTCTTCGCGCTGCTCCTCATCGCGTTCATCGTGACGATGATCTCCACCGGGCGGGCGATCGACGTGAAACGGGAGGTCCTGATCACGTTCGACCTCATGCTGGTGGTGGTCTTCGGCCTGCTCCTCTACTCGGCCTCCGCGCGGGACGCCACAGAGCCCCCGGGCCTCCAGGACTGGGTGCAACTGACGCTCGTGGTGACGGCCCTGATCGTGGACGCCATGGCGCTCTGGGCCATCGGGTCCCGCATCTTCGAGTTCGGCTTCACGCCCAACCGGGTCGCCGCTCTAGGCGAGAACATCGTCCTGCTGGCGAACCTGGGGGGATCGGCCTTCCTCTACGCGGGCTTCATCCGCGGCCGGATCGCCTTCTCGCGCCTGTGCGACTGGCAGCAGTTCTACCTCTACGTCATCGCCGCGTGGGCGGCCGTGGTCGCACTCGTGTTCCCCGTCGTGTTCAAGTTCGAATGATCGGCCGCCCGAGATCGGGCGCGTGCGACTGAAGAACCCAATCGAGCGCGGCGTGTTCGTGGCAGAACACGACGGAGGCCGGAGCACCAGCTACACGCTCCGAGACGCATAGCGCCTCGCGCTCCATCGTGCGCCCACGGGCAGGCGTCTGGCAGGGCCCGCAGCGAATTGCCGCGTTCGCGCCGACCCGAAAACGGCGATAATCACCCCGCCCCCGGCTGCGGTCAGGCCACGGTTCTGCCTTCGGACGGCAGTCGACGTCCGCCGCGGCCGCCACGACGATGCTCCCCGCCCGGCGGAGAGCCGCGAGATGCCACCATGAAGAGAACCGCCATCCACATCGCCCGCGCGGCCGTGCCGGCGCTCTTTGCCGTGCTGATCGTCTGCGCGCCTGTCTCCTCGTTCGCGCAACCGGGCGGCGATCAGCTCGCCGCCGGGTTCAGGACCCCGCCCGACGCCGCCAAGCCGCGCACGTGGTGGCATTGGACGATGAGCAACGTCACCAAGGAGGGCATCACCAAGGACCTCGAATGGATGAAGCGCGTCGGCATCGGCGGCTTCATGCTGGCCGATGTGAACGCGGGCGGAGGCCAGAACGTCGAGGCGAAGATTCCCTTCGGCACGCCCGAGTGGTTCGACGCGGTCCGCCACGCAGCGGCCGAAGCTGACAGGCTCGGCCTGGAGATGGCCATTTTCAGCTCGCCGGGGTGGAGCGAGACGGGCGGGCCGTGGGTGAAACCGCCCGAGGCCATGAAGAAGCTCGTGTGGAGCGAGACGACGATTGCCGGCCCGCGGAAGTTCTCGGGCAAGCTGCCCGATCCGCCCCGCAACAACGGGCAGATTCGGAACACCGGCGCCACGTACTACCCGCAGGGCGGCGGCGACCCGACCCACTACGGCGACAGCGCCGTGATCGCGTACCGGTCTCCCGCCGGCGAGGTGAGCGCCGCCGCGGCCAGCCCCGTCGTCACGACCAGCAACGGCCCCGTGGACGGCTCACCGCTGCTCGACGATCAGCTCAGCACGCTGCTCACGGTGCCCGCGCCGAAAGACGGGGGCCCGGCGTGGGTGCAGTTCGAGTTCACCAAGCCCTTCACGGCGCGCGCGATCACGATTGGCGGCCGCGGCGGCAGCGCGAACGGCATTCCCGTCGGCCGGGTGCTGGCGAGCGACGACGGCGCGGCGTTCCGCACGCTGGTGACGCTGCCCGGCACGCAGCTCTACCGCCAGGGCATGGTGCGGACGTTCGCCTTCGCGCCGACGACCGCGAAGATCTACCGCATCGAGATGACCGGCGCGCCGCTCAACCCCGCCGCGACGATGAGCCAGGCGCCAACGAAGCCAGCTGCGCAGTACGTGCTGAGCGAGGCGATCCTCCATGGCGGCGCTCGCGTCCAGCGGTGGGAGGAGAAGGCCGGCTTCAGCTTCCTCTTCGACTACGACCAGGTGCCGACGCCCGCGGTCCCGGCCGACGCCGCGGTGGCCGCGCGCGAGGTGGTCGACCTGACGTCGAAGATGAAGCCCGACGGCACGCTCGAGTGGGACGCGCCGGCCGGGACGTGGACGGTCCTGCGCCTCGGCTACTCCCTCACGGGCGCGAAGAACCGGCCCGCGACGCCGGCCGGCTCGGGCTTCGAGGCCGACAAGCTCAGCCACGAGCACATGGAGGCGTACTACCACGGCTACTTCGACCCGCTGAAGAAGGCGCTGGGCCCGCTGTTCGGGAAGTCGCTCCGCTACGTCATGATGGACAGCTGGGAAGCCGGCACGAACAACTGGACCGAGCGGATGCTCGACGAGTTCACGAAGCGCCGCGGGTACAGCCCGATTCCGTATCTGCCGGCGCTCACGGGCAAGATCGTCGAGTCCGCGGACGTCAGCGACCGGTTCACGTGGGACTTCCGCCGCACCCTCGCCGACATGTGGGCGGACAACCACTACGGCACGATGGCCGACCTGCTCCGGAAGGACGGCGTCGGCATCTACGGCGAAGCTGCCGGCGTGTCCCTGGAAATGCCCGAGGACACGCTGCTCAACAAGAGCAAGCTCGAGATCCCTTCGGGCGAGTTCTGGGTCCGCGACCTGCACCCGCGGCTGATGTACCTGCAGGACGTCCGCGGCGCCGCGTCGGCGTCGCACGTGTACGGCAAGAAGCTGACCGCGACGGAGTCCTTCACCGGCGGAGGCTACGACTCGCCGTTCACCCTGAAGAAGGTGGGCGACTACTGGTTCGCACAAGGGACCAACCGGATCGTGTTCCACACGTCGGCGCACCAGCCGCTGGACACGAAGCCGGGCAACACGATGGTCGGCACGCACATCAACCGGAACATCACGTGGGCGGAGATGGCCGCGCCGTTCATGACCTACCTGGCGCGCGCGAGCCACATGCTCCAGCAGGGGCTGTTCGTCGCCGACCTCGCCTACCTCCTCAACGAAGGCGCGCCGTCTACGCCGCCGATCTGGGGGCCGGGCACACAGCCGTCTCCACCGGAGGGCCACGACTACGACTTCGTCAACGCCGACGTCCTGCTCAACAGGATGACGGTGGCGGATGACGGCCGGATCGTACTGCCAGGCGGCATGAGCTACCGCGTCCTCGTGCTGCCCGAGACCGATCGCATGCGGCCGGAGCTGCTCCGGAAGATCCGCGAACTCGTCACCGGCGGCGCGATCGTCGTCGGCCGGAAGCCCGTGGCCTCGCCGAGCCTCGCGAACTACCCGAAGGCGGACGATGAAGTCCGGGCGCTCGCAGCCGAGATCTGGGGTGATCTGGACGGGGTTGGCCGGAGCATCCGCCGCGTCGGGAAGGGCGTCGTGTACTGGGGCTGGCCGCTGGAGCGCGTGCTCCAGATGGAGAAGATCGCGAAGGACTTCGAGTACGCCAAGCCGCTCGATTGCGAGCTCGCGTGGCTGCACCGCCGCGTGAAGGCCGACGCTCCGGCCCCGCCGGGCGGCGCGGGCGCGGCCCGTCCGGCCCCCGACGCCGGCGACACCGACATCTACTACGTGGCCAACCTGACAGACCGGCCGCAGGCCTTCGACGCGCGGTTCCGCGTGGCGGGGCGGCAGGTCGAGATCTGGCACCCGGACACCGGCCGGATCGAACCCGCGGGTTATGCCATCGAAGGCGGGCAGACGAC
>CAZBIP010000240.1:0-5217 GCA_964491885.1 uncultured Vicinamibacterales bacterium
GACGCGCTCACGTTCGGCGCGCAGGCCTACGGCAAGCTCAACTACATGCCCTGGGTGACCTCCGAGCGGGAGATCGACGGCAGCACGAGTGTCTGGGTCACCGCCCAGGATGACGTGCACTTCCCGTCGATGGTCTACCGGTTGAGTGAAAGCGGGCGCGTCACGGGCCGGTACGCCAGCAACGGCCGCGTTCGCAAGCTGCGCTTCGCGCATCTTGGCGGGCGGCACCTGGCCCTCCTCGCGGGCGTCAACAACGAACGGAAAACCGCGGCGCTGGCCGTGCTGGAGCTTTCGCAGTTCGGCGGAGCCGCGCCGGCCGAGACGGCGGCGTATCGATGCAGCGGTTGCGCGCCTGAAGTCCCCAAGCACTACCTGGTGTTCCCGGCGACGGCCGTCGCCGCGACGCGGGGAGGCATGCCTTTCGTCGGCGAGGTCGTCGTCACGTCGTCGGAGGACGTAGTGGTCTCCATCGTGCAGCAGCGGATCGAACTGCCTGGAGACGCGGACGGGGGCGTGGCCGTGACCGGGTACCGACTGGACGACCGGTTCCGGGTCAAGCTCGCCGAGTTCGTCGGGGACTACGCCCCGATCCACGACTACTTCTACTCGCTCGGGAGGCTCGCGCGCCCGTTCGACATCGCCAGCGACACCCGGGAGCTGTGGCCGGTGCTTCGGTGGAAGGACTCCGGTTTCGCGCGCATCGACGGGCCCGAGCGGTAGCGGGCGCGAGCCGGCGGGCCGCTCCTCGGACGAGATCATCGTTGATGGTCGCTGGGAACGCCGCCTTCAGGTCCGAGATTTCGTGGCAGGCCGACTGCGCGTTCCAGCGACCCTGATCCCACGGGACCACCCGCGCGCGTCGCCGCACCGACAGCTCGGCCGACGAGGCGCAGTCTACACCCGGATGCTCCTGTCCATTGCTCCCGGTTCCCTTGAAATGGATGCGTTTTGCAGCCATAATGCCTCCATGCCTGCGACGGTGAACCTGTCCATCAAGGCCGTCCCGAAGGACCTGGCGGAGCGCGTGCGAGCCAGGGCCCGGCTCAACCACCGCTCGCTGCAGGGCGAGCTTGTCGCGATGCTCGAGACGTACGTCGGCGCGCGGCCTTTCCGCGCGCTCGAGTTGCTCGAGACCGCTCGAGCGGCGGGTCTCGCGAGCCCGGACGAGTCGACACGGTGGATTCGAGAGGATCGGGATCGTCGATGAAGCGCGTCGTCGTTGACACGTCGGCGCTTGCCAGCGTGATCTTCAACGAAGAGGGCGGGCCGGAGATGGCGCGCGTGCTCGAGGGCGCCGCCGTGCACGCACCGGCACTCCTGCGCTACGAACTCCAGCAGGTGGCAGCGAAGAAGTGCCGCAAGCGGCCGGAACAATCCAGGGACGTGCTGACGGCGCTGGATCGGGTCCTGGGCTTGAACGCCGGCATCGTCTGGATCGATCCCAGTCCGCTCGATGTCGTGCTGATCGCGAACGCCACGGGCCTGTCGGCGTACGACGCCAGCTACCTGTGCCTCGCCGGCCTGCTCGGCGCGGAACTGGTCACCCGCGATCGCCAACTCGCTGCGGCACTCGATCCCTTCGTGCGCGACTGAGTCGGAAGCTCTCCTCCGAGCGACGACTTTCGGGCCGGGTTGCGCCGGCCGCCGCGGTGCTACAATGCGCCCACATCCATGCCCCTGTCCTCCGGTGCCCGCCACGGCCCGTATGAGGTTCCCGCAAAGCTGGGCGAAGGCCCCTCGACTCGGCCGGCGAGGTCTCGCCGAAGCCAAGCGGAGCAGGCCATGCTGACCGGCACCATGCTCGGTCCGTATCGGGTGGAGGCGAAGCGTGGCGAAGGCGCTCGACTACGGGATCCAGATCGCCGACGCGTTGGAGGCCGCGCACCGCGAGGGCATCGTTCACCGCGACCTGAAGCCCGAGAACGTGATGATCACGAAGACGGGCGTCAAGGCGCCGAAGGGTGCGGCAATATGCCCGGCATGGCCGCGCCTGTCTGGCGGCGCGACGGGCGCTCGATCACGGACGGCCATGCCGGCCTGAGAGTATGGGACCTCGCCGGCGGCCGGAACGAACTCCTGCGTCCGTGCAGAGCCACCATCGACGCTCTGACGCTGCGGGTTACCCCTGACTCCCGCTCGGTCCTGCGCATGGGTCTCGCGATTGGGACCTCAGCAGCCTTCGTCGCGGCCGAACGCCGGCCCTCCACGCTGGCGTTCGTCACGCTCGACGGGCGCCTCCGCGCGGCCGCCGCCAAGGAGGGCTTCCTGATCGACGACCTGCCGCCCTCCCCCTGACGACCTCCCCGCCGCGTCTCGCGGCCGCCTCAGTCGGTCGTGATCGTGCGCCTCGCCTTGTCGAACCGCACGCGGCGGCCCGTCTCGTAGGACATCGTGGCCATGATGCTGGCCACGGCATGCTGGTACCCCGCGTCCAGCGACGCGTTCGGCGTCTTGCCGTCGCGCATGCACCGGTACCAGTTCACCCAGTGGTCCGTCTGCTCGATGGGCTCGACCTTGTTCTCGCCGCGGAGCGAGCCGTCGCGGTTGATGCCGCCCTCGGCGCTGTACACCGCGTTCGACCAGTCGAGCCGGAGCGTGCCCTTGTCGCCGCTGAACCGGGTGACGTTGCCCGCGCTGTTCCCGAAGTTCGTCGAGTAGCTGATCATCAGGCCGTCGGGATAGTGCCAGAGCGCCTGCACCTGGTCGGGCGCGGTGAAGCGGTGCTCGTCCTTCCACGTGTAGACGCCGCCCAGGCACACGCACGACTCGGGAATGCCGAGGCTGGCGATGAAGTGCACGAGGTCGAGGAAGTGCACGCCCCACTGCGGGACCGGCCCCTGCGAGAACTCCCAGTACCCGTACCAGCCCGAATACAAAATCGGGTCGAACGCCTTCCTCGTGCGGCCCTTGGTGAAGGCCTTCCAGTCGAGGTCGGCCGCCTTCACATCGGGCTTCAGGTACTGGTACCAGTACGGCTTGTCGGCGTTGCGCACCTGCTCGATGCGGGTGATCTTGCCGAGCTTGCCCGACTTCAGCAGCTCGCGGCATCCCATCGCCATGGGCGAACTGCGCAACTGCGTGCCGGCTTGGATGACGACGCCGGACGCTTTCGCGGCCTTGTAGGCGCGGTTCAGCTCGCCGATCTCGTTGGCCATCGGCTTCTCGACGTAGACGTGCTTGCCGGCCTTGACGACGGCCTCGAGGTGCGCGGCGTGCCAGTGGTCGGGCGACGAGATGAAGACCGCGTCGACCTCTTTGAGGTTCAGCAGTTCGTCAGGAGTCCGGCACTGCTTTGCGTCGGTGCCGAACCACTCCTTCGCCTTGGCCGCCGCCGCCTCCCGCGCCACGCGCCAGGGGTCGCACACCGCGATGACTTCCAGGTTCTCGGCCTGGGCATGCTCGTGGACGCTGGCCATCTCGGTGCCGACGCCGCGGTCGCCGCAGCCGATGATCCCGATGCGGATGCGATCGTTGGCCCCGATGCTGCGGCGCGCTGTGGCCGCGTCGAGACCGCGCGGCGCGACCAGGGAGACGGCCCCCGCCGCGGCAACGGTCTTCAGGAAATCCCGTCGTGTCTGTTCGGACATCGTCATCGTCTGACCCTTTTCCTGCCGCGCTGCGGGCGGGGGGCACCGCACCCAGCGCGTCGCCGGATTGTACCGCAGGCTGGCAGGAAGGCGGGAGCCTCGGCGACGGCCGTGTCAACGCTCGTGAGAAATGTCCCCGGTCTTCGCTCGTTAGAAATGTCCCCTGTGACGGCGTTGATGCTCAGGCCGCCGAGCAGGCCCCCCACCCAGGCGCGGGGCCCGCCCGGGCGGCGCGAACCTGCTATCATCCATTCATGGAGAAGCGGGTCGGCCATCGAGCGACCGACAGGCATGATCCGGGCGCTCTGCAGCGAACGTTGGCCGCCGTGCGTCGGACCGGCGCGCTCGTGCCTCGCGGGGTGTACCGCTTCGCCACGTTCGAGGAGGCCGACACGTGGATGACACGCATGATGGCCCGTACGCACGTGAGCCGCAACTCGACGACCTTGCCCGCCTCGCCCGCTCGCTGAACGCCCATCGAGTCCGATACGTCCTCATCGGCGGCTTCGCCGTCATCGCGCACGGTGGCGCTCGCACGACGAAGGACATCGACTTGCTCATCGACCCCGGGCCGGAGAACGTCGCCCGGGTGCGCGAGGCCCTGCGGATTCTCGAGGACAACGCGGTCGGCGAGGTCGGCGACGACGACGTCGCCCGATACTCGGTCGTCCGGGTCGCCGACGAGATCGTCGTAAACCTGATGGCCAGGGCGTGTGGCGTCGACTACGTGGAGGCCTCCCGCGACGCGGTGGTCGTGCGGTTCGCCGACGTCCCCGTCCCCGTCGCGAGCCCGGCAACCCTTCTACGCACCAAGAACACACTGCGTCCAGGCGACGCCGCCGACCGCCAGTACCTTCGAGCGTTGATCGATGCGGGGGCGCCTGGCGGCACCCGGGGATAGTGGAGGCGGGTCCGCCTGCAGGCTGTCATCCCGACCGTCGTGCTGCCCGCAGTCACGCTGGCCGCTGCGGCCGAAAGTGACGCTGCCGGGAGCCCGGCCCCCGGCAGCACAATCGCGATCAGGCGTCCACGACGGCGGGCGCCCGCCGCGTGACACCCGCGCCGGATCACCGCTTCACGGCGTCGCTCACCTTCTCGATGGCCTTCACGGTCGTCCGCTGGAGTTGGCCGACGGCCTCCTCGACCTCGCCTTCGGCCTCATCCACCTGGCCCTCGGCCTTCAGTTTCTCGTCGCCAGTCAGATCGCCGACCGCTAGCTTGGCTTGGCCCTTCGCCTGGTCGATCTTCCCCTCGCGTTCGTTCTTGTTCCACATGTGCATGCTCCCTTCGTGACGCGATGTCGCAGCCCGCTCGTGCGCGCACCGTCGTCTACCGCTGGTACCGCGGGTCACCCGAGGTGAAGGTCAACTCCGTGCCGCGCTGCAGGTCGAACCGGTCCCGCCCCTGGACGATGACCGTGCCGGCGCCCACGCCCGCGCCGACCGCCCCGCCGATCAGGGCGCCCTTGCTGCCGCCTGCGACCGCGCCGATCACGGCCCCGAGTGCCGCGCCGATGGCGCCGCGCTCGACGGCCTGGCGCGTCCGGCTGTCATCGCCGGCACCGAGCGTGCCGACCGCGCCGTCACGATCCACCCTGATGGTGTCGCCATCGGGCGTCCGCATGCTCTCG
>CAZBIP010000241.1:0-5171 GCA_964491885.1 uncultured Vicinamibacterales bacterium
TCGTTCCTCGTGCTGGCCACGATCCTCATCCTGGGGCTCTACCTGGCCGACAACTACCGCCAGCCGCTGGGCTTCTCGTACCAGGACGTCTGGTCCGTCAGGATCAGCATGAACGCGCCGGCCGGTCCGGCTGCAAGCGCGAGCGACCTGCCGTTCGAATACACGCCGACTGGACAGCGCGCGAAAGTCGCCACCCTGCTGAGCCTGGTCCGCGATCTTCCCGGCGTGGAATCGGCAGCGGCAGCAATGAACGCGCCATACGGCACGAGTTCATGGACGTCGTCGATTGACCTCTCCGGCCGAACCTTCGAATTCGGCGGGAACTATGCGACCGACTCGTTCCGGAACACGCTGCAGTTGATTGTCACGAGAGGACGCTGGTTCGACCGGACGGACTCGGGGCTCCCCGGGGAGGCTGTCGTCATCAACGAGCGCCTGGCGCGCGAGTTGTTCGGACGCGAGGATCCCGTGGGGCGCACGATTACACCGGACCCGCCCAGAATCCGGGACGTTCCCCGCCAGCCGGCCATGCGGATTGTCGGCGTGATCCGCGACTTCCGTAAAGCGGGCGAGTTCGCGCCTGCCGACAACTACGCGTTTTTCAGGAACAACCTCGACGAGTCCTACGCGGGCATACGCGTCCCGCGCTGGCTGCTCGTGCGTGCCCAGCCGGGATCGGGCGCCACGTTCGAGGAGCGGCTGATCACGCGCCTGCAGCAGGGCGCGCCCGAGTGGTCATTCCGCGCCGAACCGCTCGCACGTGCACGATCGACCGTGCTCCGCTCGTACGCGCCCTCCATCGCGGCGTGGACGCTCGTTGCCGCGTTCCTGCTCATCATGGTGATGCTGGGACTCACAGGCGTCCTGTGGCTCGCCGTCACGCAGCGGACGCGCGAGATCGGCCTGCGGCGCGCGAAGGGCGCAACCGCCGCCGCAATCCAACGCCAGGTCCTCGGGGAGGTGCTCATCTTGACGACCTTCGCCGTTGTCCCTGGCGTGGCGGTGGTCGCCCAGTTTCCCCTCATCGAGTTGCTCGGGCCGATCGGCGCGAGCGTGTATGCAGCGGGTCTTGCCGCGGCGGTGGTGTGCATCTACGTCCTGACCGCCGTCTGTGCCTGGGCGCCCAGCCGCCTCGCCAGCAGCATCATGCCGGCGGAAGCGCTGCGGTACGAATAGACTCGGGATTCGGGATTCGGGGCTCGGGGATTGGGGATTGGGGCCTGGGGGTTCGGGATGGAGGTCGACGCTTCAGCGTCGACGGGTCCGTCGAGGCTGAAAGCCTCGACCTCCACCAGCGGGACAGCCTTCTGGCTTCTAGCTTCTGTCTTCTGGCTTCTATCTTCCTGTAACCTATCGCAGTGATTCTGCTGGTAGACGACGACCCGTCCGTCACCGCGTCGCTGGCGTTGCTGCTGAAGCAGCACGGCTACGTCACCGCCTCGGCCGCCGCGCCCCACGAGGCACTCGCCGCGGCTGCCAGGCCGGACCTCACGCTCGTCATCCAGGACATGAACTTCTCGCGCCAGACGACGGGCGCCGAGGGGCTCGACCTGCTCGCGCGCTTCAGGGCGGCGCGGCCCGAGGTGCCGGTGATTCTCCTCACCGCCTGGGGGTCGATCTCGCTGGCGGTGCAGGGCATGAAAGCCGGTGCGGCCGACTTCGTCACCAAGCCGTGGTCCAACCAGCAGCTTCTCCAGAGCGTGACCACCGCGCTTGGCCTGGCGACGTCGCGTGATGGCGCCGGCGACGGCCCGCCGCTCTCCCGCGAGGAGCTGGATTCGCGCTACGACTTCGGCGAGGTGATCGGCAGCGACCCGCGGCTGCTCCGGATCCTCCAACTCGCCGGCCGCGTGTCCCTGACCGACGCGTCCGTGCTCGTCACCGGCGAGAGCGGCACCGGCAAGGAACTCGTCGCCGAAGCGATCCACCGCAACAGCCGGCGCCGGAACGGCCCGTTCGTCAAAGTGAACCTCGGCGGCATCTCGTCCACGCTCTTCGAGAGCGAGATGTTCGGCCACGTGCGGGGGGCCTTCACCGATGCGCGCGCCGACCGCAAGGGCCGCTTCGAGATCGCCCACGGCGGCACGATCTTCCTCGACGAGATTGGCGAGCTCGACGCGGGTTCGCAGGTGAAGCTGCTCCGTGTCCTCCAGGACCGCACCTACGAGGTGCTCGGCTCGAGCCAGACGCGGACCGTCGATATCCGCGTCATCGCGGCCACCAACCGCACGCTTGCCGACCAGGTCGAGCGCGGCGAGTTCCGCGAAGACCTGCTCTATCGCATCAACCTGATCACGCTGCACCTGCCGCCGCTGCGCGAGCGGCCCGACGACATCCCGACTCTTGCGTCGCGCTTCGTGCAGGCGGTTTCCCACAGCTACGGCCGCGACGAGCTGGCCATCACCCCGGCCGCGATCGCGTGGCTCCGCCGTCAGCCCTGGCCCGGGAATGTCCGGCAGCTCCGCCACTGGATCGAGCGCGCGGCGCTGGTCGGCACCGGCGCGGCGCTGGATGCGGCGGACTTCGAGTCCATCATCACCATGGAACCGCGCGACGCCGCCCGCGACGCCCTTCCCGCGGTCGGCAGCATGACGATGGAGGAGATCGAGCGGGCGATGATCGTGAAGTCGATGAGGCACCACGGCGGCAACATCACGCGCGTCGCCGACGCGCTGGGCCTGAGCCGGGCGGCGCTCTACCGCCGCTTCGAGAAGTACGGGATCAGCCCGTGAACCTGCGGCGCCGCTTCATCATCTACCTGGTCGTCGTCCACGCCATGCTGGCGGCCCTGGCCTGGTGGCTGCTGCAGCAGAACGTCCTCTGGCTGATCGCCATCGAGGTCGTCTTCATCGTCTCGCTCGCCGTCGGCATCGCCATCGTCACTCGGCTGTCGTCGACGCTCGTGTCCGTGCGCCAGAGCGCGCAGATGCTGCGCGAGGGCGAGTTCACCACGCGGTTCCTGGAGGTCGGCCACCCGGACGTCGACACCATGATCCGCGTCTACAATCGGATGGTCGACAACCTGCGCGAGGAGCGCGTGCGCCTGCAGGAGCAGCAGTACTTCCTCGGGCAGCTGCTGGCCGCCTCGCCGGGGGGCGTGATCATCCTCGACCACGACGGCCGGGTGTCGTCGGTCAACCCCGCCGCGGCCAGGCTGCTCCAGGCGCCGGCGGCAGCGATCGAGGGACGGCCGCTCGCCGACCTGCGCGCGCCGCTTGCCGAGGCGCTCGACCGGACGGCGCCGGGCGACACGTGCGCCGTCACCCTGTCGAACGGCGGGCGGGTGCGCGGGCAGTGCGCGACGTTCGTGGAGCGCGGCCACCCGCGGCGCTTCTACCTCGTGGAAGAGCTGACCGAGGAGCTGCGGCAGACCGAGAAGTCGGCCTACGAGAAGCTCATCCGGCAGATGTCCCACGAGGTGAACAATACCGTCGGCGCCACCCGTTCGCTCCTGCAATCGTCGCTGGCGTATGGCGAGGGGATGCCGGCGCCGCTGCAGGCCGAAATGCGGGAGGCGCTCGGCATCGCCGGCGACCGTCTCGAGCGGCTGAACACCTTCATGCGCGGGTTCGCCGACGTGGTGAGGATGCCGCAGCCCGTGAGGCGGCCGACCGACGTCATGCGGCTGCTGGACGCCTGCGTGCGCCTCGTGCGGGCGCAGACCGATGCGTCGCGTATCGCGTGGAGGTGGGAGCCCGGCGGCGGGTTGGGCATCGTCGACATGGACGAGGCCCAGATGGAGCAGGCCCTCATCAACATCCTGAAGAACGCCGTGGAGGCGCTCCCGGCCGAGGGCGGTACGGTGACGATCCGCACCGGACCGTCAGCCGGCGGAGGATACGTCGAGGTGGAGGACTCCGGACCTGGCATCTCCGACGACGCGCGGCCGCATCTGTTCACGCCGTTCTTCACGACGAAGCAGAACGGCCAGGGCATCGGCCTCACGATGGTGCAGGAGATCCTGCGCCGCCACGCCTTCACCTACTCCCTCGACGGCCCCCCCGGCGGCCCCACGCGGTTCCGCGTCCAGTTCTGAGCCGATGCCCGTCGGCCGCAGGTCCTGTCCGGGCCGCCTCCATCCGTGCTCGGGCGACCTTCACCTGTCTTCCCTGCGCGCAAATGGGCCGCGAGCCGCTGCGCGTCCGCCGGGCCGGGACCGCACGGGCGAACGCAGCAGTTCGTAGCACAACCGCGGGCTGGTCTCCTCCACCCCGGTCAGAAGGTAGACCACCTTGCCCGCGTCCGAGGCATCGATCGCGTAGTAGTTCTCGGCGCCGGACACCGGCTTGACGCTCATGCAGAGCCTGTCGAACAGCCACCCCCAGCTTCCGGTCGCGTAGTACGAGTCGTGGCGTTCCGGGGCCGTCCGGAGCCAGTCGTACTCGTGCCAGTTGCGCATGAGATAGGGGTTCTGATTCCGGATCGACACGATGCGTACGCCCCCGCCCTCCCCGCCGGCGAACTGCTCGCGGATCTCCGGCATGGTCCAGCCTGAGTGCCGTTCCCACGGCAGATAGGGCTTGTCCGCATGATCGTCGTTCCAGCAGTTCGTCATGGTGATGACGGACACGAATCTCCGCCGGTCGGGGCGGGCCCTCGACAGGGCTTCGCCGATCACGTGGACCGGCCCCGCCGCGACGATGAACAGGGGGTCGCCCGGCGAGGACCGGTCGATTTCGCCCTTCAGCGCGTCGTACGCCGCCTCCGGATCGTCCACCGCCGCGAGAAAGCGCGTCCTGGCGAACCCGAACAGCTTTCCGCCCGTCAGCGCGCTCTCCTTCATCTGCTCGTACGGAGTGACCCCATCGACGCCCGGGTGCTCGTGATTGCTGCCCCAGACGTGATCGGCGTAGATGTAGAGCGGCACCCGGTCCTGCAGCCCGCGAGATGCCAGAATCGCCAGGGACAACGGCGTCGCCGCCCAGTCATCGTGGTCGTGCTCGTTGCCGTCGGCGCTGACGACGATCCGCCCGCTCCCCTGCCACAGCGGGGTCTGGGCCCACAACCCCGTCGGAACGGCGAGCAGAACGACGGCGACGCAGAACACCGAAATCGCGGGCGCAGGATGGCGGAACATGCGTCACACCTCAGATTCCGGGAAACGAGGCGGGCCGAACGCACCCGGAGCCCGGCCCATCATAACAACGATCGCGCGGGAGCCACGGGGGCCG
>CAZBIP010000242.1:0-5139 GCA_964491885.1 uncultured Vicinamibacterales bacterium
TGGTCGAGACGGGCTGGATGCACGGGTACGTGAGGATGTACTGGGCGAAGAAGATTCTCGAGTGGACGCGCGACCCGGCCGACGCCTTCGACGTCGCGGTGGCGCTCAACGACCGCTACGAGATCGACGGCCGCGACCCGAACGGCTACACGGGCATTGCGTGGGGCATCGGCGGGAAGCACGACCGGGCCTGGGGCCCCGAGCGCCCCATCTACGGCACCATCCGCTACATGTCCTTCGGCAGCACGTCCCGCAAGTTCGACCTGGCCGGCTACATCCGCCGCGTCGAGGAGCAGACGGGCCGACCCGTGCGCCGGGCCTGACGGGACGCGCCCTCCGGCGCCCGCCCGTGGTGCGCGCTCGCGGCACGGCCGGCCTGGCGGGTTGGGTGCTATCATCCCGCGCATGTCCACCGACCGCCCCATCCGCATCGGCATCTCGTCCTGCCTGCTCGGCCAGAAAGTCCGTTTCGACGGCGGGCACAAGCGTGACGCCTTTCTCGTCGAGACCTTCGGCGCGTTCGTCGAATGGGTCCCGGTGTGCCCGGAGGTCGAACTGGGGCTCGGCATCCCGCGAGAGGCGCTGCGGCTCGCCCGCAAGGAGGGCGAGATTCGCATGGTCAACACGAAGAGCGGCCGCGACATCACGGCGGAGATGCGGCGGTGGTCGGCCGGCAGGGTCGAGTCGCTCGCCGGCGAGGACCTCGCGGGATACGTGCTCAAGAAGGACTCGCCCAGCTGCGGCATGGAGCGCGTGAAGATCTACGGCGGGGCCGGGATGGCCGAGCGGACCGGCCGCGGCCTGTTCGCGGAGGCCCTGCTCGCGCGCTTCCCGCGGATGCCCGTCGAGGAAGAGGGGCGATTGTCCGATCCGCGCCTGCGCGAGAACTTCGTCGAGCGCGTCTTCGCCTGGGTCAGGCTGCGAGGTTTTTTCGCCGGGCGCTGGACCGTCGGCGGTCTCGTACGGTTCCACACCGCGCACAAGATGGCGCTCCTGGCCCACTCGCCAGAGATCTACGCCGATCTCGGCCGCCTGGTCGCCGGCGCGGCGTCCCTGGGTCGCGCCGCGCTCGAGACCCGGTACCGGGACGGCTTCATGGACGCCCTCGCGAAGATGGCGACGACGCGCAAACTCACGAACGTCCTGCTGCACATGGCCGGGCACTTCAAGACCCTGCTCGAGGCCGACGAGAAGCAGGAACTCCTCTCGAGCATCGAGGACTACCGGCTCGGCCTCGTGCCCCTCGTCGTGCCGCTCACGCTCGTCCGGCACCACGTGCGGCGCCAGCGCGTCGAGTACCTGGCCGGTCAGGTCTACCTCGACCCCCACCCGAAGGAACTGATGCTCCGGAACCACGTGTAGGCGCGCAGCCTCCATCTAGCGCCAGCTCAGCGCCAGTTCGAGCCGGCCGCTCGCCTCGAACGTCGCCTTCAGGCCCTCCTCGTCCAGGACGGCCGCTGTTGAGCCTTCCAGCTTGAACCCGGTGGCGGAGGTGAATGCCCCCGATTCGAGCATGACCGAGATCATCAGGGCGTCGGAGATGGCCAGTTCATCGACTCCGTCGTCGCAATCGTCAAGCCCGCCACCAGCGAGATTCTCGCCGTCCGGACCGGCGTCGATGACGAGTCTCCAGGTCGTCACATCGCCGTCGTGCGTCATCGAGACGTCGTGCGGGATTCGGCACCCCGACAGGACCCGATCGAAGACGGCGGTCAGGCCGTCGAACCGTGCGTCCACCATGACCGCGGAGGGCCTCGTGTCGCGAAGCACGCGAATCCGGATGTCATCTCCGCCGAGCGCCGAGAACCCTGACGCGATCCCGTGCTCGCCGCGCGCGGCCGATCCGACATAAGCGGATTCCTCTCTCGCGCGCGTCGCGGCGTCGGCATCGTCCGAATACACGTTCCGCTCGAGCACCACCCAATCGAACGAGCCATCCTGTCGCAGGTAGATCGTGCTGGTCGTGTCCTTCTGCAGGCACGCCGCCGAGGTGAGCGAGGCAGCCATCGCGAGAACAAGTGCCGTACGGTTCATGGGTCTCTTCCTTTCCAGCATCCAATTGCGAGTCCCGGGTGCCTATTCCCGGTCGCTGTTACTAACGACGGCATCCGACCTCGAGACCGAACGCGCCGCCAGCGCGCTTCCGCCGCCGCTCGCGCAGTGGTAACGTGATGCGCCATGACCCGGGAGGAGAGCACGGTCCTGCTCCGGGAGGCCCGCCGGGGCTCCCGCGAAGCGCTCGGAGAGATCTATTCCCGGTACGGCGCCAGGCTGCTCGCCTTCATCCGCGTGCGGATGGGGCGGGACCTCCGCACCCGCGTCGAGTCGCGCGACGTCCTGCAGGCCACCCTGTTGAAGTCGTTCCAGCGCCTCTCGCAGTTCGAGGGGGGCGACGGCGCCACGCTGATGGGCTGGTTGATCCGGATTGCCGAGAACGAGGTCCGCGACGAGGTGGAGTACCAGCACCGGCAGCGCCGCGACGTCTCGGCGGCCGTGCCCATCGACGCCGGCGGCGTCGAGATTGCCGCCGACGCCCAGTCGGCGCTCACCGCAGCGGTCGTGCACGAAGAAGCCGAGCGCCTCGGCGCCGCGCTCGAGGCCCTCGACCCGGACCATCGCGAGGTGATCGTGCTCCGGAAGCTCGAAGAGCTGAGCTTCAAGGAGGTGGCGGCGCGCATGGGGCGCAGCGAGGACGCGTGCCGCATGCTGCTGGCGAGGGCGATGGTCGCCCTGACGCTTCAGATGAGGGCCGTGCCATGAGCGAACGCGTCGAAGCCCTGTTCGCGCAGTGGGTCGAACATCACATCCTCCGCGGCGAGGGACTCGACCCGGAGGCGCTCTGTGCCGAACACCGCGACGCGCTGCCGGAGCTGCACGCCCTCATCACGCGCTACCGCGACGTGTCCGGGGCGCTGGAGGGGGCGTCGCGTCCAGCCGAGGAAGGCGCGGCGCCGGCCGCCGCAGCGCTTCCGCAGTTCGACGGCTTCCGGACCATCGAGCGCCTCGGCTCCGGCGGAATGGGGGAGGTGTACAAGCTCCACGACGTCAAGCTCGATCGCTTCGTCGCGGCAAAGGTGATGAGGGGCGAGCTCGGGCGTGCGTCTGCGCTCGCCGGATTCCTCGCGGAGGCCCGCGCGATGGCGCTCTTCCAGGATCGGCGCATCGTGCAGATTCACGAACTGCGGGACCGGGCGGAGCCGCCGGTCATCATCATGGAGTACGTGGACGGCTTCGAACTGGGCCGCCTCGCGCCGTCGCTCGAGTTCCGCCAGCGCGCGCGCATCATGAAGGAGGTCTGCGAGGCGGTCCAGCACGCCCACGACGTCGGCGTGCAGCACCGGGACCTGAAGCCGTCGAACATCATGCTCGACGCCGAGCTGAGGCCGAAGATCCTCGACTTCGGCCTCGCGTCGGGCGAGCCCGCGCGGGGCCACTTCCGGGGGACGCCGCGCTACCTGGCGCCCGAGCAACTGGACGCCTCGCAGCCCATCGACGCCCGAACGGACGTCTACGCGCTGGGCGCCATCCTCTACGAGCTGCTGACCGGCCTGCCTCCGGTGGGCGGCGTCACCGAGGATGAGATCGTGGCCAACGTGCGCGCCGGGGCGATTCGCCTGCCCGTCGAGATCGCGGCCGGCACACCCGAACCCCTCCAGGCGATCGCCCTGAAGGCCCTCGAGGCGCGGCCGCAGGACCGCTATCCGTCGGCGCGCGAGATGGCGCTCGATCTCGCGCGCGTCCTCGTCGGCCGCCCGGTGACCGCGCGTCCCAGCCGGTACGCGAGCGTGCTGAGCGCGCGCCTCCGCCCGCATGTCGAGCAGGTCGAGGACTGGCTGCGCCTCAAGCTGGTCCACCCCCACGAGGCCAGCCGCATCCAGGCGGCGTACCGCGCCCTCGAGCGCGGCGACGAGGACTGGATTGGCGAGAGCCGCGTGCTGTCACATTCGCAGATTGCCCTCTACCTCGGCGCGTTCCTGCTGATGTGCGGCAGTCTGTACTACTTCGGGGCGCGGCGGGTCTTCCTGGACGTGAAGGGCCTCCTGCAGCCGTTCGGCGTGCTGGCTGTCCCGTTCGCCGTCCTGAACGTCGCGGCGCACGTGCTGGAGCACCGGCGGCACAAGGCTGTCGCGGTGGCCTTCTACCTCGGCGGGATCAGCCTGCTGCCGCTGTTCCTGCTCATCGCGTTCCACGATCAGGGCTGGCTCGTGCAACCTGCGGACACGCCCGGGCAGCTGTTCCAGGACGGCTCGGTGTCGAACCGCCAGCTGCAGATCACCATCTTCATGGCGTGCGCTTGGGCCGCGTGGCTGGCCTGGCGCACACGTACGATCGCCCTCAGCACGGTGCTGGCCGTCCTCGCGTTGCTGCTCACGCTGGCGGTGCTGTCGGATCTGGGACTGCGGGCCTGGCTCGAGGAGGAACGATGGGACCTGCTCGCCCTGCACCTCTTCCCCCTCGTGCCCGCGTACGTCGCGACAGGGCTGGTGCTCGAACGACAGGGCCGCTCCTGGTTCGGGCGGCCCCTCTACACCGCCGCCGCGGTGCTGCTGATCGTGACGCTCGAACTGCTCGCGCTGGACGGCCGGCTCTTCTACTTCGTGACCGGCATGACGCCGGCGTTCCAGGCCGGGTCGGTGAGCGACGCCACCCTGCTGGACACGGTCGCCGCCCTGTCCCTCAACGGGGTGGCCTTCTACCTCGTCGGCGCCTTTGCGGACGTGCGGGGCACCGCGCTGATGAGGCCGGCCGCGTGGCTGCTGTTCACCGTTTCTCCCTTCGCAATCCTCGAACCGCTGGCGTACCTCAACGAAACGAAGGAGTACGCCCGCACGTTCGATTGGGCCTATCTTGGTCTGGCCCTCACCATGGCCCTCCTGAGCCACCAGCGCCAGCGGAAGAGCTTCTACTACGCCGGCCTGATCAACACGGGCGTCGCGCTGTGGTTCATCACCGATCATTACGAGTGGTTCGACGAGCCGGCCTGGGCCATGTTGCTGATCGGCGTCGGCCTCGCCGGCCTGCTCGCGGGGTTCGGCCTCGATCGGCGCGAACGGCGGCGGAAGTGACGGTCACCGATTCCCGGAGGCGCCGGCGATGGTACGATGGGCCGATGCGCGGCCGCCGGCTCCTGCTCGTCGT
>CAZBIP010000243.1:0-5131 GCA_964491885.1 uncultured Vicinamibacterales bacterium
GCCACGGACTCCGCGTCGAGATGGTTGGTCGGCTCGTCGAGCAGCAGGAGGTCGGGCGACTGGAGCAGCAGGCGGCATAGCGCGACGCGCCGGCGCTCGCCGCCCGAGAGCGTGCGGACGTCGGCGTCGGCCGGCGGACAGCGGAGCGCGTCCATCGCGAGTTCCAGCTTCGAGTCGACCTCCCAGGCCCCGGTGGCGTCGATCCGGTCCTGCAGGCGCCCGAGTTCGTCGAGCACCTTCTCCATCTCGTCGGGGTCGAGGCTCTCGCCGAGTTTGCCGTTCAGTTCGTCGTACCGCGCCAGAAGGGCCTTCGTCGGCGCCACGCCTTCCTCGACGTTGCCGAGCACGGTCTTCGACGGGTCGAGCACGGGCTCCTGGTGCAGGTAGCCCACCGAGGTGCCCTCGGCCGGGTAGGCCTCGCCGAGGAACTCCTTCTCGACGCCCGCCATGATCTTGAGGATCGTGCTCTTCCCCGCGCCGTTCAGGCCCAGAACGCCGATTTTCGCCCCCGGAAGGAACGAGAGCCAGATGTCCTTGAGAACGGTCTGATCGGGCGGGTAGACTTTCCCCAGCCCCTTCATCGTGAAGATGTACTGCGCGGCCATGGTGCAACTAGCCTAAGCTGAGTGGGCGGCCGACTCAAGGGGACGGGGATGACTGTCGAACAGCGCGTCGCACTCGACGGGGGCCAGACGGTGACGGCGCGAGTCTACCTCCCCGCCGCCGACCCCATCGCCATCCTCGTCCTGGGCCACGGCGCGGGGGGCGGACAGACGAACCCCTTCATGGTCGAGTTCGCCGAGGGCCTCTCGGCCAGGGGCCTGCACGTCGTCACGTTCAATTTCCCGTTCACCGAACGCGGAAAGCGCTTGCCCGACCCGCAACCCGTGCTGGAGTCGTGCTACCGGGCGGTCGTCTCGCACGCCGCGGGCGACCCGGCGTGCCGCGCCCTGCCGATCTTCATGGGCGGGAAGTCTCTCGGAGGCCGGATCGCGTCGCACGTGGCCGCGGCCCGCGACGCGAACGACGCGGCGGCGGGCGCGTGGTGGGATCGGCTCCGGGGCCTGGTGTTCCTCGGGTACCCGTTGCACCCTCCCGGCCGGCCGCAGCAGGTCCGCGTGTCGCACCTCCCGCACGTCACGCAGCCGATGCTCGCGGTGCAGGGCGCGAAGGACGCATTTGGGACGCCGGACGAAGTCAGGCTCTTCTTCGACGTGCTGCCGTCGAGGAGCGACGTGTACGCCGTCGCGCACGGCAACCATTCGCTGGAAGTGCCCAAGCGCTCGGGCATCCCCCAGGCGGGCGTCTTCGCCGCCGCGCAGGATCGGATTGTGGCGTGGATCCAGGACGTGCTCGGATCAGCCGCACGAGTCCGGTAGCCGCGCCGACGACGCGTTCCCGGATCGTCAGAACTCGACCCTGAGGCTCGCCCAGGCGTGCCGCCCCGCCCCGTCCACGCCCGACCCGTGGATGCGGTAGGCCTCGTCCGAGAGGTTGGAGACGCCACCCGACAGGACGAGCCCGCGCGCCAGGCGCGCGCCGCCCATCAGGTTGAGGACGGTCCAGCCCGGCGTGCCGCCCGGCGCAATGCGATGGTCGGACACGTCGCCCGGCGCGAGTCGGCGCTGCGCGGCGGCCGTCCGCACCGATGCCTCGATCCAGGGGCCCGCCGCCCACCGGTATCGGGCCCCCAACAGGCCGTTGGCCGGGGGAATCCTCCGCATGGGCACCCCGGCCGACACCTGCTGGCCGTACGTGGTCGCGTAGAAGCCGAACACGCTCAGCCCGCCGGCTGCCCGCCACTCGGCATCGACCTCGGCGCCGCGGACGAACGCGCGCCCGACGTTGGCGCGCTCGTAGACGTCCTGGCCGTCGAACGTCGCCGAACCGTTGTAGGTGGAGGGGCGGCGGTCGATGAGATCCTGCAGGTTCATCCGGTAGACCGACGCCGACGCCGCCAGGCGCGGCGTGTTGACCTTGAATCCGCCTTCGAACGACAGCGACCGCTCGGGCTGCAGTGAGCCGGGCGGCACCTCGACGCCGTAGTCGAACGCGCCGAGCGTGCTCACGTCGTCGATGTTGGGCGCGCGGAACGCCTGCGCGATCGAGCCGAAGGCGTGCACCGCGCCGCTCAGGGCGTAGCGCGCCGCGAGGCTTCCGACCACGGCGTCCGGGCTGAGGCGCAGGGCCCCGAAGACCGGGTCGTCGGCCTTCACGCTGTCCCGGGTGTACCTGGCGCCGGCGTCGAGCGCCGCCCGCCCGGCCGTGAACTGCGCCAAGGCGAAACCCGCCAGGGACAGCCGCGTGGCCCCGTCCGGATAGAGGCCCCGGAACGGCGTGGACGCCCCGGAGGCGACGTTCGCGTCGCGGCGCCAGCTGCGCACCGTGTCGTGGTAGGCCTCGACCCCCGCGCTCCAGCGCGCCGTGCCGACGAGCCGGCCCGACACGTCGGCCGACACGCCGCCCGTGGAGACGGTGTCGAACTCCCTGGTCTCGACGGCCGCACCCTGCTTCCGCCGCACGCGCCCCTCGTCGGAGCGCTGCCATGAAGCCGTGACCTGGGCCGTATCGATCCACGACGCATGCAGGCGCTGCTGCCACTGCACGTAGCCGAGGCGCCGCACCTGCGGATCGAAACTGTAGACGGCGTACCCCCGCTGCGCGACCTGGTCGAAGCGGGGCACGTCCGACTGGTGGACGTGCTGGAAGACGGCCGTCAGCTTGGTGTCCACCGACGGCACCCAGACGGCCGACGCGTCCACGTCGATCTCGTTGTACCCAGACGGCGCTTCCGTCCCCAGCGATCCGCCGGCCACGAGGTCGCCGAAGTCGCGCGCCGTGACACCGGCGCGGACGCCCGCCCGGGTTCCCGCGACCGAACCCTCCGCGCGGACCGTCCGCTCCATGCCCCGGCTGGCGAACCGGCTGGCCACGGCGCCGCGCGCGCGCACGCCGGACGCCTGGAGTTCGGGCATGGGCGTGACGAGGTTGACCACGCCGCCCATCGCGTCGCTGCCGTACACGACCGAACCCGACCCCCTCACGATCTCGACGCGGTCGAGGCCGTACGGGTCGATGGTGTTCATGTACTGGTTGGGCCCCAGGCGGAACGTCGCGTTGTTCAGCCTGACGCCGTCCACGAGCACGAGGACCTGGTTGCCCACGAGGCCGCGGATGAAGGGCGACCCGCCCCCGTGGTTCGTCTTCTGCACCCATCCGCCGCTGCGGTCCTGCAGGATCTCGGGGGCGGTGCGGGCCGCGCCCTCGTCGAGCGAGGGGCGGGACACGACCACCGTCGACCGCGGGACGTCGAACCCGCCGCGCTCCGTGCGGCCGGCCGCCACGATCACCGACTCGTCCACGCGCAACTCGAGCGGGACGAGCAGCACCTCGAGCGTCGCCTCCGCCTCGCCGACGGTGACGGTCGCATCGACGGCGCGGTAGGCGTCGGCGCTGATCCGCACCAAGGCCTGGCCCGCCGGCACGTTCGTCAGCCTGGCTCGCCCCACCGCGTCGGTCAGCGTCGGATCGGCCACACCGGCCACGTCCACCCGCGCGCCCGCCACGGGCGCCCTCGAGGCCGCGGCCCGCACTTCCACGCGCAGGGTGCCGTACTGGCCGGACGCGGCGCCGGCGGGACCACAGACCAGGAGCAGCGCGCACGCTGCCGCCATCCCCGCACGGAGCGGGTCCGCAAGACGGTTCATGTTCGATCGTCCTCGCGGGCGACGCGCTCGCCCGACGGGTTACGCCTTCGACGCCGCTCCGAGCGCTTCCTCGATCAGGCCGCGCACGAGCTGCACTTTGTATTCGTTCTGTTCCAGCGGCTTCGCGCCGACCACCGCCGCGGCGGCGGCCCTGGACACGAGCTTCGCGTCGAGGCGCTGCCGCAGCAGCAGCTTCTCCACCGCGTGGAGGCGCCACGGCACCGGCGCCACGCCCGACAGCACCAGGCGCGCGTCCGTCACCTTTCCGCCCGTCATCGAGATGGCCCACGCGAGGCCCGCCGTCGCAAAGTCCCAGGATCCCCGCGCCCGCACTTTCCGGTACGCGCTCTTCGTCCCCGCGGCCGGAGCGGGCACGAGCAGGCCGAGCACGATTTCGCCGGGCTCCAGGACGGTCTCCTTCGTCACGTCGTCGTCCGGCAGGACGAAGAACTTCTCGACCGGAACGATCCGCGCGCCCTTCGGCCCGACGATCCGCACCCGGGCGTCGAGCGCGGTGAGCGCGGGCGCCGTGTCCGAGGGGTGGACGATCCAGCACGCGCCGCCGCCGAAAATGGCGTGGTACTGGTTCTCGCCGCTGATGGCGTAGCACGTGTCCCCGCCCTTGCGGGTGCAGTCGTAATCGCCCCGGAAGTACCAGCACCTGGGGCGCTGGCACAGGTTGCCGCCGAGGGTACCCTGGTTGCGGAGCTGCGGGCTGGCCACGACCGAGGCCGCTTCGGCCAGCGCCGTGAACTTCTCCTTGACGACCGGGTGGGCGGCCAGTTCGGCGATCGTGGTCAGGGCGCCGATGCGCAGCTCGCCGTCCGGCGCGACCGTGAGGCCGCGCAGTTCGTCGATCCGCGACAGGCTCACGACCTTCTGGGCCTCGAAGACCCCGTCGCGCAGGCAGCCGAGGAGGTCCGTTCCGCCGGCGTGCGCGCGCGCCCCGCGCTCCTCGAGCTGCTTCAGCGCCTCACCGACGGACCCCGGACGAACGTAGCCAAACGTCCGAAGCATTATTCCTCCCCCTTCCGGCCGGCCGGGGCCGGCTTCTGCGCCGCCATGGCGCGCAACACGCGGGCGGGGCTCATCGGCGCGTCCGGCAGGCGGAGCCCGATGGCGTGGAACACGGCGTTCGCGATGGCCGGCGCCGTCGGAATCGTGGCCGGCTCACCGACCCCCTTCGCCCCGGTGTTGCTGAAGGTGTCGTGGGGATCGATCGTGATGACGGTCTTGTCCGCCGGCGCGTCGAGCGCCGTCGGCATCTTGTAGTCGTGCAGGTTCGCCGTGAGCAGCTTGCCGAGCTGCCTGTCCAGGACGCGGTCCTCGGTCAAAGCGAACCCGATGCCCATGGTGACGCCGCCGTTTACCTGGTTGCGGAACATCTTCTCGTTCATGATCCGGCCGCTGTCGTGGGCGGCCAG
>CAZBIP010000244.1:0-5111 GCA_964491885.1 uncultured Vicinamibacterales bacterium
ACAGCGCCGGATGATGACGCGTTTTTCACTTTTCCACCACTATCGAGACACTACCGAATCACGCTGGCCAAATCGGTCATAGACTTGGTCACCGCGGTCATCAAGGCGCGCTCGGAGGGAAGACGAAATGGAGACCATCCGAGCGCGCCCTTGGAGTTGATCGTTCGGCGGTCAATGAGCGACACGACGGTCGAGGAGGAGCTGATTCTGAGAGTGCATCAGGACGATCTGATCGACCGCCGCGACGTCGAGCGTGCCCTGCAGGATGCAGTCAGGGGGCTTCTCGCGAAGAACGACACGAAGTCCGGCTAACAATGCACCCGACGCCGGCTTGCCCGATCATGAGCCGGCGCGGGTGAACGCGAACGTTAGCCGGACCATAGTGGAGCGCGAGGTGACGCGATGAACTGGTGGGCGATCCTAGCGAACACAGCCGTGCAAGCAGCGCTTCTTGCTGCGCTGGCCTTTCTTGCCCGGTCCCTCATAGTTCAGTTCCTCGGAAAGGACCTCGAAGCCTTCAAGGCTAACCTGAACGCGAATACTGAGCGAACCCTAGCGACCTACAGGGCCGAGTTGTCACGTGAGGCCCGCGATCATCAGGTACGATTCGAGAAACTCCACGCTAACCGTGTTGCTGCCATCGAGGCGCTATACGTCAAGCTGGTGGAGACCCGGTACACGATGGAGTCCTTCGTCTCAGCATGGCGGCCTGACAACTGGGATGAATACGTCACGGTCGGCCGACAGTTCTTGGAACTCAGACGCGAGTTGGATAAGCGCCGCATACACCTGCCCGAGGCTCTGTGCCGCGAGCTGGATGAGTGCATTAGGATATTGTGGGAGCCAGCTGTTGCTGCTGGCATCTGGCCTGGGGTAACGAATCCGGAGCAGCGCCGGCACGCCTCCGAGGCGTTCGAAAAGAGCATCAAGGCTATTCTCGACGGCGGTTCAGTCGCCGTCGCTGTCACGAAGGTCGAGCGCGAGTTCCGTAGAGCGCTCGAGGCCGACTAACAAACACTCGAGGCTGAAGCGTGGCAGACTCCGGAGCGTTGCAGCTTAACTCCAGCGTTGGCTGTCTGAGATGAAAGGATGACTGCCCTACCCGAACGAAACGAAGTTTTGAACGCGATTCGCGCGGCAGCACAATCGCTCGGCCGCCCGCCGTCTCGTGCCGAGTTCAAGGGCTCTTCGAGCATGACCGAGTACCAGGTTCTGAAGCATTTCCCGAGTTGGCGGGAAGCCGTTCGTGCGGCCGGGTTGGAGCCGCACTCAACGAACGTTCCCATCGATCCTGAGGTGCTTCTCGAAGACTGGGGCGAGTTTGTGCGCCGCAAACGACGGATTCCCACGCGCGACCAGTATCGGCGCGATGGAACCTACAGCCCAGGCGTCTTCGAGAGGAAGTTCGGCCCTTGGTCCACGATACCGTCGAAGTTCCGCGAGTTCGCCGAGGGTAAGCCGGAGTGGGCTGACGTCGTCGCGCTCCTCCCTATTGAGCACGCGAGGACCCCATTCCATGCGCCATCGGACGTCGTGCCGCATCAAGCGGGCGCGGCCCCCTTCTCTTCGAGCAACTACCGTCACAGTCGCCTCGATGACCGTCCGACCTACGGCAATCCCATCGACTTCCGGGGGCTTCGCCACGAGCCAGTCAATGAACAGGGCGTGGTCTTTTTGTTCGGTATGGTTGCCCGCGAGCTCGGCTATCACGTTGAGGCCGTCCAGACCGGATACCCCGACTGTGAGGCCAAGCGTCAGGTCGATGCGGGGAAGTGGCAGCGCGTGCGTATCGAATTTGAGTTCGAAAGTCGGAACTTCCGAGACCATGGGCATCATCCGGACGGCTCTGATGTCATCGTGTGCTGGCGCCACAATTGGCACGAATGTCCGACATCACTCGAAGTCGTGGAGCTCAGTTCGGTGATTCGAACGCTTTCAGCGTCCGAAGAATGAGCCAGACGGCTAACAACCGGTTGCAGCGGTCGGCGCTACGCGCCGCCGCTGAACCGGATCGTTATGCGGACACGATCATTCCGAAGGGAGGGACCTTGGGCGAACCGCCACGTCAGGAAACGCTTTGAGAACGGCTCGGTCGAAGGTCACCAATGGGCAGGCTTCCCGAATCGCGAGTTCGACGAACAGGCAGTCGTAGACGGCGACCCCGCTGGTCACGGCCCGGAGGAGGGCGCCCTGGAGTAGCGTGTGGAGAGGTACCGACTCGATACCCAGGCGCATCGCCAGGCGAAGCCGGACCGCGCCTTCGTCTGGCGAGATGACGGCCGACCGAGTGGCCATCCAGATGACGTTCGCGATTTCGGCTTCCCACAAGGCCGGGGCCATCAGGCGCGAAACGCCGACGAGGAACTGGCGAGCTTCGGTGGCGAACGGCTCGGTGCCGAGCAGCAAGTACGCAACCACGTTGGTGTCGACGATGGCTTTCATGAGCGCCCGACAGCTACCCATGCGTCCACTTCGCGGGCGCTCGGGCGGCGGGCCTGCTTCGCCCAGGACGCTTCGATTTGCGTGAGCACGGATCGACGCTCGGCGACGTAGTCCTCAAGAACGTTCCGGACGACTTGTTCCATCGACCGATTGTGGCGTTTGGCGAGGGACTTGAGTGAGTTCACGACCGTCGCGGGTACGTTACGGATGGTTAGGGTGGGCATTGATTCCTCGCGTTGCTAGCATGATGCTAGCACGTAAGAGGCCGCATAACAAGCGGCTGCACCCGACGGCGGCCGCAGGGCGGTGAACGGAGTAGATTCTCAACGGACGGCCACCGCGGGTGAGCCGCAGTCGTTGGGCGGACCACGTCCGAAGTGCTGGAGACCACGATGCCCGCCCGCAAGGCAGACAAGACTTCCAAGCCCGCAATCCGGAAACCGGCCAATCGCGCGGCGACACAGGGCAGCGCTGCCAAGACGCTGCCGGAATCCATGATCACCGGCAAAGCAAGTCCCGCGAAGTCAGCCGACGGTGACAAGCCGGTTTTCGCCTACATCTCCAGCTTGCCGCAGCCGCAACGCGGCATCGCCGAGAGAGTCGATGCCCTGGCGGCAAAGACGCTGCCCGGCCTGCAGCGCTCGGTGAAGTGGGGCATGTCGTACTATGGCGTCGGCGATGGCTGGTGCTTCTGTTGCGGCGGCTTCGCGAACCACGTCAAGCTCATGTTCGTGAACGGCGTGACGCTGACGCCAGTACCGCCCGTGACACCGGTGGCGATGGGCAAGTCTACGCGGGGCGTGGAACTCGCATCCGTGGAAGACCTCGACGAACGCCAGATCGCGGCGTGGATGAAACAAATCGCGGCCGTGCCCGGTGTCGGGGGGAAGAAGCGATAGACCCGAGTTCGGCGGCCGTGACGGGCAAGATTGATGTCAGGCCTGCCGAGTCGGCCTGACGGGACTCGGTCGCCGGCTTCTTATTTGCGTTTGCGTCTACTATCGATAATAATGGCTCTCGTTATTCTCGGAACCGCTAATAAGGAACCGGGGGGCGCCGATGGTCGTTTCCGCCCGTCGTGCGCACGGGCGCTGGGTGACCCAGCGGGGCTACAGGGCCTACGTGCCGGACCCGCTGCCCCCTCCGCTCGCCTGGGATCTGAACCTCGCCTCCGCGTTGTCGAAGGCGGACTTGGCCCTCGGCCGTCTCGCCGGTGAAGGACGGCGCCTTCAGAACCCGCACCTCCTGATCCGGCCATTCATCCGGCGCGAGGCGGTGCTCTCGAGCCGGATCGAGGGCACGCAGGCAACGCTCGGCGAACTCCTCGCCGCCGAGGCCGAGGCCTCCGTCGAACGCAGCCCGGCCGACCTGCGCGAGGTCGCGAACTACGTTGTCGCCCTCGAATACGGCGTCGCGCGGCTGTCGCGGCTGCCGCTGTCGCTCCGGCTGGTTCGCGAACTGCACGAGAAGCTGATGCGGGGCGTCCGGGGCGACCTTGCGACACCCGGTGAATTCCGGCGAAGTCAGAACTGGATTGGCCCCGCGGGCGCGTCGCTCGCCGGCGCCAGCTTCGTCCCGCCGCCGCCCGAACGGCTCGGAGAGTGCCTCGCCGCGTGGGAGACCTACCTTCACGACACCTCTCTGCCGCCGGTTGTACATGCCGCGCTGATCCACTCGCAATTCGAAGCGATTCATCCGTTTCTCGACGGCAATGGTCGTGTCGGACGGCTCCTCATCACCCTGCTGCTCGTCGTGCGGCAGGTCATGCCGTCTCCGCTGCTCTACCTGAGCGCCTATTTCGAGGCCACCCGCCCCGACTACTACGAACGGCTACTGGGCGTGACGACGCGAGGGGAATGGGAGGAGTGGCTGACGTATTTCCTGACCGGCGTGGCGGACCAGGCCGAGGATGCGGTCCAGCGAGTGCAACGAATCACCGATCTCCTTGCCCGATGGCGCATGGAGGTCGCGGGCGCCGCGTCGCAGACAGTCGTCGGCGCGATCGATCTGTTCGCGGAGAACCCGTTCTGGACGGTCAAGGGTGTCGCCGAACGGCTCGGTGTCGCGTTCACCACGGCGCAGCGGGCTATCGATCGCCTCGAGCGAGCGGGAATCACCGCCCTCCAGGGAGAGGCACGGCGGAATCGCCTGTATTGCGCACGCGCGCTCCTCGAGATTCTGGACGAGGAGCCGCGCTCACCCTCGTCTGGCCCGAGCACCACACGAAGGACACGTAGATGAGTCCCGACATCTCCGAGCGGGCGTTCGAGGAGGCGAGCGAGGCGGCCCTGCTGCGGAACGGGCCGGATGCGCTCGTGGCTTTCTCAGAAACGGTCCAGGACGGCGGGCAGTCGTACACCGAGTCGGGCATGAACTCTGCCGGGGAGCAGGAGGTCATCGGCGAGGCAAAGACGGCAATGAGGTTTGACCGGCACGTCCATCGACCGGCAGACCCAGACGATTCAGGGCAAGACTGTCTGCGTGGTCAGTTGCCAGCGGAGCCCGGAGCCCGTGTTCCTGAAATGGAAGGGGATCGAATCCGCGGACGATAGGCCGCATTAGCGAACCCCCGCCGGGCGGGTCCAGTGTGCGGGGAACATAACGTCCCTTGTCAGACGTCACCCCAGCGGGGCTGTAGTCGCCGCGGCGGGGACGGCACTCACACACGG
>CAZBIP010000245.1:0-2652 GCA_964491885.1 uncultured Vicinamibacterales bacterium
CGGCCCGGCAGGTAGAAGCCGCCCACGTTCGCCAGCCGGCCGTTCTCGCGGGTGTGGCACTCCCCGCACCCGACCGTCTGCGACGTCGGCGAGACCATGTGGTTGACTGGCCACGTCATCTCGGTCTCGACGAAGCCGTACTTGCCGCTGTAGGGCAGGCCCACCAGCCTCATGCCTTCTTCGTTGGCCTTCGGCCAGTTGAACTCCGTCCAGTACCCGCCGTCGCCCGGCCTCGATGACACCAGCTTGGGCTGGATGAGGTACTGGTGCTCGCTGTCGTAGATCTGCTTCCCGCGATGAACCTTCACCGGGTAGATCTTGGCGTCCGGGTCGTCGTAGCTCCCGTGCAGCGTGTTGATCTTCACCGGCTTCGACGGATCGATCCGGTCGCCGATCAGGTAGTGCGAGGCCGTGCCGTTGAACCAGATGTACTCGGGCTCGACGTTCGTGCCCCACGTGAAGGAGCCCTTGATGGACAGGTACGTGTCCTCGCCGTGCGGGCCCTTCTCCTCGATCGGCTTGCCGTCCTTCAGGCGGCCGGCCGTGGACCAGTCCCAGGTGAGCTTCGTCGGGTTCACCTTCGCGTACACCGGGATGTGGCACGTCTGGCAGGCGATCTTCAGCGTGTGGCTGTTCAGGACGCCGTCGGCGTGCGGCATCGTCGTGTGGCACGTCTCGCACTCCACCCGGTTCCGGTTCATCGACGACACCGAGTACATCTTGCCGAGCATCTGGTGCTGCGACGCCGTGTGGCAGTCCACGCACTCCATGTTCAGGCCGTCCGTGCCCATGTGGACGTCCACCGCCTTCGGCGCGTCGAGCAGCGCCGTCTCCAGGTCGCCGTGCTTCACGTTGTTGCCGCCGCCGCCCAGGAAGTGGCACGTGCCGCAGTTCAGGCGCTTCGGCTTCCCGACCAGCTGCGCGACCTTCGCCAGGTCGACCGACGGATCGGGCAGGCCGGCGGCCCCCGGGGCCTTCGTGTACTCGCCGCTGTTGTCGTGGCAGCTCAGGCAGTCCACGTTGAGCGGGTCCTTGAAGTCGAACGACGCCTCGGCGTACCCGTAGCCCGCGTGGCAGCGGTTGCAGCTCGGCTCGTTGCCCGTCACGCCGATGCAGAAGTTGTTGACCAGGTTCTTCTTGCCGACGCTCCGGATGCCCTGGCCCGGGATGTACTCCGTCCGCTCCCAGTTCCAGTGGCTCGAGCGCATCACTTCCTCGTCGCGCCCGTTGTGGCAGCCGATGCAGGCGGCCGTGACGTCCTGGGCCTTCCTGAACGGCGCCTGGAGCTGCGGAAACTTCGCGTGATCGACCGACGGGCCCGCCCGCCGGGCGTACTGCTGCGTGAGCTTTTCCAGGGGCGTCTGTTCCGTGCTCTTCGTGTGGAGCTCGCCGACGATGAGCACGGCGGCCACGCCGAGGATCAGCAGGCCGAACAGGATTCTCCTCATGTCGTGGTGACCTCGAAAGGCAGGGGCATGGGCGGCGACGGCGATCGCGGACAGGAGCACCCGGGGGGAAGCCCGGGACCCGCGCCGGCCCGTCCGGCGCGGCGCCTGGCGCACAGCGTCCAGATACTGAGATGCACCGGCCCGTCAATCGGTGACGCCGGCCCGGCTGCTACGCGCGCCCCAATATGCGACACACCCGCTCGGCATTCTCGCGCACCTCGTCCCTGACGCGCGGGAACATCCCGACGAAGATGCCGTCGGTCGGCTTGATGCTCGCGAACGCGGTCTTGAACGCCTCGTCCATGGCGCGCTCGCTCACGCGGCCGGCCGCGAGGATCTTGTAGGCGAAGCACGGCTTCTTCGTCTGCTGCATGAAGCGGTACATGCGCGGAGGGTCGCTCTGCATGTAGATCTCGGACGGCATCTCGAGGAGCTCGCCGCCCAGCGCCTTCCGCCACTCGTCGTTCGTGCGCGTGATGTTGTAGACGCAGCCCGCGTAGAAGTCCACGTCCCAGCCCTGGTCCTCGACGAGCGCCAGCACTTCTGGCTTGTGGCTGCCCACGCCGACCAGGCAGCCGAGGTCACGCACCTGCTTGCACCAGTCGCGGACCGTCGCGATCTTGCCGTCCCGGTAGGCGCTGTCCGTGCGCCCCCCGTGGTGGTAGATGGCGAGCGGCTTCCAGGCGGCGTGGAGCGGCGCCGGATCGCCGATGCCCTGGACGATGAGGTGCATCGAGCCGCCCCCGGCGCGGAAGCGGGCCAGGTCCTCGGCGGCCCGCCCCAGTTCCACGTAGTTGTACGTGTTGATGCCGAAGCGCTCGCACTGGTGAAGCACGTCGCACACGCGTTCGGCTGTGTAGTACTCCCGCATCACCTGCGAGTAGGTGTTGTTGAAGTGCGAAAAGCCGTAAAAGGGATTGCACCCGACGATCAGCCGGCTGATCTGCTGGCCGCCGAAGGCCATCTTCGGCACCTGGAGCGCGGAGGCCGGCACGAGCGGCTTCGGCGTCTGCCCGCCCGGCGCCGCAGCCCCAGCCGGTCCTCCCTGGCCGCGAGGGCCAGCCGGGCCGGCCTGCGCGCCCCGGGCGGACGGGGGCGCTTGCTGGCCCGCCGCCAGCGGCACGCCCGCTGCCCCGATCGCCAGCGCCGCCGACTGCAGGAACGTCCGCCTCGTGTGTGCCATCATTCGCCTCCGACTAGCGCC
>CAZBIP010000245.1:2752-5087 GCA_964491885.1 uncultured Vicinamibacterales bacterium
CGTATCTTACACGCCATGAGCATCTTCAATCGACCCGATCGACGCGCGTTCATCAAGTCCACCGGCGCGGTCGCCGCCGCCACCTGGGCGGCGGGTCCCGCCATCCTCCGTTCCCAGTCCCCCGACAAGCTCCGCCTGGCCATTATCGGCTGCGGCGGCCAGGGCCGCGCGAACATGAAGCGGGTCGCCGGCGAGCAGATCGTGGCGCTCTGCGACGTGGACGCCAACGCCTTGAACCAGGCGGCCCAGCAGTACCCGCAGGCGCGCAAGGAGACCGATTTCAGGCGCCTGTTCGACCACGCCAACGAGTTCGACGCCGTGGTCGTGAGCACCACCGAGCACACGCACGCCTTCGCCACGCTGCCCGCCCTGCAGCTCAAGAAGCACGTCTACTGCGAGAAGCCGCTCGCCTACAACGTGCACCAGACGCGCATCATCCGCGAGGCCGCCGAGAAGGCCGGCGTCGCCACGCAGATGGGCACGCAGATCCACGCCAGCGACAACTACCGCCGCGTCGTCGAGCACATCCAGGGGGGCACCATCGGCAAGGTCACCGAGTGCCACGTCTGGGTGGCGCGCGCCTGGGGCTGGCACGCCACCGAGGACGAGGCGAAGCAGGCCAAGGACATCGTCTTCGTGCAGGAGCGGCCGGCCACCGTCGATCCCGTGCCCGCGCACGTGGCGTGGGACCTGTGGCTCGGGCCCGGCCCGGCGAGGCCGTTCAGCAACGTGTATCTGCCCGGGCCCAAGTGGTACCGCTGGTGGGACTACGGCAACGGGACGATGAGCGACCTCGGCAGCCACTGGATCGACCTGCCCTTCTGGGCGCTGAAGCTGCACGCGCCCGCGACCATCGAGGCCAGCGGCCCGCCCGTGAACAGGGAAATCGCGCCCGCGTCGATGCAGGCGAAGTACGAGTACGTCGCCGTGGGGGATCAGCCGGCGCTGACGCTGACGTGGTACCAGGGCACGAACAAGCCGGACCTGTTGAAGCGCGGCGACGTTCCGCAGTGGCCGAGCGGCGTGCTGTTCGTCGGCGACAAGGGCATGCTGATTTCCGACTACAACAAGTACATGCTGCTCGTGCCCGGCGACAAGTTCGCCGAAGTCCCGGTGCCGCGCGTCAGCATCCCGAAGTCCGTCGGGCACCACCAGGAGTGGATCAACGCCTGCAAGACCGGGTCGCCCACGACCTGCCCGTTCTCGTACTCGGGGTGGCTGACCGAGGCGAACCATCTCGGTAACGTCGCCTACCGCGTCGGCAAGAAGCTCGAGTGGGACGCGGTGAACATGCGGGCGACGAACGCGCCGGAGGCCGAGCCGTTCCTCACGCGGGCGCACGCGCCGGGCTGGAAGCTGGCGTAGGCGTCCTGCGGCGCTCTCTCTGGGCCCCGGGGTCTCGAGACCCCGGGGTCACCCTCAGACCCCGAACTCTTCAGCGAATTCGCCGGCCGTCAGCACGCGGATGCCGTGCTTCATGAGCGGGATGAAGTGGCGGCGGTTCTCCGTCACCACCACTTCCGCCCCTGCCAGCCGCGCCGACTCGGCGATGTGCGCGTCGTAGAGACGGCCGCCGGCGACCCGATCGCCAACGGCGGACTCGACAAACGCGAGTCGAGCTTCGGCGGGAAGGTCGCACACTTCGAACCGCTTCAGAAGCACGTCGGAGACGATCTGCCCAGCCACGAGCGGATCCAGCCGCAAACCACCCGGCAGCCTGGTGGCCACCGCGTAGAACTCGAGCACGCAGTGCCACGACGTCAGCGGCCGGGTCACACGTTGCTGGGCGATCGCATCGAGCGCGGCCTCCGCGGAACTGGGCACCTCATCCGCCTCAATGAAGGCGGACACCAGGATCGATGTGTCGAAGAAGACCGAGTGCGCTAGGGCCACCGATTGCGCTCCTCCTCGATCAGCTTCGCCACATCGATCTTCGGCAGCTTCCGCCGGTCGCCTACGGGCCGGGCCACGAGCCAGCCGCGCCTATTCACGAGTCTGGGCGGCGTCACCACGGGCGACAGCGTCACGGCCCCATCGTCGGCGGACACGGCGAGCTCCGTGCCGGGCAGCAGCCCGAGGCGTTCCCGGACCGCCGCCGGGATCACCACCCTGCCTGCCTTGTCGATGGTAGTTCTCATACCATCATAATACCATTATCATGACATCTGTCAAGTGGGGTTCGACCGGAGCACTGTCTTCGGAGGAACGTTCGGATGCGGTTCGGTCCCTGTCCACCCGAAACCCGGACCCCGAATCCCGAGTCCCGAATCCCGAGTCCCGAATCCCGAATCCCGAATCCCGAATCCCGAGTCCCGAGTCCCGAGTCCCGAGTCCC
>CAZBIP010000246.1:0-5062 GCA_964491885.1 uncultured Vicinamibacterales bacterium
AGCCGGAGCCAGGCGCCGGTCGACGTCCTCGCCGCTGCGGGCGCGGCGAGAGCGGCGTCGCCGGCCGAGGTGGCGGCGGCGAGCGACGTGATCGTCACGATGCTGCCGGACTCGCCGGACGTGCGGGCGGTGCTCGAAGGGCCGCGCGGCGTGTTCGAGGCGGTCCGGCCCGGCAGCGTCATCGTGGACATGAGCACGATCGCGCCTGCCGCCGCGCGGGAACTGGCGGCGAAGGCATCGGCGCGCGGCGTCGCGATGCTGGACGCGCCCGTCAGCGGAGGAGAGATCGGGGCGATCAACGGTACGCTCTCCGTCATGGTGGGCGGGGATCCAGCCGCCCTCGAGCGCGTGCGGCCCGTGTTGAACGCGGTGGGGAACCCCGACCGCGTCGTGCACATCGGGCCGGCGGGCGCCGGACAGGTGTGCAAGGCCTGCAACCAGATCTGCATCGGCGGCGCCCTGGCCTCCGTCAGCGAGGCGTTCGCCATCGCGCGCAAGGCCGGCATCGACCCGGCCCGGGTGCGAGAGGCCCTGCTCGGCGGCTTCGCGGCGAGCCGCGTGCTGGAGGTGCACGGCCAGCGCATCATCGAGGGCAACGACGTCCCGGGGTTCAAGACGCGGCTCTACCACAAGGACCTCGGGATCGTCGGACAGACGATCCACGAACTGGACGTGCCGGCACCGGTGGCGGCGCTCGTCCAGCAATACGTCAGCGCGCTCATGGCCGCGGGACGCGGCGACGAGGACTACTCGTCGCTGGCGAAGGCGGTGTTCGACGCGGCCGGGCTGGACTGACCACGGGCGCCGGCCGTGACGTACAACTTCGATCCCGATCGCTGGTTCGACCTGCAGCGCCAGGCGCTGGACGCGCGCCGCGCGTCCGGCGAGCTCGACGACGCCGGGTTCCAGGCCGAGGCGGACAGGCTCGAGGCCCGCTATGAGGAGATGACGTCCCGGCTGGACAAGCCGTTCGAACTCAGCGATACACGCCGAACCCGAACGCCGCAGCCCCGAGAATGATGAAGGCGGGGTTCAGCCGGGTGAAGGTGAGGAGGCCGAAGGCCACCACCGCGATCAGCACTTTGTCCCATTGGCTCGCGACCGACGCCAGCCCCCTGTGGCCCCCGGCCCCGAAGACCGTCGCCCCCATGTCGTACGCCGTCCACAGCAGGAGTCCGACGACGACCGGGCGCACGGCCGTGAGCATGGCCTGCACGGCCGGGCTGTCCTTCGCCGCGAAGAACACGACGACGAGGACGAGCATGAGCATCGTGGCCGGAAGGACCGTTCCCGTGGCCGCCGCCACCGCCCCTGGCAGGCCCGCCAGCTTGTAACCGACGAACGCGGACACCTGCGGAGCGATCGGGCCCGGCAGGGCGTTGCCCAGCGCCACGGCGTCGGCGAACTCCGGCGGCGTCACCCATCCCTCGGCCGTCGTCTCGCGCTGCATCAAGGCGAGCGACGCCGGGCCGCCGCCCCAGGAGAAGAGCGACACCCTCGTGAAGACGACGAAGATCTTCCAGAGCAGCATCATGGGGGCAGACTGTAGCACGCCCGGGCGGCACCCGGGCGGGCGGACGAGAGAGCGGCTGCCCCGGTCCGGCGGCGTGCTATGCTGAGGCGTGTCAGCCCCCGTTGACCTGCCGGTTCCGGATCCGCAGCCGTAGTCCCTATGCTTGCTGAGCCCGGTCATCCGACCGCCTTCGAGACGCTGACGGCTCCGGTCACGGTGCTGGTCGGCCACTTTGGCTCGGGCAAGACCGAAATCGCGCTCAACCTGGCCTTCGGCTGGCGGGACCGGGGCGAGCCGGTCACGGTTGTCGACCTGGACGTGGTGAAACCGTACTTCCGGGTCCGGCTCCTGCGGGAGGAGATGCTCGAGCGCGGCATCGCGCTGGTCGCTCCTCAGGACGACCGGTTCTACGCCGACCTGCCGATCGTCGTGCCGGAAGTGCGCGGGGCCATCGGCCGCGCCATGGCCGGCGAGGGACGCGCCGTCGTCGACGTCGGCGGCGCCGACGTGGGATCGAGGGTTCTGGGGTCGATCCCCGGCCTGAGCGATCCGGAGCGGGCCGACGTCCTGTTCGTCGTGAACGGCAACCGTCCGTTCGCCGAAACCCCGGAGGCCGTCCTGTCGATGCTGCGGGACATCGAGAGCGCGTCGAAGCTCACGGTGACGGGCCTCGTGGCGAACACCCACCTGATCCACGAGACGACGCGGGACGCGGTCGAAAAGGGCCTCGATCTCGCCGCGTCGGTGGCTGCCGTGTCGGGGCTGCCCGTGCGGTTCTGGGCCATGCTGGCGGGCGTGGCGGCGCGGGACGGCTGGCCGGCAGGCGGCCCGCATCTGCCCTGGCTGCCGCTGACCAGGCGGCTGACGACACCAGTCGAGCCTCGGCCGCACGGCATGCGCCGGCGGTCGAGCGTCGTGTAGGGAGGAGACCCTGTGCCAACGCCGATCATCGAAGCCGATCGCTGCAAGGGCTGCGAACTGTGCGTGCACGCGTGCCCGGAGGACGTCCTGGAGATGTCCACCTCCATCAACGCCAAGGGATACTTCTTTCCCGAGGTGGTCCGGGTCGACGATTGCACGGGATGCCGCTACTGCCTGCTCGTCTGCCCGGACACGGCGGTGCAGGTCGAGAACCGGGGCAAGACGACCGTCCGCACGGACGGCCTGACGGAGAAGCCGACGACGTATTGCCCGGGATGCACCCACGGCGTCATCCATCGCCTGGTCGGCGAGGTCATCTCCGAGATGGGCGTCCGCGAGCAGACGGTCGGCGTGTCGCCGGTCGGGTGCTCGGTCCTGGCCTACGACTTCTTCAACTGCGACATGCAGCAGGCCTCGCACGGCCGGGCGATGGCCGTGGCGACGGGGATCAAGCGCGGCCGGCCTGATCTCGTGGTGTTCACCTACCAGGGCGACGGCGATCTGGCCTCGATCGGCATGGCGGAGACGGTCCACGCCGCGAACCGAGGCGAGAAGATCACGGTGGTCTTCGTCAACAACGCCATCTACGGCATGACGGGCGGCCAGATGGCGCCGACGACGCTCCCGGGGCAGATCGCCACGACGTGCCCGCTGGGCCGCGACGTTGCGCTCGCGGGGTACCCTATTCGCATCGTCGAATTGCTCGCGACGCTGCGGACGCCCGCCTACCTGGCGCGCGTGTCGGTCCACGAGCCCAAGGCCATCATGAACGCCAAGAAGGCGATCCGGAAGGCGTTCAAGTACCAGCTCGACAAGGTGTGCTTCTCGCTCGTGGAGGTTGTCTCCACCTGCCCGACCGGGTGGGGACAGCAACCCCACGAGTCGTGCCAGTGGGTCGAGGAGCACATGCTGCCGTACTACCCCCTCGGTGACGTGAAGACGCCCGAGGCCGCGCACTGACGATGGGCGGGAGGGTGACATGCACAACGAACTGATCCTGGCCGGGTTCGGCGGTCAGGGTGTCCTGCTGATCGGGAAGCTGCTGGCGTACGCGGGCATGAAGGCCGGCCTCGAAGTCACCTGGATGCCGGCGTACGGGCCGGAGATGCGCGGCGGGACCTGCAACTGCACGGTCGTCCTGTCGGACCGCCAGGTCGGATCGCCCGTGACGAACCGCCCGCACGGGGCCATCGTCCTCAACCTGCAGTCGATCGACAAGTTCGAGCCGCTCGTCCGGCCGGGCGGCATCCTCGTGATGAACACGAGCCTGATCAACCGGCCCGCCTCGCGGACGGACATCGTCGTCGTGCCGGTGCCGGCGAACCAGATCGCGCTCGAGGCGGGCAGCGCCAAGGCCGCGAACATGGTCGCGCTCGGCGCGTTCCTCGGCGCGTCGGGCATCGTTGCCAAAGACCTGGTTGGCGAGGTGCTGGCGGAGACGTTTGCCGGACGGCAGAAGATCGTCCAGCTCAACCAGGTGTGCCTGGCGAAGGGATACGAGATCGGGCTGGCCCACGCCCCCGCGGTGGCCGCGCGCTGACGTCGGAGATCGCACCATGGCGAAGAAACTCATGAAGGGCTGCGAGGCCATCGGCGAGGCGGCGATCCAGGCCGGCTGCCGGCTGTTCTTCGGGTACCCGATCACGCCGCAGAACGAGATCCCCGAGTACATGTCCGGGCGGATGCCCCAGGTCGGCGGCGCGTTCGTGCAGGCCGAGAGCGAGGTGGCGGCGTCGAACATGCTCTACGGCGCGGCGGGCGCCGGGTGCCGCTGCTTCACCTCCTCGTCCAGCCCGGGCATTTCCCTGATGATGGAGGGGCTGTCGTACCTGGCTGGCGCCGAACTGCCGGTCGTCATCGTCAACATCATGCGGGCGGGCCCCGGACTCGGCGGCATCCTGCCTTCGCAGTCGGACTACTTCCAGGCCACGAAGGGCGGCGGCCACGGCGATTACCGCGTTCTCGTGCTGGCGCCGTCGACCGTACAGGAGGCGGCCGACCTGACGATGGAGGCGTTCGACCTGGCGGACAAGTACCGGAGCCCCGTCATGGTGCTCGGCGACGGACTGATCGGGCAGATGATGGAGCCCGTGGAGTTCAAGCGGCGGATCGACCCGGGTGACCTGCCCGGGAAGCCGTGGGCGACGACCGGAGCGGTCGGACGGCCCCCGAACATCGTGAACTCGCTCTACCTGAAGGCCGAGGACCTCGAGCAGCACAACCTCGACCTCGGGGCGAAGTACCGCTCGATGCAGGGCGAGGTCCGCCACGAACTGTACCGGGCCGATGACGACCTGGACGTCCTGATCGTGGCGTACGGGACCGTTGCCCGCATCGCCCGCACCTCGATCGATGCCCTGCGCGAGAAGGGGATCAAGGCCGGCCTGTTCCGGCCGGTCACGCTCTACCCGTACCCGGCGGAGGGGCTGGCGCGCGCCGCCGGGCGCGCGGCGCGCGTCCTCGTCGCGGAACTCTCGATGGGGCAGATGGTCGAGGACGTGCAGGCCATCGTGGCCGGGCGCGTCCCGGTCGAGTTCTACGGCCGCGTGGGCGGCATGGTGATGACGGCCGAGGAACTGGCCGACCAGGCAGAGAAGCTGGCGGCCCCGGCCGCGTGACGCGCCGGCT
>CAZBIP010000247.1:0-5037 GCA_964491885.1 uncultured Vicinamibacterales bacterium
AGGAGGCGATGGACAAGGCGCTCGAGACGCTGATGAAGCTCGGCGAGGGCGGGCGTCTGGTCGGCATCATCTCGCACGTGCCGGAACTGCGCGGCCGCATCGACGCGCGGCTGGAGGTGCGGCCGACGGAGAAGGGCAGTGTGGCGAGATTTGTGATGTAGGCCGGGAGGGCCGCTGGTCGAACGCTTCGGCACCGGTTCCGCGTTCCTGACCCACTGCCCCCCGGGCAGTTCTCTCGCGCTTTCGACGCGAATACGTCTGCTGTGGTCATCACGCGGCCAGCAGTGCACGGAATCGTTGCACATGCTCGTCATGATGATTAGGGCTTCGGAACCCGAAGGGCAGCGCAACGAGAATCAGCCTCACGCGACGGCGGCCGGCGGTGACGGTCGCCAGTGTCGAAATGGGCCGAAGAGCCGGAGACAGGAGAGGGTAGACGAGGAGCGTGTCTACGGAGCGCACGTCAGCCAGAGTCGCATACGCTAGCGCCTGATGCAGGTCTGCGCGGTGCTCGGCACGCATATGTTCCGACAGCCCCGTCCAGCCGCGATGCGCTAAGTGATGCAGATGCATCTTGTACTTCGCATCAATCCAGATGGTACGCTCTGAACCGCGGAGCTGAACGTCCGGAGCGAGCGAGCCCATCGATTGCGTCGTTCCCTCCCACCGCAGGACTCGGCGCGTGGAGTCGAACGGGCTGGCCACCATGCCCAGTGGTCCAGCGAGGTCCGCGGCGAATCTGGCCACCCAAGCTTCCCACACCCGATCGATGGGGAGGTCCCAAGCAAGGCCATCCAGCACACGCGCCCCTCCGAGGCCGCGCTCCTCCGCAACCCACGTCATGGCTTCGGATGCTTGCCGAATCCACTCGGAGGCGCCTGGGAACATCGACGATGCGGCCGGGCGAAGCTCACGTCCTGCTCCGATCGATGTCATCAACTCGGCGGCTCTCCGAATGAGGATGCGCCCGGGCTGCGTGGTAGCTACGGTCCGCAATTCGCTGGCGAGACGAGAGAGCGTCCACCGGACATTCGCCAGGAGAACGGGATCGTCGTCTGGCTCGGAATAGCTGCACGGGAAGGCCGTCATCTGAGCCTTGGGACACATGCGGGTCGCCCACCTCGTCCATTCCACGCCGCCTCTGGGACTCGAGCGGACCTCGCGGCGCTCAACAAACCCTCTGCGCGGATGGAGGAGAAATACCGCAATTCTCTCGAGCACGGGACCAGCGATGACCCACGCAGGCACCTCGCGTGCTGAGCCTGGGACGAGATAATGGCCACCGAGGTTCGGCGAAACCGAGAATCCGATTGCGCTGAAGACGGCCCCAAGACCGCTCCAGTCGAACCGCGGCTCGATCAGAATCCCCGCGGAAACGCGACGCGTGCTTGGGCTGACGAGCGGAACGGCCCCGATTCGGGACCCGGGCGTGACCGACAGGTGAAGCGATGGATAGGTAAGGACCTCTTCCTTGAGGTCGAGCCGCCTGAATGCCTGTCGATTCGCCGCCAAGAAGGGCTCGACCCACCGCTCACCACGCCCGCCCACGTCTGCACCGGAGATAGTGAAGGGATCTCCATGGTCTTTGGCCTTCAAGAGCTTTGGACCACGCGGCACTTCGTCCAGGAACGAAGCACGTCGTCGTCCCTTGGCGGTTCGACCTCTGGACATTACAGGGCCATGATCCTTGCTTCAATGCGATCGGTCAACGCTGCGACGTGCTCGCTGGCGGCCCCGCAGAGCTTCTCATCCAAGTAGTGGCGAAGCAGGGGAACCAGCTCGTATCTGACACGCCTGGCTATACGCATCAGGCGACCTTCTGGCTCGAGCTCCGGCCGAGGATCCAAGACGTAGGCGTGCCCGGGCACGAGCCGCAGCGTGTCATCATCTGCGTACTCCGCAAACGTCTGGAGCACATCGGCAAAGACCTCGGTCGCGAAGTCGACGCCCTCGGCCGCAACTGCGCTCAAGTCAGGCCAGACCTCGACGAAAGCGAACCTTCGCCGAATGGCGATGTCAAGACGCGCTATCGTCCGATCGGCGGTGTTTCTCGTCCCCAGCACCATCAGGTTGGGCGACAGCCGCAATTCGTGCTGGTCACCGTCGATGGGGTGCGGAAGGCGCACACTGCGATCCGCCTCACCGACCTCGAACACCGAGATCGCCTCGCCCAGAACTCGCGCAAGGTCCGCTCGATTGATCTCGTCGATGACCAGGACGTGCTCGCGCGTCTGCGCTTCCTTGTTTGCCGCGATAAGATCCCCAGCCCTGACCTCGAACGCGAGTCCCTGCCCAGTTGGCCGCGGGAACAGCCCGAGCACGAAGTCCTCGTAAGTGCGGGCGGCGTGAAACTGGACCTTTGTCGCAGAACCAACTCGATCTGCGAGCCGATTCGCGAGCCGCGTCTTGCCTGTCCCCGGCGGACCATCCAGAATGACGAAGCGGCGTTCGCGTAGCGTCGCGAGAGTGTTGTCTTCGTCTATGGCAGGGAACACCGCCCCAGCGATGGCGTTCTGCCGTTTCTCCCACCGTGCCTTGAATGGTTCGGTGAGAGGAGTATGGTGTTCGTGAAAGAACAGATCGAGCAAGTCAGCGACCGCTTCGCCGTCCTCGTCACCTCTCACGGCGGTAGCGGCGTAGATGACTTTCGAGTAGGACTTCAAGGCCGACGCGATGTCCGGCCACTGTCTGGACGTAGGCTCTGGAACCTCGGTCGAGATGTCCAGCAGGTCGGGTTTGACCCACACCCGCCCCTTGTGCAGTCGCGATAAGGCGTGTAACCGTCTGGCGTGGCCTGGGCGCCCAAGGATCCCGGTGTCGGCCCCGAAACCTTCGGTTCCAATCACGAGGACCGCGACGCTCCCCTTGACGCCCGGAAACCAAACAAAGGACGTGCCTTGGTAGGGACCTGACTTCTCGTTGTCCGCGGTGATCCATCCTGCGTAAGAGGCGGCATCGTCTGCCTTCTGGAGGTTGACCCGAACCTGATAGGCATCCTTGTGATGCTTCCCCATGTGGTAGCGCTCATCGTAGACCTCGGAAAGAAGCCTCCGCACCTCGTCCGATTCACCCATCAGTTCCCAGTTCCGCCCCTTCGCAAGCCCCGCGAGAAGGTCGTCGAATGCGCTCATGGGTCACCGCTCCTCTGTTTTATCTCTCATGCGCATGTGTAGCGAGCGCCCGCCTGATACGCGAGTGATCAACCAGGTCGAAATCGTCAGGACCGCGCCATAGGCGGCCGTTCGGGGGCAAGCGAAGGTACACCGCGCGTGCCACGGCTGTGCTGCGGTCCCGGTCTCTTGGCCAGCCGCAGTTCCGAGCGATAGCGGTCAATTCTGCGTCATGGCTGCGGCTGCGCTCGACCCAGTGTTCCACGTGATCGGCCGATGCCAGGAAGTCGCGCTTGCTGTTGTTGCACTTGGTATGCGCCGGCACGAGGTTGTCTAGGCCATCGTCGCGATACCGGGACCACGGAATGAAGTGGTCCACGTCGGCACGGCCGCTGATGCGGCCGTCGCAATAGAAGCATCGGTCATCCTGCATTTCGCAGAGCGGCCTCCGGACTACGTTCAGGGACGCGCGGTCAACATCGAAGAGGAAGCTCTCGAGACCGGCCTCCGGGAGGCTGTTCAGCTTCGCGACCCGGACGGCCCACTCGCGATAGAAGACGGGGCGCAAGAGCCCGTTCAGCCGGACGAGTGCTTCGGCAACGCCAGGCTGCAGCCAGAGCACGTTGCTGAACGCGTCGCTCGCCCCCTGTTGATATGCCGAGACGGTCGACCTTCGCACGTCCGCTTGCCAGTTGTATTGGTAGAGAAACCGGTCTTCCTGGTTCCTGCCGAGCCTTTGCAGGCGGGGAATAGGCATCTCGATGAGCTTCCACTCGACGAAATCGAGGAGACGCTCGTGGCGGTCGGGATGGATGGTCTGGAAGCGAAAAAGGGTGTCGCTACGCTCATCGCACCACCGCGCCCGGACGTCCTCGATGCGCCTCAGGATCTCGGCCTGCTCCCCGCGGCCTCCCCCGAACCTGAGCGTGCCGTGCGTGCCATACGGCGCGACATGATTCCAGCAGAGTTCCACCACCTTCGTCGCGAGTTCGCGGGTTGTGAGCGACGACGGGGCAGCGCCGCTGGCTTCGGTCTTCTCAATGCAGAGGTCCAGGATCGCGATGAACAAGGCGTACTTGTAGGTTGAAGAGAAGCTCCCTTCCTCCAGAATGGCGAGCACGCGCTCGGCGAGAGCGAGGGCGTCCTGGTCGCGTGTCATCCGTTCGGATTCCAGTAAACGGCGCGGTCGGGTAGCACCCACCGGACACCGCCCCGGGGGTCGGCGGCATCGCCCTCGTAACGCGGAATCACGTGCACGTGCACGTGGCCGACAGTCTGGCCGGCGGCGGTGCCGACGTTGACGCCGACGTTGTAGCCGGCCGGCGAATGCCGCGCAGCAATCGCGGTCTTGACGGCCGGCAGCAGCGCCCAGATCGCGGCCTGCTCGTCGGCGGTGAGGTCGAACAGGCTCGCCATGTGCCGTCGGGAGACTACGAGTGCGTGGCCGGGGCTGACGGGGAAGGCATCCCAGATCGCCACGGCGTGGTCGTTGGCGGCCAGGACTTCCCGACCGTCCGCAGTGCCGCACAGCGGGCAAGGTACATCCATCGACGCAGATGGTAGCACCGCGGAGCGGCGTTACTCAGAGCATCATGCGCTACTACACGGCCGCACCCTCATTCCCACCCTCGGGTATCATCTCGCCCTATGGCCACGATGTTCCCGACACCGTTGCCCGCCGCCGTCACGACTGACGCGGGGCGCGAAGCGGAACTGAAGGTCTACGATGCCCTCGGCGCGGCACTCGGCCCGGACCACTGCGTGTTCTATGGCGTTGCGTGGCTCTCCAAGTCGCCAGGAGCGGCCGCGCGCGACGGCGAGGTGGACTTCGTGGTGGCGCACCCGGAGCGCGGCGCGCTGCTCCTCGAGGTCAAGGGCGGCCGCATCGGGCGCGACCAGGTCACGGGCGAATGGCACAGCGTGGACC
>CAZBIP010000248.1:0-5028 GCA_964491885.1 uncultured Vicinamibacterales bacterium
CTCGTTCAGCGAGGCGTTTGTAGAACGGCAGGCTCTCGTCACAGATCGGGCAGGTCGAGTTGACGAAGACACAAATCGCGCCTCGGACATAGCTGGCGGCTGGAAGACCAAAGGGATCAGGAGAGTCCGCCTCGAGAAAGCCTTCGCGGGCGCGCCCAAGTGTACAAGGCGGGGTCGAGATCGATCTCTGCACGGAGACGACCCTGCCCGCCGTACCTACTGGTCGGAACGCAATACGATGGCTGGTTCGACGGAGGCGGCCCGGCACGCAGACGGGAGCGAGGCCGCGATCGCCACGACACAGAAGATCATCACCGTCGTCAGGTAAGCGATCCCCGGTGCCGGTCCGCCACCCTCACGAACGGCGTTCAGCAGTCGTTGCAGGGCAACGCTCAGCGGCAGTCCCGCGACAATGCCGAGCCCGACGAGGACCATTGTCTCGCGCACCACCAGTGCGGCGACGCGACTTCGGACGCTCCCCACTGCCATCCGCACGGCCATCTCCCGCCGCCTCAGGGAGTTTCCGAACCACACGATGCTATAGACCCCGGTGCTGGCAAGCAGGAGCGCGAGCGCAGCAACACCCAGGAGCTGCCTCCCGACGAACCTCGATCGGGCTGCCGCGTCAGTCACGATGTCCGAACCCGTCCGAATCTTGCGGACTTCGACGGCTCCCGGAGCCATCAGGAGTGCCTGGTCACGCACGAACGCCGCGACCCTCCTCGCGTCGCCGCCGGTTCTGACGACCACCGACACGTTGGCGATGGGCACCTGCGCCCAAGGCAAGAAGATTGCTGGTCCTGCATCTGTTCTGGTGCCTATTCGCTTTGACTCCCGTACCACGCCGACAACGTCCCACTCCGTTCCCAGGTCCCTCCGGCCGCTACGCAGACGTCTTCCAACCGGGTTGGCTCCGCGGAAGTAGTGCAGAGCCATGGCTTCGTTGATCACGGCAACCCGGCGTGCCGTCCGCATGTCCTCTCGGCCAATCCAGCGGCCATGGAGCACGGTCAGGCCGACGACGCTCCCGAAGCTCGGTGTTACGACATGAAGCTCGGACGGTTGCCAGGTTCGGGAGATCGGTGCGTCAACGCCCGTCGCCATGACGTCAACGGGAAACCCTGAGAGCGGAAACCCATCGACCAGCGCGACCTCCTTCACATCTCGCCCAGCCGCGACAACGCCGACAAAAGACTGCAGTGCTGGGATCGCTGCCTTCAGTGCGTCAGGAGGGAAGAAGACGTCCACGGCAATCAAGCGCTTCGGATCCATCCCGGCGTCCTCGTTGAGGAGCGTCCGAAGGTGATGGAACATCGAGAGCGCCGTGGTTGTGAGGGCAAACGCCAGCGCCACCTCACAGATCAGCAAGACACGCCCGCAACCGCGGAACCCCACCCGGCCTTCAGCAAAGACATCCCCACCGCGGGTCAGTGTCTGACCGCCCTGGTTCCTCCTCACCATCGTCCACATCGACGCCGTCAGCACGACGCCTATCGCTGTCCACGCGCCGACCGTCGCCAGGACAACGGCCGGGTCTGACAGCAAGGAGTCGGCACGAGGAATGTAGAGACCGGCTGGCAACGCGGCTGGCAGCGCACGAAGACCTGCGTACGCAACGAAGAAGCCCAGGGCGCTGCCAACGAGGAGCAAGATGCCGAGTTCGAGTCCAGTCAGTCGCAGCAGATCCGCACGTCCCGCGCCGAGTGCGAGCCTGACCGCGACGTCCCGCCGCCTCGCGATGACTCGCGCCATCAGCAGGTGTACGAGGTTCGTGCAGCCGATCAACGTGACGAGAAGGAACGCCGCCGACAGGGCAACTACCATGGCCGCAGAATCCTTCAACGACTCGCGGCTGAGCGGAACGGTGTCGACCGAGATCGCGCCGTACCAGCGCGGCTCGTCTCGACCGATCCGCTCCGCAATCCGGTTGACTGCTGTCTGCACGGCAGCCAACGTGCTCGACGGCTTCAGGAGAGCGAGCGTGTAGAAGTTGTTGCCCGGACGGAACCGACCCGGCACGCGCTGCGTCGATGCCCAGACATCTGGCCTGCCAGGATAGAGCGGATGTGGGAACTCGAAGGTCAGCGGCATCACACCGACGATCGTGAACGACTCCAGACGACCGGCCAGCCTCAACCTCAGCTTTGTGCCGACGACCTCCCGCCGCCCGCTGAAGTGCGCCATCCAGAAGCGGTAACTGAGGACTGCGACGTCTTCAGCTGGGAACACACCCTCTGCATCCGTGAAGGTACGGCCGAACAAGGGAGACACCCCGAGAACGGAAAACAACTCGGGCGCCGCACGCACGAAGGTGATCGCCCTGCGAGAGTCAGCCAGGCTCACAGGAAAGCCGGGATCCGACGGGATGAAGTGGGCGAGCGTCGCCAGATTGGACAGGTCCTTCCGATAGATCGGGTAGGCACTCTCCGTGACCGCCAGGTGCCGCACACCGGTGTCCCTGTTGGACTCCCAGAGCATCACCAGTCGGTCGGCATGTGGAAACGGGTAGGGGCGCAGCAGCAGCCCGTAGATGGCCGCAAACATGCCGGTGGATACGCCGACCACGAGGGCGATGGTAGCCACGGCCCCGGCCGCCCAGGTGCGATGTCTCAGGACGACGCGCAGGCTGTACCGAAGGTCAAGCCAGAGCATGTGAGGGGCTCCACGCGCCACCCGCATTCTCGACACGTCGCGGGTGCCTGTGGCCGCACTGCTCGAGCATCGGCTTCGCGTGCGCGACTTCTCCTCTCGCGGCGGTGTTCATGACGTGCCCGCAAGCCTCACGCCAGGGCGTGTCTGACCAAGACGACTCCTTCGACGGCGTGCGGCCGATCATAACGGAAGTCGGCAGTGCAGGGGCGATCCCCCGGGGGGGGTGGCGCCAACCCACGGATCGTCGGACGCCAGCTAACGTCGCTGCTCCTTGCGAACCCCTCGGTGTGGCCACCCCGCGAGCCTGCGCGGGTCGACAAGCCATTCCCGCCGAAGCTCACCTGGGCACCCAGTCAGAGGTCCGTGAATGAATCGCGCCGCAGCATCTGTCGCCAAGATCAGTCTTGCCGAATGATAAGCGCACAGCGGGCGTCCCCCGCGCAGAAATCGCACTGGTTCTTCACGCAAGCATCGCTGCTTTGGCATGTCAAAGACGCGCAACCCGACTCAGAAGCGTATAAGCGCTGTACCGAGATGCACAGCGTGATGACAATGCCGACCACCAACAAGCCGACAGCGAAACGTCGAACAGGTGCCTCATGAAGCATCTTAGGCATGTGGATGTGTCCTTTCCCTCTGTGTGCAGCGAGAAGACCCCTACTGTGAATAACCTCCGGGCATCGGAACCCCAATCGTGTGTCACGAGTCATAGCCCGGCTCCAGGCTCCGGCTAGTACGGCTCGGCGACCTTTGTTGCACACCGCTTCGTGCCACCGCTTGTCGCTAGGCACGAATCGCAGCCCTGGACCTTCAGGCAGTCCGAGTCCGCCGCACATACATAGTCGATGCATTCGTACTCATGCGCATAGAGTTGACCGACGGAGACACCAAGCGTCGCGAGGGCCACTGCGATCGCCGTAGCCACCGCAAAGCGACGAGCGTGCACACTAGCGAGCAACTGTCTCATTTGACTACCTCCCTTCACATGTGTGACACCGGCCGAACCAAGCGGACCCCGCCGTGTGTCAACGTGGTGCCATGTCAATACCTCCTTCCGATCAGTGTCATTCGAGCGTGTCGGTTCCGCGGACCATGTCGGGTATCCACTTCGGTGCGGGCTTCTGCGGCGTCGAAGAGGCGGCTGCATCGCAGCCCGCCAGCGCGCATGAGTACGGTCCGCACGCGGCTTGTGTGTGTCGGGTCGGCACACCGCGAATTACTCGTCAGCATCCAGATACTCCACGTGCTAGCGCGAGTCCCTTGGTGGCGCTGCAGCGCTGCTGCTCGACCCTCGATTCGCGACGCCCAACGCCTCATTGATGTTGCGTTCGTCATCCGGGTGGGATCTGCCGATCCAAAGCTCCCGAATCACACCGCCAGGATCGATAACAGCAACGACAGGGGTAACCGAGAGACTGTAGGCAACAACCGCCCTTGGGTCGAGCTTGCCGAACACCGCCGCTTGAGGAGCAAAGTAGCGCTCTCGCAGATAACCGGGTGGCAGCGAGTCCGCCAGATTCGCGTACACAATCCGATAACGGCTCCTGTCGATGTTCCGCGCAAGGTACTCCCAGTAGGGCCAGTTGACCGCGCAGATCGAACATGTACTCGAGAACACAAACAGAACCGTAGCTTGCGAGTCGCCACCCATTTCGACGTGAAGTGGGGTCCCGTCGGCCGACACACCGTCCAGCGACGGCACGACCGTCCCGGCTTTCGGATACAGGCTCATCTGTCGGTCCAGCAACGCACCGCGGAGACGCTCGTTGCGTGCGAGCAGAGTCCAGTCGACGACAACGAGTCCTGCGATCAACGCGCCGATCATCACCGCGACCGAGGTCCGGACTGTCATCGTCGCCGGTATCCAGATTCGGCGACCGGCTTCTTGTGTGGAGTGTCCTGCTGAAGGCATGTCGGTACGAGTCGCGCCTGCGCGCCCCGCTCTCATCGAGTCGCTTCTGCACTCTTCGACATCGCCATCTGGGTGATCGCCGAGCGTCTCGCCTGCAGCCCCCGCGGAGGGTTCGTGCCCATTGGGCCGGCCGCCTGTTCCGTTGATGTGGTTGGGCATCATGTTCGTCACTGTCGCTCGTGCATAAGATGGGAGCGTGAGGCGTCCGGATCAAGCGTCGACAGGACACGCATTCGCTCATTGCATTTCCGAATCGATCACACAGTCCGGCGTACGATGACGCTGTCCGGTTTGCACACTGATTGGGCGGTGATCGAAATAGTGTGCAGGAACTCCTTGACAGAGGGTTCGTGCTGTGGCGTTCTCTCCGAAGCGGGGCCCCGCACGTCCGCGCACCGCTGGGGAGCTGCGATGGCCTACCTCCGGGCAACCCTGTTGGAGCTGGCGCACGGGCATCTGTCGCG
>CAZBIP010000249.1:0-5015 GCA_964491885.1 uncultured Vicinamibacterales bacterium
TGATCTCCCCGGAAAGGATGCCGGCGGTGGACGCCTCCTGCTCGTGCTTGCCGCGATTGGGCGGCGGGAACTCATAACCGCACTCGGGGCAGAGGCTGTAGGCGGCATGGATCACCGCCTGGCACTGCGGGCACTCCTTCGCGGGCGCTTCACCGTTGCCGGAAGACCGGTCCTTGATCTCCAGGGCATCGACCGGGCCATGCCGCAGGATGTTGCCGCCAAAGTCCAGGACGAGGCAGTTCTCCTTCGTCGGGTCCAGCCGGAAACCCCGACCGACCATCTGGTAGTAGAGGCCCGGCGAGTTCGTCGGCCGCAATAGCGCCACGCAGTCGATGTTGGGTGCGTCGAATCCAGTCGTCAGCACGTTCACGTTGACCAGGTACTTCAGGCGACCGTCCTTGAACCGCTTGAGCGTCTCGGCCCGCTCGAACGGCAACGTGTCGCCACAGACGAACCCGCACTCGTGACCGATCTCACCTAGCACGCGCTGAACGTGCTGGGCATGCTGCACACCGGCGGCGAAGACCAGCACCGAGTGCCTGTCGGTGGTCTGGTCCACGATCTCCCGGCAGGCGGATCGCACCAACGAGTCGTCATCCATCAAGGCCTCGACCTCGCCCGCGATGAACTCACCGCCCCGAATGTGCAATCCAGACGTGTCCACCTTGCGCCGACCGGCCTTGGTCTTCAGCGGGCAGAGGTAGCCCTGCACGATCAACTCGCGCACACCGACCTCAAAGCAGACGTGGTTGAGCAGGTTTTCCGGGCCGCAGATCATCCCGCTGGTCATGCGGTACGGTGTGGCCGTCAGGCCGATCAATCGCACGTTGGGATTCACCAACCGCGCGTCGGAGAGGAACGTGCGGTACATGCCCTCACCGTCCGGCGGCAGCATGTGGGCCTCGTCGATCAGGATCAGGTCGAACCGATCCAGTTCGGCCGCGCGGCGGTACACACTCTGAATCCCGGCCACGATGATCGGGTGTTCGGTGTCGCGGCTCTTGAGGCCCGCTGAGTAGACCCCGATGCGGTTCCACAGGTCCGGGGCCATCGCGTGCAGCTTGTCTGCCGCCTGCTCCAGCAATTCCTTCACGTGCGCCAGGATTAGCACGCGGCCGCTCCACTGCTGGACAGCGTCGCGGCAGATCGTCGCCATGACCGGCGTCTTGCCCCCAGCCGTCGGGATGACCACGCAGGGGTGATCGTCCCGAAGGCGCAGGTGGTCATACACGGCGGCGACCGCCTCGGTCTGGTACGGCCGAAGCTGCATCACCATGTGATCACCGCCGTCAGTGTTGCCGCTGCCAGCCAGTAGACGACCTTGCGCCAGTCGCCGCTGGGCATGTAGGCCGCTGCGGCGCAGACGTCGAGGATGATCAGCAGCGTGGGGAAAAGTTTCTGCATGTTCAGTTCAGTTCCGGATTGAAGGAGTGCATCTCGCCCCCGCAGACCGGACAGCGCCGAAGGGGCAGGTCCACGACATCCACCAGCAACCGGCCGTCGGGCACAACCTTGCGGCGGCGCGTGATCAACAGGTCGATCTGGCTGTCGTCCTCGTAGATGCCCGCGTGTTCGAGCGCGTCGAGCACGGGCTTCTGGATGTTGTCCAGGTCGCGGCGACGCCGATCAGGCGGGAAGGCATCCATCGCCAAGGCGATGCGCCCGCCCGACGGCGGCTTGCGTGGGCCGTTGCCGCTCCCCCGAGCCAAGAGGGCACAGACGTTCGTGCGGAACGTCCGGCCCTCCCGGCTGATCAAGGTGCGCGGCCCGACCCGACGCCAGTAATGGTTCACGCTGGGTGGGTACGGAAGCGTCATCACCACGGCGACCTCCTTATCGCTTCCACGGCGGGGTGTTACTGGTCACCGGGGCCTGCTGCGGTTGGCCAGTGCTGGCGGCCTTGGGTTCGTACCCTTTGATCTCGTTGGTGAGCTCGCCGGTGTCCTCGCGCTTCTTGAGCTTGACCGTGATCACCAGCGGCAGGTTGTGCAGCTCGACGCTGTCGCGCGGCTGCATGACACCCACGGCGTGGCAGATGGCCGACAACTCCGACCGGGCGATCTTCACCGCCGTGGCGTTGGGATTGTTGAGATTCAGCCGTGCCCAGAGGACGCGGTTCTTGTACTCGCCCTCGATGATCGTGAACGTCATCTGCAGGTAGCTGCCGCTGCCGTTCTTCGTGGGCTTCATCTCGCTTTCGGTGATCGCGGCGAGGTACTTGCCCGCCGGGATCGGCTCGAAACTGCTGGTCGGTTCGACTTCGGTCGCGTTGAATCCGTTCAGGTTCGCCATGTTCAGTTCTCCTTGCTGTTGTTGGTGGACGTTTCGGGGGCAGCGCCGACCAGACGCAGGTGCGGTCGGGCGGGCTGCGGATTGCTGGTGAGGGCCTGCATCAAGGCGGGCCACGAGAGGGGAAGCTCGGCGGGCAGGTCGAAGCGGTTCTTGGCCACGCACGCCGGGCTGCCGACGGTGCGAATGATGCGTTCGCCCCCGTCCTTGCCGAGGCCTGCGGCGATGGTGCGCTCGCGCCCGAAGCCGCCGTCCTCAGTCTTGGTGATGATCTTCCGCGTGGCGAAGAGCACCGCGTCCGCCCACTCGGTCAGTAGCGCCGTGACGTGCTTGTGCAGGCGCGGCGAGTACCGGTCGTAGGCGCTGAACTCCGGGTCCTCGAACTTCTCGACCTTCGCGTGGGCCAGGAGGATCACGCACATGCCGCGCTCGTTGCGGAGCGTGTTGAGATCGCTCAGTAGTTTCCGCCAGTGCGTGAGCGCGTGGGTGTAGCCCTTGGCGTAACCGCCATCGACCTTCTCGATGCTGGTGACGCCGTACTGCTCGCACAGCACGTCCCAGACGAGGCGTTCGAGCCAATCGGCTGAGTCGATCACGACCGTCTCGAAGTCGTGCTTCTCCTGGATCAGCGACCGCAGCGCCGACTCGACATCGGCCAGGCGGGTCGCCAGCGGGAAGCTGGCGCAGTCGATCTGGTCGAGGCCGTCTTCGGTAGGGATGAAGATCGGCGTGGGCGCTGCGGCGGCGGTGGTGGATTTGCCGATGCCCTCGGTTCCGTAGATGAGGAGGCGAGGCGGTGAATGCCTGCGCCCGCGATGAATCTGTTGCATCATGGTCATGCGTGTTTCTCCGTGATTCAGTTGAGGTACTGGGGCGGAAGCCAAGTCATGGACTGGCGGCCAGAGACGGTGCAGGCGCGGGACGGGCCGTTGCGAACCAGCTTGTCGGCCCGCAGTTCCGGCAGGCGCTTGTGGGCCTTGATGCCGATTCGGGCCTCGATCTCGCGGGCGGTCAGGCCCGGCTGGCGTTTCACGACCGCCAGGCACAGATCGCGGTGGCGCTTGGCGCACCCGCAGGCCCGCACATGCCGCCCGGCCAGCGCCGAGGTCGGCGGATCGCATCTGCGATAGTTGCGGATCATGTCATTGCTCCTGATTGAGGGTTCATGGGTCACACATCTCGTCACGCTGGCCAGCGTGTGAAAGCCAATGGCAGGTGCGGGAGTCGAACCCGCGTCCCGAGGCTTATGAGGCCCCGGCAGCCCGGCCCTGCCAGAAGCGCCCGAGGGGTGGCCGCCGCTTGATGGGACTCGCCACAAGCCGCCCGGGCGCGAAAGACATGCTCATGCCACGTCCAGCACGCGAATCTCCTCGTAGCCCGTGGGCCACTCGTCATGCTGGCGGCAGACCAGCAGCCGACGGATCGCGACCTCGTTCTCGCGTTGCGCGATGGCCAGCGTGTCATCACTGACGTGCCAGACACCGCACCTGAAGGGTTCCTTCTTCTCGACAGCGACGAGGTGGACGGGAACCATCTGGCCTTCGATCACCTGCGCCAGCACGGCGCGGTAGAACGCCATCTGCCGGTGGTAGCCGTAGCGCCGGGCGTCGGCCTCAAACCAGGTCAAGTCATCGCAGGTCTTGAAGTCGACGATGCCCCGGTGCGGATGCACCCAGTCGATGCGAATCTGGCATGGCGTGCCGCAGTACTCAGCCCGCACGACGCCCTCGGATCGGCCATAGAGCAGCAAGTCCACGGCCTGGTTGTTCATGGCCACGCCAGCGGCCATCTGCTCGATCAGGTTCACCTGCTCGTGCGAAAGCACCGGCTTGCCCTGTACCTCAGCCCACTCGGCAAAGGCCTTGGTGCCTGAGCCGAACGGCTTGCCGGTCTTTGGATTCACCGGCCCGCCGAGGGCGAACGCCGTCTCGTAGGCCTCGCGGCCTTCGAGGATGCGGACATGGGCGGCGCGGCCGATCAGGTAACTGGCCGAGTCGCTGTCCTCGACCAGGCCGATGCTCTTCTTGCGGTGCAGCCAGGGGCACTTGATGAAGTCCAGCAGTTGATGGCTGCTGAGGAAGCGGTCCGCCTTGGCGTGGTATTCCCCGGCGGGTTCAACTTCCAGGATGCTAAGGTCAATGTTCACGTCCATGTGTTCACTCACGTTGGTGTCTCCAGTCTTCTCCGGACCAGCTCGCCCCTGGCCGCCTTCTGTTACTTACCCGGCGCAGGGGCGAACTGGCGGAGAACGCGATTACCGCAGGTAGTCGTCCATGCCCTTGGCCGCGAAGACCTCACGCAGTTGCGTCAGGTGTTTCTCGCGGAAGGTGCGACGCGGGATGCCCAGTTCGCGGGCGACCTGGGAGACGGACTTGGTCTGCAGCATCGCGGCGACCTGCCGCAGTTCCGGCGTCAGGCCGTCGAGCACCGAATCCATGTCGAGCTGGAGATGGGCACGCTCCTCGGCGGGGCGCGCGTACTTGCCCGTGCGGATGTCCTGATCATCCTGACTGATGGTGGTCAGACGCTGCACCGGCTCGTCTTCGCCGGTATCGATCTCCTCGTTGAGCGAGCAGACCTCGCGCCGATGGTCACGCATCTCCGCCTGACGGTCGCGGAGCAGGTTGGAGATCTTCCGCTCGACCAGGCGTGCGACGAACGTGTTGTAGGTCGCCTTGGCCGGGTCGAACTGGGGCAAGCGTTCCAGCAGGTCCACGATCAGGTCC
>CAZBIP010000250.1:0-4951 GCA_964491885.1 uncultured Vicinamibacterales bacterium
GCGTGACGGACAGGCTGGGCAAGTATGTGTCGGGCCCGCAGGCGTTGCAAGGGAAAGGGCGGCAATCGCCGAAGAGCCCGGCGCACCTGGCGTGCCGTGTCCCGATGCGCGGGTTCCATCAGGCTCGTGTTCCAGACAACGGCTTGACACAAGCGGGAGTCCGTTCTATCACGTGGTTCGATAGCGGCTGGCTGCGTGCCCCCGGACGGCTCCGGCCGGGACCGAGCGCCCGGGAAGCCGCGGGCGGAAGATGGGGAGACATGACTCTTCGAAGGCCATCCGGGCCTGCGGCACGGCTGAGTGAACCCGCGAGGCGCGGCGTTCCTGCCGATCCCGGGAGGCAGGGCTGATGCGAGCCGGGTTGAGGCGGCTGCTCCCGGCTGTCGTGGCCGCGCTTGCCATCCCGCTGGCGCATGGCCAGTCAGCCTACGAGCAGCACCTCGAAATCCGGACGTCGCGCGTTCCGCACGCGGGAAACGGCGTGTTCACGACGGCGGCCATCCCCAACGGCGCGTGCCTCGGGGCCTACACGGGCGAGTTCATCTCCGAAGACGAGTACCTGCGGAGGGTGAAGGCGGATCAGTGGCAGTACATGATGGGGCTGCTCGACTGCGCGAAGCCGCACACCGGCGGCATCACGACCATCGACGGCATCCGCGGCAACGTCTTCACGCGCATGAACTACGCGCCGGCGGAGTTCCAGAACGTGAAGTTCCAGAAGATCTGCGAGCCGCCCTTCGTGAAGATCGTGGCCCTCAGGGACATCGCGCCCGGCGAGGAGCTATGGGTCGACTACGGCCCCAACTACCGCTACGACTTCATGAAGGACGAGGCGGTCCTGAAGTTCTTCGCGGACCTGCGCGCTTCGCGCGCGCGGCCGCCGCGCACCGGGCCCCGTGCCGGGTGCGCACAGCCCCGGGAGTCTGAGGCAGGGCCCGGGAGTCGAGGGACGGGAGCTCTTGCCGCTCTCGTCGGGTGGAAATGAGGAGGGCAACTTGAAGTACATCTTCGGGCCGGTTCCGTCGCGCCGTCTGGGGCAGTCGTTGGGAATCGATCCAGTGCCTCTCAAGACCTGCAACTGGAACTGCGTGTATTGCCAGCTGGGCAGGAGCGTTCCGCTGGTGAACGAGCGGCGCGAGTATTTCCCGCGCGAGGCGATGATCCAGGAGTTCGAGCAGGTTCTGTCGCACGCCAAACCCGGGGAGATCGACTGGATCACCTTCATCGGGTCGGGGGAAACGACGCTGCATTCCGGGCTCGGGTGGCTGGTCCGTGAGGTCAAGGCGCGCACGCCGTTGCCCGTCGCCGTGATTACCAGCGGGTCGCTCCTGTACCTTCCAGAGGTGCGCGAGGAGCTGTCCGTCGCCGACGCCGTGCTCCCGTCCCTGGATGCCGGCGACGCGCGGCTCTATCGCCGGATCATCCGTCCCCACCCCGAGGCCACCTTCGAACGCCTCGTGGACGGGCTGACCGCGTTTCGGCGCGAGTACCGGGGGAAGCTCTGGGTCGAGGTCATGCTGGTGCGCGGCCTGAACGACACGGAGGCCGCGCTGCGGGACATCGCCGCGGTGCTCGCGAGGGTCAAGCCCGATGAAATCCACGTCGTGCAGCCGGATCGGCCCGCCTGCGAGCCCTGGGTGCAGCCTTCCGACGGGGAGGGCCTGCTGCGGGCCCAGGCGGCATTCGGGGACATCGCCCGGATCATCCAGCCGGCCGCGGGGAACTTCGCGCTCAGCAGCGATGCGTCGCTCGTCGATGCGGTCGTCGACATCATCACGCGTCATCCAATGCGGGAGGACGAGGTCGTCAGGACGCTTCAGCAGTGGTCGCCGGGGGAACTGACAGCCGTCCTGCAGGAGCTGAAGGCAAGCGGCAGGGCGCAAGCCGTCGAACGGAACGGCGTCCGTTACTACTGCGCGTCGCCGGCGCATTACCCCGCGTCCGGCAGCGCTCGAGACTCCGAAGGGTGATCCTGCGCGCCGGACGGGCCAGCGCGGCAGGGAGGAGCAGGGCGGGCGCTAGCTCGCCCAGCGACACCAGCCGACGACGGCGAGCACCGCACCGCCAGCATCAGCCAGACGGCGCTGGTCAGCCGGTCGGGGACTGGGGTCGTCATGGCGTTCTCCCTGCCGCGTGTTGCCGATCCCGGCCGCGCCGGCTCCGGCCCGCCGTGACACGGCTCAGGCCGGAACGTAGACCTTCTTCAGGGCGTCGCTGGCGCAGACAATCAGCGGGTACGTCGTCGGCGCGGCCGTGAGCAGCGGATGCGTGCCGAACTGGATCGTATCCAGGTCCACCATGCTCATCTTGTTCTGGATGGCAAGGGCGATGGTGTTGATCAGCTCCCCCACTGAGTCGCCGCCGTACGCCTGGCCGCCCAGCAGCGTGCCGGAGAACCGGGAGAAGAGCAGCTTCACATAGAGCTTGTTCTTGCCGGGCAGCGTGCCGGGGTGCTTGTCGACCCCCTCGCTGGTGCCGACGACGATGTCGAAGCCCTCTTCCAAGGCCCTGGATTCGGTCAGGCCGGCTGTTCCCAGAGAAAGCCCGTCGATGCGCGTCGAGTAGACCCCGATGGTTCCCTTGTTCATCTCCAGCGACTTGACGCTGTAGATGTTGGAACCGGCCGAGCGGGCCTCGGCCGTCGCCGTGGAAGCCAGCATGATGGGGACGTGCTTGCGCGAGAAGAAGCAGCGCTTCTCGGCGCAGTCGCCGACGGCGAAGATGTCGGGATTGCTGGTGCGCATGAACTCGTCCACCTTGATGCCTCCGAACTCGGCGATGTGCAACCCCATCTTTTCGGCCAGTTCGGTCGTCGGGCGCGCCCCGATCGACAGGACCACGGCGTCCGCGGGGATCCGCTCGCCGCTTTCCAGTTCGACGTACTCCACCTTGTCGGCGCCGCCCAGGTTCGTGACCTTGACGCTGGTGCGCAACTGCACGCCGCGCGACTGCAGCACCTCCTCGGCCTTCGTGCAGAACTCCACATCAAAGGACTGCTGGAGGATGTGATCGGTCATCTCGGTGAGGGTGACCACCTTGCCGCCCATCTTGTTGATCTCGTCGGCGAGTTCGACGCCGATGAAGCCGCCGCCGATGATCATGACGTGGCGGGCATCGGCAATCTGCCGCCGCATGTTCACCAGGTAGTTGAAATCCTTGAAGATCGCGAAGATGCCCTTCATCTGGCTGCGAAACGGCTTGGGAATGATGGGCGCGCTCCCGGTGGCCAGCACCAACTTCTCGAACGCGACTTCCTCGCCGGATTCCAGCGTGGCGATCTTCTGCCGCGCGTCCACGCTTGTCACGGCGCCGATCTTGAGCTCGATCTGCTTGGCGTTCAGGGGCGCGTCGCCCATGAGATTGTCCTCGGGCGCAGCGAGGGTGCCGAACATGTAGGGGATGCCGCAGGGGACGGCCACCCTGGCGTCGCGGCGGATCAGCATGATCTTCTTGCCAGGGTAGGTATTGCGGGTAGACACGGCCGCGATGACGCTTGCGGGCCCGCCGCCGACGACCAGGACATCCGTTGTTGCTCGTTCCATTTCCGGTCTTGCTCCTTCCTGAATGGCGTCCCGCCGGCCCGCGTTCGACGGCGTCGAGATGAACGCCGGGCAGGGGTCGCCGTGGTTGATGTCGATGCGCGGCGGTCAAGATGGACCCGCACGCCCGGCCGCGCCTTCGGTCGGAGGCGGGAACCCGATCCCGGGCCGCGGTTCCACCGGCTGGCGCGACAAGAAGGGCGCTGTTCGCGTGAGGCGGGAACTGAGGGGATGCCACATCCCCCCGCGTCACCGTGGCCGGGGGTTCGTGGATGCCACAGCCGGTCCGGACCGGGGGCACACGGTCCATCCAATTATAGCAAGCGTCGGACGCCGGCGGCGCTGTCGCTCGCCGGGCTTCCGTCCTGCTGGGCTACAATACGCCCTGTTTCCGAGACACAGCGGCCGCGCTGCCACGCCGAGATCCGCTTCCGAGGGCCAGGCAGGCCCGCGACGTGCCCGCGCGGAGCCCGGCGCCGGGCGGCGGTCCGCGTCAGACCCCGGAGAAATGCGAGACAACCATGAGCAAGACGATGCCGATCCTCGCGTGGCTGCCGGTCGCGTTCGCCGTCAGCGCCGGTTCCGCAGCCGCGCAGGCGGCCGCTCCAGGCGTGACGATCACCTACCTCTACGACAACACCACAGCCGTGCCCGGAACGCAGGGGGACTGGGGCTTCGCCTGCCTCGTTGAAACGGCCGGACGCCGCGTGTTGTTCGACACCGGCACCAAGCCTGAGATCTTGCGGGCGAACGTCAGGGCGCTGAAGATCGATCTCGCAAAGCTCGACGCGCTCGTGTTCTCGCACGAGCACACGGACCACACAGGCGGCGTCGGCGCCCTCGGCTCGCGGCCGGGACTGCCGGCGTTCTTTCCCGCCTCCTTCTCGGAGGCCACGCGGGCGCGCTTCGCGGCGCAGAAACTGAAGCTGACAGCCGTGACCGATCCCACTTCCGTTGTCCCCGGTGTGATGACGGGCGGCCAGATCGGCGCGGCCATCCCAGAGGAAGCGCTGGTCGTGGACACCGACCGGGGGCTCGTCGTCATCGTCGGCTGCGCGCACCCGGGCATCGTCGAGATGCTGCGCGGGATCGCGCAGGCACGCGGGCGGCCCATCCATGCCGTGATTGGCGGCTTCCACCTGATGCGGAGCTCCCCGGACCAGGTGGCGGCGATCATCGGCGAGATGCGGGCCATGAAGGTGGCGTACGCGGGACCCACGCACTGCACCGGCGATGCCGCGATCGCGAGCTTCCGCGAGGCCTACGGCGCCCGCTTCATCGAGGGCGGCGTGGGCAGGGTGCTGCACCTGCCGCTCCGGTAGCCGGGGACGCTGGAGCGGCAGCGGCCCGCACGGAAGACCCGGGAATGGTCATCGCTGCGGGATTCTGATTGAATGCTCCGTACGAACCCC
>CAZBIP010000251.1:0-4922 GCA_964491885.1 uncultured Vicinamibacterales bacterium
CTCAACCCCTATGTCGTCCAGCTAATTTGGACAAGACTGATTCAGAATCCAGAATCAGAATTCAGAATTCTGACTGCTGTCAGTAGGCCTTCGCAAACCACGCGTTCGCGACCGAGGGCCGCCCGCACTTGACGCACGGGGCGCCGCCCGGCGCCGCGTCGAGCGGCAGGCTGCGGATCGTCGCCTGGGTGGCCGCCTTGATGTCGGCCTCGCAGGCGTCGCCGCCGCACCAGGGCGACACGACGAAGCCGGGGCGCCCGTCCATGATTCGCGTGAACTCGTCCCAGGACGCCGTCGTGCTGGTGTGCTCGTCACGGTAGGCCCGCGCGCGCTCGAGCATCGACCGCTGGATCCGGTCGAGCAGCCCCGCCACCGTCTCGGCGATGCCGTCGACCGGCACCGGGGCCTTCTCACGGGTGTCCCGGCGCACCGACATGGCCTGGCGCTTCTCGATGTCCTTGGGCCCGATCTCGAGGCGCAGCGGCACCCCGCGCAGCTCCCACTCGGAGAACTTCCAGCCGGGCGTGTAGGCGTCGCGATCGTCCAGCATGACGCGGATGCCGCGGGCCGTGAGCGCGTCGCGCAGCGCGCGCGCGTGCGGCAGCACCGTTTCCTGCCAGTTGCCCCGGGGGATCGGGACGATGACCACCTGGTACGGCGCGATCTTCGGCGGCAGGATGAGGCCGCGCTCGTCGCCGTGCGTCATGATGACGCCGCCCACGAGGCGCGTCGACACGCCCCACGACGTCCCATGGACGTACTGCAGCGACTTGTCCCGCGCCTGGAACCGGATCTCGAACGCCTTGGCGAAGTTCTGGCCGAGGTTGTGCGACGTGCCCGCCTGCAGCGCCCGCCCGTCCCCCATCAGCCCCTCGATCGAGTACGTCCGCACGGCACCGGCGAATTTCTCGCTCTCCGACTTGCGTCCCGCGACGACGGGCATCGCCAGCACGTTCTCGGCGAACTCCTTGTACACCCCGAGGATCTTGAGCGTCTCCTCCTCGGCCTCCTCCGCCGTCTCGTGCGCCGTGTGGCCTTCCTGCCACAGGAACTCCGTCGTCCGCAGGAACAGTCGCGTCACCTTCTCCCACCGGACGACGTTCGCCCACTGGTTGATGAGCACCGGGAGGTCGCGCCACGACTGGATCCACTTCGCGTACATGGTGCCGATGATGACCTCGGACGTCGGCCGGATCGCGAGCGGCTCCTCGAGCTCCTCGGTGCCCCCGGCGGTCACCCACGCGACCTGCGGCGCGAACCCCTCGACGTGCTCCGCCTCCTTCATCAGCAGGCTCTTCGGGATGAACAACGGGAAGTACGCGTTGACGTGCCCGGTGGCCTTGAACCGGTCGTCCAGCTGGCGCTGGATCAGCTCCCAGACGGCGTAGCCGTACGGCCTGATGACCATGCAGCCCTTGACCGGCGAGTAGTCGGCCAGTTCGGCCCGGCGCACGAGGTCCGTGTACCAGCGCGAGAAGTCCTCGGACTTCGGAGTGATCTCGGTGATGAGGGGTTCTTTGCGTTCGTCCTGCTCGGCCATGCCCTGTATCCTACCATCGACGAGGCGCGCGACGGGCCGCGCGCGCGTCGTGGCGCGCCGCGCCGGCCGGAGCCTGGCGGGCCGAAGACAGGGCGTTTCGCCGGAGTCGACTTTCGAGCGCGGATGGACGCGGGCCGGGAGTTCGAGCGGTTACCGCAGCCACCCCGGCGGGATGTTGGCGCGGCGGGCTTCTTCTTCGATGTCGGCGATCTTCTGCTCCAGCATCTCCTGCTCGAGCTTCATGCGCTCGAGCTCTTCGATGGTCCGCTGACGCTCTTCGCCGATGGCCGCGCGCTGGTAAGGGTCGTCCCGCGCGTAGAAATCGTTCGTGAGCGAATTGATGCGGGTCTGGACGGCGTCCAGCAGGAAGAGGTTGCGGTCCCGCTTCTGGATGGCGTCCGCCATCCGCCGGCGCCAGTACTCGGGGTCCTTCGTCGGATCCGGCGGCGCGGGCGGCTTCTCGGAGGCCGCCGCCTCGCCGGGGGCCGGCGCAGCCGCGGCCGGCGCGCCGGGGCTGGCCTCACCGCCAGCGGGCTTCGCAGGCGCGGGCGGCAGCACTCTGAGGTTGTCGTTCGTGACGACGGTGACCGGCCCCTTCGCCGCCTTGCGGCGTTCCGCCTCCTTGCGGGCCACATCTCCGAGGGACTGGGCCGAGACCGGCACGCAAACGGCGCAGACGGCCACCGCCCCGATCATCACGGCACGTGCGAGAAGCTTCTTCGTCATGGTCACCAGCCACCCCCGGGCTGCCGGCAGACTCCCCGGTCAATCGTCGTATCGGCATCCACTGCCCATGACTATAGATCCGGTACGCAGGAAACGGGCAGGGCGGGCCGCAGCCGGTCAGTCGAGCCGGTGCCACGACGCGAGCCTGGCGCCCGTCCCGCAACCTGCTCCAGGCCGCGTCAGCGTGGCCAGGACCGTCGCGTGAGCGTGGCGCGGCGCGAACGCCTCGGCCCGGACGGCCACGGTGCACGCCCCGGGGAGCCACTCCCCCGCCGGACCGGGCGGGGCGTCGCGGAACGGGTCGCCATCGAGTTCGGACGGGTCGTCCCCCGTCCAGACCACCACCTCGACCGGAGGCAGGCCCTGCGCGGCGGCCAGGAACTGGTCGAGTCGCGCGTGTCCGAAGACGCGCCACCTCGGATTGTTCGGCCCCCAGGGACGGTCGGCCGTGAACGCCGCCGCTTCCGCCTCTGAGCACGCGCTGGCGTGGCCGCAGATGGCGAGGCTGGTGAGCTCCGGGAGACCGGCCCGAGACCCGTCCGGCAGTTCGACCGACACCGCCGACTGATCGAGGAAGGCCGACACGACCGCCCCTCCGAGCACGAGGTTCCAGTCGCCAACCGCCCTGAGCTCGTGGGCTGCGACGCCCAGGCCGGCCTCGGCGGCCAGCTGGGCGGCCCGAGTCGTCTCGAAGCTGGCCGACGCCAGCGGCTCGAGGCTGGTCGTCAGGACGAGGCCGAGGACGAGCGCCGACACGAACGCCATCACCACCAGGGCAGCGAAGAGTGCGACGCCTCGCTCGCGCCTGCGGCGGCAGGCAGCGGGAACCTCGACGGCTCGTGCGGAACGACGGCCAGGTCGCCTACCGAACGGCATTGCGCACCGCCACATCGACATGGGCCTCCAGGTCCGGAACAAGGCGGAGCGCCTCGCGCGCGGACCCCGGGTGACTGAACAGCAGGGCGTCGGTTCCCCGCACGGACGCCGATTGCGCCTCGACCCGCACGACGACCCGGACCAGCCGGATGCGAAGCAGGTCGGCGTCGTACCTGTTCGGCGAGGACGCGTCCGGACACCAGGGACCGTCCGCGAACAGGGACGCCGGAAGCCTGGCGAGGCCCTGGTGGACGGCGGGCCACGCGGCGAGCCGGGCGACGGGGGCCCCGCTCGCGCGCGCGAACACGCAGTTCTCTCCCGCCACCCACGTGTCGAGGCCGTCATCCAGCCCGGCAGGCGGCGGCAGGGGGCCATAGGTCGTCTGCCGCCGGTCCACGTCGGCATCGTCGAGCACGAGCGGAGCTGCGGCAGCCCCGAAATACTCGAAGCGCAACGCGGTGACGTGGTCGAGCACCGGCAAGTCCGACGACCGGCTCGTTTCCCGCCGGAGCTGCGGAATGTGCGTGGTCGGGTCGGGACGGAGGCTGTAAGCCGTCCGTTCGACTTCGCCGAGGAGGGAGCCGGCGCGGTAGAGCCGCGAAAGCGGCGCGCCCGCGTGCTCGACAAGGGAGCCGTCGATCGAGACGGCCGAGACCGGCACCACGTCCCACGCTCCGGTGCCGTCGGCGACCAGCACGTGCGCGCCGGCGTGCAGCCGGCAGGGCGCGGCCGCCAGGGTGCAGGACGAGAGCGGCGCCAGCGGGATGGGCGCGGCCGCGTCGATGAGATCGGCAGCGACCGCCGCCTGCGGGGCAGCGGCCTCCATGGTCGTCACCGTGATGGCATCGTCAGACGCGCATCCGCCGGGAAGGAGGCCGAGCGGGTCGCTGGCGGCGCGGCAAGGCAGGATCGCGGGCCACGCCAGTGTGCCGCGCGCGCCCCACGCCAGCACCGGCCCGGCGCCAGCCTCGCTGATGCCCTGCGCGAGCGTCTGCACCGCCACGCGGAGGCGCTGCTGCGCGTCGATCGCCTCGGGGAGCGAGTGGAACGCCGCGGCGGAAGGCCCGACGAGCGCCACGCCCAGCCCAAGTGCCGCCAGCGTCACGGCGGCGGCGACGAGCAGTTCGACCAGCGTGAACCCCGCGGCCGGGCGTCGGGCTACCATGCGAGCCTCGACCGGACGGTGGCCAGGCGCACGCGCGCGGCCGGGTCGCCGGCGCGGCCCCCGTCACGCGCGCGGCTGGGCGCCACCTCGACCTGGATGGCGAGCAGGTCCGGGTCCGCGCGTACTGCCGCGACAGACCAGCGCCGCACGAACACCCGGTCACCGCCCGTGGCGACGACGCCGCGAGCATCCAGGTACTCGATGAACCCCGAAACATCGGCGCCGAGGGTATCGCCTGGCGACAGCGTCAGCGGCCGCACGTCGCGGCACAACGCTTCGATCTTGTCGAGCGCGTAGACGGCGGCGAGCGACCGTTCGCGCGAGAGTGAGGCGGAGCGGACGGCGGCGTGCGCCAGGCCCGCGAGCGACGTCACGGCGCCGGCCAGGATGCCGAGGGCGACGATCGCTTCGACGAGCGTCGTGCCGGAGGCGGAGCGGCGATCTCTCATGCCGGTGTCCCAGAGCAACACCGGTGCCGATCGGAGGCTCGTGTGAGTGGCCGTATTCCGGCGTGTTCCAGCGGGTTCTCGCGACGTCCGGATCGCGCGTCGCAGAAACTGCAGCTCCCGCAGGCGCCCGGCATCGCAGTTTCTTCAACAGCCCGACAGCTGGAAC
>CAZBIP010000252.1:0-2557 GCA_964491885.1 uncultured Vicinamibacterales bacterium
CTCGCCATCGGCGACAACGAGCAGACGTCGCGCGAGGCGTGGGCCATGAACCACCTGGGCGACCGGCCGAGCCTCGATCTCCCGGGCGAGCAGGACGAACTCGTGGCGGCCGTGGCGGCGACGGGCAAGCCCGTCGTGGCCGTGATCTTCAGCGGCCGGCCGCCGTCGCCGCGCGTGGTGGCCGAAAGGGCAGCCGCCATCCTGGAGGTGTGGTACCTCGGACAGGAATCCGGCCGCGCCATCGCCGAGGCCCTCTTCGGCGACGTCAACCCGGGCGGCAAGCTGCCGATGACGATGCCCCGGTCCGTCGGCCACGTGCCGGCCTATTACAACCACAAGCCGTCCGCGCGGCGAGGCTACCTCTTCGACTCGGTGGAGCCGCTGTTCGCGTTCGGGTTCGGCCTCAGCTACACCACGTTCGCGTTCGCGAACCTCACGCTGGATCGGCCGGAGATCGCCGCCGGCGAGTCCGCGCGGGTCTCGGTTGACGTGACGAACACGGGCCCCGTCTCCGGAGACGAAGTGGTGCAGCTCTACATCCGCGACCTCGTGAGCAGCGTCACGCGGCCGGTCAAGGAGTTGAAGGGGTTCCAGCGCATCACGCTCGCCCCGGGCGAGACGAGGACCGTGACGTTCGACGTCACGCCGGAACAACTGGCGTTCTACGGCATCGACATGCAGTTCCGCGTCGAACCGGGCGAGTTCCGCCTGATGGTGGGATCCTCGTCTCGCGACGTGGACCTGCAGGCAATCGTGCTGACCGTGAGGTAAACCCGACGGGACGCGGCGGGCGGACCGGCCGCCCGCCGCGTCTCTCTCCTTAGCTCCCCGCGCCGATCATTCCGGAGACCCGCTCGACGATCTCCTGCTTCGGCCTCGTGACCGTCGCGGTCTGCCTGATGTCCTCCGACGAGGCGCCGGCCTTGATGGTGTAGGTGCCGGCCTCCGCGACCCACGCCGACGCCGCCTCATCGAAGGAGGCGAAGTCGCGCGGCGTCAGCGTGAACGTCACCGTCTCGGACTCGCCTGGCTTCAGGAGCTTGGTCTTGGCAAACCCCTTCAGCTCGATCGCTGGCTTTGCCGCCAGCTTCCCGGGAGCCGACAGATACAGCTGGACGACTTCCCTGCCGACCGCCTTCCCGCTGTTCGTGACGGTCAGAGAAACCTCGAACCGGCTCCCGCCATCACGCGCAGCCAGCTTCACCCCCGAGTAGGCGAACTGCGTGTAGGACAGGCCGAATCCGAACGGGTAGGCCGGCTTCACGCCCTTCGTCGCGTAGTGGCGGTAGCCGACCCAGATGTCGTCGAGGTACTCGACCTCCGCCTCGCGGTCCGCCGAGGCGAAAATGCCTTTGGCCCTGGGGTCTGGCCCTAGCAGCGTCTTGCCGGGGAAGTTGGCGGACGAGGGCGCGTCCTCCCACTTCACCGGGATGGTGGTCGCCAACCGGCCCGAGGGCGGGGTCTTGCCGGTCAGCACGTCGGCGATGGCGTGCCCGGCTTCCTGGCCCGGCTGCCAGGCCAGCAGGATCGCGTCAGGCGCATCCCGCCAGCTGACGGTCTCGATCACGCCGCCGATGTTGAGGACCACGAGCACCTTCTTCTTGCGGGCGTGGAAGGCGGCGACGACGTTCTGCACGAGCGCCTTCTCGACCGCCGTCAGCTCGAAATCGCCCTCGCGCTTCCGATCGACGAACTCGCCGGAGATGCGCCCGATCGTCACGAGCGCCGTGTCGACTGACTCCGCCAAGGCCGCGATTTCGTCCGCGGGCACCGGTCTTTCGGGGAGCGGCGCCCGCGGCATGAACGGCGCCGCAGGCTTGCGCTGCTTCTCCTGCTCGGCGAGGTAGGCCGCGTAGCGCGACGACAGCCCGTCGTCGATCGCCAGGCCGGCGCCCTTCAGCCCCTCGACGAGCGACACGGAGTAGGCCTCGTTCACGTCGCCGCTGCCGGTGCCGCCGGTGATCATGGCGTAGGAGCTGTTGCCGAACAGCGCAAGCTTCACCGACGCGGGCAGCGGGAGCGCTCCCGCGTTCTTCAGCAGCACCATCCCCTGCGCGGCGGCGTCGCGGGCGACTTGGGCGTGCGCCTTCAGATCGGGCGCGTCGGAGTGCGCGTGCTGCGCGAAGCGCGGCGTGCGCAGGACGTACTCCAGGATGACCTGGACGTTGCGATCCAGCACCGTCTCATCGAGGTCGCCGCTCGCCATGGCCGCGAGAATCGCCTGCCGCTGGTTCTCGGTGCCGGGCATCAGCAGTTCGTTGCCCGCCTTCATCTGCGCCACGGCGTCGCGCCCGCCGAACCAGTCGGTCATGATCAGGCCGCCGTACTTCCAGTCGTCCCGAACCACGCCCTTCAAGAGCGACGCATCCTCCGACGTGTACGGGCCGTTCAGCTTGTTGTACGAGGACATGATCGTCCACGGGTTCGCCTCGCGGACGACGATCTCGAAGCCCCTGAGGTAGATCTCGCGAAGCGCCCGCTGCGACGCCTTGACGTTGATCGTGTTGCGGTTCCACTCGTGGTCGTTGGCCACGAAGTGCTTGACCGACGTGCCGAC
>CAZBIP010000252.1:2657-4887 GCA_964491885.1 uncultured Vicinamibacterales bacterium
GCCAGTCGGGGGCGAGTCGGCGTACAATCGCGCCACCATGCGCACATCCACCGCCATGATCGCCGTCACCGCCGTCGTCCTCGCCCTCTCCGCCGGTCTGCCTGCCGCGCCCGCCGCCCAGCAGGTTGGCGGAGGCCCGTGCCCGTACCAGAAGCCCGATCTGCCGGACGACGTCCGCATCGCCGACCTGATCTCGCGGATGACCCTCGACGAGAAGATCGACGCCATGGCCAACCGCACGTCCGTGCCGCGTCTCGGCGTCGTCGGGTCGCCGCACATCGAGGGCTACCACGGGGTGGCCCAGGGCGGGCCCAGCAACTGGGGACAGCGGAACCCCACGCCGACGACGCAGTTCCCGCAGGCGTACGGCCTGGGCGAGACGTGGGATCCCGAACTCCTCCTGCGGGTGGCGGCCCAGGAAGCCCTGGAGGCCCGTTACCTCTACCAGAGTCCCGCGTACAAGCGTTCGGGGCTCATCGTCCGGGCGCCGAACGCGGACCTGGCAAGAGATCCCCGCTGGGGGCGGACCGAAGAGGTGTTCGGCGAGGACCCGTTCCTCGTCGGAACGCTGGCGACGGCGTTCGCCCGGGGCCTGCAGGGCGACCATCCCCGCTACTGGATGACCGCCTCGCTCCTCAAGCACTTCCTCGCGAACAGCAACGAGGACACGCGGAACTTCTCGTCGTCGAACTTCGACGAGCGCCTGTGGCGCGAGTACTACGCGTGGCCGTTCGAGCGCGGCGTCAGCGCCGGCGGGTCGCGGGCGCTGATGGCCGCCTACAACGCGGTGAACGGGACGCCCGCGCACGTGCACCCGATGCTGCGCGACATCGTGATGCGCGAGTGGGGCGTGGACGGCATCATCTGCACCGACGGCGGCGGGCTGCGCCTGCTCGTCACCGACCACAAGAAGTACCCCGACCTGCCGTCCGCCGCGGCCGCCTGCATCAAGGCCGGCATCAACTTCTTCCTCGATCAGCACAAGGAGGCCGTCACCGAGGCGGTGAAGCGCGGCCTGGTCACCGAGGCCGACCTCGATGCCGCGCTGCGCGGCCTGTTCCGCGTGTCGCTGCGGCTCGGGCTGCTGGACCCGCCCGCCCAGGTGCCCTACACGAAGATCGGCACCGTCGGAGATCCGGAGCCGTGGCTGAAGCCAGAGACGCGGGCGTTCGTCCGCGAGGTCACGCGCAAGTCGATCGTCCTGTTGAAGAACGACGCCGGGCTGCTGCCCTTCGACCGCGCGAAGATCCGGTCGGTGGCGGTCATCGGTCCCCTGGCCAACACGGTCCTCCTCGACTGGTACTCCGGCACGCCGCCCTATGCCATCACGCCGCGGCGCGGCATCGAGATCGTCGCGGGCGCGCCGCCGGCCGGCGCGCGGTCCGTCGGCGTCTCCTGGGTCGGCGAATTCGGCGAGGCGGCCCTGAACCTGGCGAAGTCCAGGGATGCGGTCGTCGTCTGCGTCGGCAATCACCCGGAGGGCAACGCCAGCTGGAACGTCGTGTCGTCGCCCAGCGAGGGCAAGGAGGCCGTCGACCGCAAGGCGATCGTCCTGCAGCCCGACCAGGAAGAGTTCGTCCGCAAGCTCTACGCCGTCAACCCGAACACCGTCGTGGTGCTCGTCGCGAACTTCCCGTACGCCATGCCCTGGGCCGCGGCGAACGCGTCCACGATCGTGCACGTCACGCACGCGAGCCAGGAGCAGGGCACGGCGCTCGCGGACGTCCTGTTCGGCAACTACAACCCGGGCGGCAAGCTCACGCAGACCTGGCCCAGGTCGCTCGACCAGTTGCCGGACCTGATGGATTACGACATCCGGAACGGCCGGACCTACATGTACTTCAAGGGCGAGCCGCAGTACCCGTTCGGCTTCGGCTTGAGCTACACGACGTTCTCGCTGGCCAATCTCGCGGTGTCCCAGCCGTCGATCGACCTGAAGGGCGCCGTGACGGTCGGCGTGGACGTGGCCAACACCGGCACGCGCGACGGCGACGAGGTCGTGCAGGTCTACGCGCGGGTGATCGGGTCGCCGATCGCGCGCCCGGCGAAGAAGCTCGTGGGGTTCGCCCGCGTCACGGTCGCGGCAGGCCAGACGCGGCGCGTGGAGATCCCGATCCGGGGGGCCGACATCGCCTACTGGGACGCCGGCCGGCACGCCTGGGCGATCGAGAAGGCCCAGTTGGAGCTGATGGTCGGCAACTCGTCGGCCGACAGCGCCCTCACGCTCCGC
>CAZBIP010000253.1:0-4881 GCA_964491885.1 uncultured Vicinamibacterales bacterium
GGGATGCCCCGCCCGGGAGATATGTGACGAATCACGATTCCGGGGCACTAGCGGCTAGGCGCTGGTTCTCGGGATGGGGGGCTCAAGGCGAGGCCGGCCGGCTCCGCGCACCGGCGCACGACGGACACCGCGACAGACGGCAGTCACTGACGGCGGCAGTTCGTATAGGATGCCGGCGTGAGGTACACAGCCATCACGCTCTTCCTGGCCGCGATCGTCGCCGCGGTGCCATCCGGCGCCTCCGGACCGGCCGTGTCCCGCGCGCAAACCCGCCCGACGCCGCCGCCCCCCCGCCCGCCAAACGTCGTCGTCATCTTCGCCGACGATCTCGGCTACGGCGACCTGGGCGTTTACGGGCACCCGACCATCAAGACGCCCCGCCTCGACCGCCTGGCGGCCGAGGGCCTGAAGCTGACGTCGTTCTACGCGGCCGAACCGGTCTGCTCGGCCTCGCGCTTCAGCCTGCTGACCGGCCGCTACTCCGTCCGAGGCGGCATCACCGGCGCGCTGATGCCCGACAGCAAGACCGGCATCGCCGCGAGCGAAACCACGCTCGCGGAGGTGCTGAAAGCCGCCGGCTACCGGACGGGCATCGTCGGCAAGTGGCACCTCGGGGATCGGCCGGGCTACTTCCCCACCGAGCACGGGTTCGACTCGTACTTCGGCCTCCTCTACAGCAACGACATGATCCGGCCGTGGGTCCAGACGGACGTGCCGCTGCGCCTCTTCCGAGGAACCCGCCCGCTCGAAGGCGACGTCGACAACGACGCGCTCACCGAGCGCTATACGAGCGAAGCGCTGGCCTTCATCCGCGAGAACCAGGAACGGCCGTTCTTCCTCTACCTGGCGCATTCGATGCCGCACGTGCCCCTCGGCGTGCCCGCGAACATCGCCGGGCGGTCGGCCGGCGGCCGCTACGGCGACGTGATCGAGATGCTCGACTGGAGCGCGGGCGAAGTGCTCGACGAGTTGAACAGGCTCGCCCTCGAGCGCGACACGCTCGTCATCTTCACGAGCGACAACGGGCCGTGGATGGAGATGCCCGCGCGCATGTTCGCGGACGCGCGCATCGTGCCGACCGACGCCGGCAGCGCCGGCCCGCTGCGAGGGAGCAAGGCCTCGAGCTGGGAGGGCGGCACGCGCGTGCCATTCCTGGCGCGCTGGCCAGGACATATCCCGGCCGGGTCCGTCAGCTCCGAGCTGGCGACCGCCCTCGACGTGCTCCCGACGGTGGCCGGCATCGCGGGCGCGCGGTTGCCGGCCCGCCGGGCCATCGACGGCCTGGACATTCGTGCCATGCTCGAGGGGAAAAGTCCCTCGCCGCGCGAGTCGTTCGTCTACTTCAGAAGCGGCAGCGCCCGGCCCGAAGGGATCCGAGACAGGCGCTGGAAGCTGCGCCTGACGTTCCCAGACAAGGGCGAGCCGGCAGAGGCGCTCTACGATCTGCTCCTGGACCCGGCCGAGCGCTTCGACGTCGCCGCCGCCCACCCGAACATCGTCCGGCGCCTCCGAGAGCAGCTCCGGCAGTTCGAGCGGGGACTGCCGGGGGCGGCCGGGCACTGAGTAGGCCGGAACCTGGCCGGCTCACTGGCGAGCCCGGTCCGGATCGCCTCGCGCAGTCCCGCTCACGCTGGCCGGCAAAACGCATTTCCGGGGTGCTGTCGGCGGCCGGCGGGGCCCCGGACACCCCACCGGGTTTTCGGCCCCTTCAATGCGTTTTGCAGACTCACGCCGATCGGCCAGGTTCGAGGGCCCGCTCGAGGCGACCCTGACCGGGCCCTCACAGACGAAACCCGGGGAGACAGGGCTACAGACGAAATGCTACGCATACGGGAGTGTTGGCGGCGATGACCTGGCCGGTGGCCGTCAGCGCGCCGCTCGCCTGGTCCGCCGCGAACTCGACGATCGTGTGGCTCCTCTGGTTGGCGGCGTAGAGGCGCGTGCCGGAGGGGTTCATGCCCATGAAGCGCGGCGTGGCCCCTTTCGTCGGCTCCCAGCCCACCGAGGAGAGCAGGCCGTTCGACTCGTCAACCCTGAAGATCGCGATGCTGTCGTGCCCGCGGTTCGACGCGCACCTCACAGCCGCGCCGCCACGCAGGCCAGATCAGGACTCCGGCGCGAGAATCTGGCAAGATCAGGGAATCGTGCGAATTCGACTCCGAGCCGTCGCTCTCGTCCTGATCGTGCTGGCCGCCGGCCGGGCCGCGCCGCCCGCATCGGCCCAGGCTCCCGCTCCTGCGCCTGCCGTCGCCCCGCCCGCACCGTCCCAGGCGGTGCCGCCGGCGCCTCCTGCCCAGGATGCGGGTCCGGCGGTGACGTTCGACGAGTGGCTCACGGCCGTGCGATCCGAGGCGCTCTCCAGCGGCATCTCCCAGAAGACCGTCGATGCCGCCCTCGGCTCGGTCGAGCGGCTCCCCGTCGTCGTGGAGCGCGATCGGACCCAGGCGGAGGTCACCCTCAACCTCGACCTGTATCTGAGGCGCCGCCTGACGCCGCGCGTAATCCGGTCCGCGCGCGAGGAGGCCAGGCGGTACCGGGCGGAACTGGCGAAGGTGACGGCCCAGTACGGCGTACCCGGCCCGGTGATTATGGCCATCTGGGGGATGGAGTCGAACTTCGGCCGGTTCCAGGGCGTGCGGCCGACCATTCCGGCGCTGGCCACGCTGGCGTACGACGGCCGCCGGCGGGAGCTGTTCCGAAACGAGCTCCTTGCGGCGCTGCGCATCCTCGACCGGGGCGACATCGGCCCCGACGCCCTGAAGGGGTCGTGGGCCGGCGCCATGGGCCAGGTCCAGTTCATGCCGTCGAGCTACCTGGAGTACGCCGTGGACGCCGACGGCGACGGCCGGCGCGACATCTGGACGTCGATGCCCGACGTCTTCGGATCGATCGCCAACTACCTGAAGGCGCACGGCTGGGTGCCGGGCACGCGCTGGGGCCGCGAGGTGCGCCTGACCGACGCGGTGGCGGCCCGCGTCGCAGCCGAAGTGCCCCTCCGGATGACCGGCCCGTGCCGCGCCGTCCGCGACCTGAGCGAGCCGCGCCCGCTTTCGGCGTGGCGCGCGCTCGGCGTCACCCAGCGAAGCGGCGCCCTCCTGCCCAGGAGCGAGCTCGCCGCGTCACTCGCGCGTGTCGATCGCCGCACGTTCCTGGTGTACGCCAACTACGAGGCGCTGCTGGCCTACAACTGCGCCAACACCTACGCGCTGAGCGTGGCGATGCTCGCCGACCGCCTCGGCGCGCGCTGACGTCGCCGGACCAGGGCTTCGGGCGGCCCGCGCGGCAACCCGCCTCCTGCCCGGCATGCAGACGCGGCGCTCTTGCTGTAGACTCTTGCGGCGGGAGAGCACGACGCGCGATGGACCTTGGACTCGTTGAACGAAGCCTGAAGGAGCTGATCCTCGCTCCGTACATCGTGAAGGCGATGGCCATGATCGACCGGCCGCGCAAGGCGGGCAGCAATATGTTCCGCCACCAGATGAGCACGATGGCGATCCTGCTCGACTACAAGATCGTCGATCCGGTCCTGCTCAAGGCGTCGGTCGTCCACGATCTGTACGAGGAGCTCGGCCACGAGCCGTGGGTGAACCGCGACACGCTGGCCACCATCGACGCCGACGGCCCGGCGGTGTACGACCTCGTGATGGAAGTGTCGATCCGCGAGAACGGCGGCGTGCGGGAGCCGAAGCCGGAGTACCTGCTGCGCATCATGAAGACCGGCAGCTTCCGGGCGAAGCAGCTGAAGCTCGCCGACCGGATCAGCAATCTCGTCGGCCTCGGGTTCGTGAACGACCGGGCCTTCGTCGAGCGCTACACGGCCCAGACGCGCGCCTACATCCTGCCCTATTCCGAGGCCGTGAACGCGGACATGCACCGTGAACTGAAGGACCTCGTCGACAACCGCACCGCCCACCTCTCGCACCTGCTCTGAGCCCACCCTCCGATCCGGCCCCCGGCGCGATGCCGGCCGGCACGTTCCTCGCGAGCGCGCCCTCAGAACACGTACGTGCGCCGGACGACGGTCTGGTCGCTGAACTGGATGGGCGTCACCGAGGCCGGGCGGGGCATGAACGTCCGCCCCGGCAAGACGGGCAGGCCGCTGGCCCGATCCAGGACGGCCACCGTCAGTGGGTTCGTGTCCCTGAGCACCAGCGTCACGATCGCCCCCGACGCGGGCGCGTTGACGTAATCCAGGCTCCAGGCGGTGTCGTCGGCCCGGCGCGCGGGCATGGGCGATGCGACCCGCCTGCCATCCACCGACACGTCGAGGGCCTGCGAGCCGTGCACCCATACCGTCAGCACGTTGCCCTCCCGCGCCGGCAACGCGCGGAACGTCACGGTGCGGCCGCCTTCCGATCGCGCGCGCGACAGGAGCGATGCCTGCGGCGCCGGCAAATCCGCGACCGGCGCTTCTGCGGTCAGGTAACCCGGCGTCCCCCCGGATGCCGACCATGGCTGCACGAGCGCCAGGGGGCGGCCCCGCCTGGGGAACTCACCCACGTACTGGCGCGCCCACGCGTCAGGCCACCTTGCGCGGTCCGTCTCCAGGAACGGACCCGTCGGCAGCGACTGCACGGCCCAGTGCGCGGTCCGCGCGTCGGCGTCGAGGACGTAGTGCAGGTTCACCGGTCTCGGGAACCGCTCGGAATAGCGCGTCCACGCCATGCCCGCCGCGAGGCACGCGATGGTGACGCCCAGGGCCGCCAGCGCAGGCCACCAGCGCCGGCCCTGCGCCGCGACCTCGAGCTGGATGGCCAGCGCGCCGCACGCGCATGCCGCCAGGACGGCCATGGCCGCGCCTCCCTCCGCCGACACGCCCATGGCGCTGAAGAACGCCTGGACGAGCGGCCACAGGATGAGCGCGGCCGGAATGCCCAGCGC
>CAZBIP010000254.1:0-4868 GCA_964491885.1 uncultured Vicinamibacterales bacterium
CGAGGATCGCGTCCCGTACGTCAGCGGCGGGCCCGCGGTCGCCGAGGCTCGCCGCTGCCGCGGCCACGCCCGCGCGCGGCACCAGATCGTTCGACATGCGGACCGCCGACTCCCACGCCTCGCGCGCCTCGATCGGGCGGCCCTGCGCCTGGTGCACGACGCCGAGCGCCCAGAGCGGCTGCACCGAGTCCGGAAACAGCTCGAGCGCGCGGCGCGCCAGCTCCGCGGCCTTGTCGAACTGGCGGACGAAGACGAAGATCCACGTCGCCCAGGTGAGGGCGTAGACACCCAGCGGGTCTGTCCTCAGCGCTCGCAGGGCATCGTCTTCCGCCCCCTGGCGATCACGCCGGGCGACGGCTCGGAAGATGCCCCGGTGGATGAGCGCGTCCACGTTGTTCGGGTTGAGCGCGACGGCGCGCTCGAACTCGCGCTCGGCGCCGGCCACGTCCCAGTCGAGCAGCCAGAGCGCCCCGGCCAGGGCTTTGTGCGCCACGCTCGACGCCTCGTCGAGGCGGATCGCCTCGAGCGCGAGCTGTTTCGCGCGGGGGAGCGCCGCGCCGACGGGCAAGTGGCCCCAGAACCCGAGCATGGCGAAGATCTCCGCCAGGCCCGCGCGCGCGGCCGCGTACGCCGGGTCGAGGGCGACGGCCTCCGACAGGAGGGCGATCCCGGTTCGGAAGCCGTCCGGCGTCCAGCGCTGCATGCTGTGGCGCGCCTGCAGGAACTTCTCGAGGGCGGCGCTGCTTGCCGCGACACCGCCCGCCTGCTGGAGGGGCGCATCCGGCGCGAGAATCGCCGCGATTTCGCGGACGATCTCCTGCACGATGCCCCGCTGCAGGGTGATGGCGTCGCCCGCGTCGGCCTCCAGGCTGCGCGCCCAGAGGTGCCGCTCGGGGGACGCCCGCAGGAGCTGCGCCGTGACGCGGACCCGCCCGCCATCGTGCAACACGCTGCCTTCGACGAGATGCTCCACGTCCAGCTGCCGGGCGATGTCCGCCAGTGTCTCCTCGCTGCGCTTGAAGCGCAGGACCGACTGCCGCGAAATCACGCGCAGCCCCGGCTGCCTGCCGCACTCGGTGATGAGCGCGTCGGTGACGCCATCGGCGAAGTACTCGAGTTCCTCGCCGCGGTTCAGGTTGTCGAACGGGAGAATCGCGAGACTCACCCCGCCGTGAGGCGCGACGCGATGGACCGGCATCACGAAGCGGTAGCCGTGCCGCGGCAGCGTCTCGACGTAGCGCGGCGCATGCCCGTGGTCTCCCAGCACGGCGCGAATCCGGCCGATGCAGTAGTACAGGCCGAGGTCGAACTCGACGAACGTGTGGTCGCCCCACACCTCCCGGCGCAGTTCCTCCTGCGTGACGACTTCGCCCGCCCGGGATGCGAGCAGGGCGAGGACCTGGAACGGCTGCGGCGGGAGTCGAATCCTCCGCCCGTGCTTGCGCAACTGCCCGCCCGCAGGGTCGAGCGTGAAGGGACCGAACGCGAGGATCGCACTCATCGGGCCTCCGACGCTGGAGCGCGCGGCCTGCCGCCGGCCGCTGCACCGGGAATCATACGCCCACCGGGCGCCCGTCGCCGCGAACTCGAGGCCTCTCAGTGACTTGAACGCTCAAACCGTTGGGGAACAGCCTCTGGCCCGTGGCGGCTGCCCCGGCGTTACGCTCCTCGTCGGCAGACTGGCCTGCCGGTCTCGAAAGGAGTCGAGAGTATGGATGCTCGCCACCGGTTCATCCAGGCGACGATCGCGGCCCTCGCCCTCGCTGCGGTCCTGTTCATCGCATCACCGTCCCTGGTTGCCGACAATCCGCACGCGGTCGCCGGCACCTGGGTGACCATGGCGTCGCCGATGCCTGGGATGCAGGTCCCCGTGCTCCAGACCTTCAGCGCCGACGGGTACATCGTGTTCTCGGATGTCTTGATGTTCGGCGGTCTCCCGGACGTCGGCATCCGCGTCACGCCGATGCACGGCGTGTGGGAGCGCGCCAGCCGCAACGTGATGAAGACCACCAATCTCGCCATGGTCTACAGCGCCCAGACGAACCTCCTGATCGGCTTCGTGCGATCGCGCGCCACGGGCTCGTTCAACGACGCCGGAGAGGTGGTAGGCACGGTGATCCCGGAGCTCCTCGGATGCGCCTCACCGGTGCAGTGCCCGGACCCCCTGTCGCCGGATGCCGCGTGGGGGCCGATCCCCGGGTTCCCGCCCAGCATGACATTCACGAGCCGGCGCCTGGAATTGACGCGATAGCGGTGCACCGGCTGATCGCCCGCGCCCGAGCGATCAGCCGGCTCGAACACACCGTGCCGCTACCGGCGCGTGGCGGGCTTCTCGTACTTGTTCGGCGCGCCGGGCGTGGGAGCGCTGACGAACACCTGCGCGCCGCTCTCGTGCGCCCGGGTCAATGCCGCGGTGAGGGTGAGTCCGGTCCCCGACACCGGAGCATCGGCCGCCTGCGCGTGCGTGAGCGGCCCCGCGAGAGTGAGGATGCCGCCGCGGCGCGGCCCGCCTGGGCCGAAGCCGAAAACCCGACTGATTGACACGACCACCGCGGTCTCCGCATTCGGCCCGGTGCCGACGGCAATGGCCTGGCCGGCCGTGAACCCAGTCGAGTTGGCGACAGGGATCGCGACGGCCCCCACGGCCGTAGCCGCGCTCGACGTCGTGGCGCCAGGCGTGCCCACGGCAGCGATGACCGCGGTCTCGGCGTCCGCGCCCGTGCCGACGTGAATCGCCTGGCCGGCGGCGAAGTTCGCCACGTTCTCGACCTTGATGTTGACCGCGCCAGCGGCCGACGCCACGGGCAGCACGGTGGCCGCCTGCACGGCGAAGTCGTCGCAGTTGCTGTCCGTGTCGGCGCCGTCGGGGAAGCGGCCCGCGCTCCGGTGGGGGGTGTTGGTGGTCGGAGCCGCGGCAAACGGCCCGCCGCCACCGGCGACGCCTGGGGTCGGGACGCGGCATCCCGACTCCTCGAAGCCGGACACGCCCTGGTAGCCCTCGGACGCCCAGGGATCGACGAGCAGCCCGTAGTTCAGGCTGTCGACGACGAGGCCGGCGGCGTCACGGAGCACCATGCTTCCGGCGCGGCTGGAGAGCACGGGCCCCCCGAACCACAGGTTGGGGGACGGCGTTCCCTGGTAGCCCGCTGTCGTGACCGCAGCGTCGCGCACGGCGGCGTTGACCTCGTGGGCCTTCGCCAGAGGCTTGTCGAGCGTGATCCCGGTGCCGAGCGGCTGAACCGGCTCGTTGCTCGAGTGGGCGAAGGCCGCGGGCGGCGTGAAGCTGATCCCCGTTCCACGGGCGCTGAAGGGCATGTTCGCCGCGTGCTTGAACTTCAGCGGGGCGGCCAGGTCGAGCCCCGTGCCGTGGGCGACGACGTCTTCGCGGCCCAGGTGCGCACGGGCCAGCGCCGGCGTGACGTCCACCGGCGTGCCGGCCGGGCTCGCGGCGCCGACGGCGGTGATGGCCACGGTCTGCTGGTTGGCGGGCGTGCCCACCGTCATCCTGCCGCCGGCCGTGAAGCCGGCGAGGCTTCCTCGCCCGCGCACGAGGACCGAGGTCGAGCCGGCGGGCGCGTCGGATGCCAGTGCCGCTCGGCTTGCCGCCGTGCCGACCTTGCTGACGGTGACGGTCTCGATCCCGTAGCCGACGCTGTCGATGTCGAGCCTGATCGTGTCGCCGGCCGTGATGTTCTCGACCGACGTCACCTTGATGTTGGTGGCCCCGGCGGGCGCATCCACGCCAAGGAAGGCCTGCGTGCCGGCCTTGCCGACGTTGGTCACCGTCACGACCTCATACCGCTCCAGCGCGTTCGCGACCGCCGGGTACGTCGCGCCGTAGCCGAGGCCGACCTTCTGTCCCGCCTCGAAGCCGGCCACGCTCGCCACAGGCACGTTGGTCGAGCCGGCGGGCATCGTGATCACCGGGCCGTCGGGGAGGGGCTGCCACAGCGTGGTGGCATTGCCCGCCGCCGTGCCGATCGCGGCGATCGTCCTGGTTTCCGCGCTCGGTCCGGCATCGATCGTGACCGTGTTGCCGACGGACATGCCCGCCGTGCTCCTGACGTGGATCACGCGGTCCCCTGCGCGCGAAGCGGCCGCCAGTCCGGAGTTCGCCAGGCCGAACAGGTAGAAGCCCTTTGCGGCGATCCTCGTGCCGGCCGGGATCTTCACCGGTGGGAACGGGGCCTGCTCGGTCTGGTGCTCGGTCAGGGTCCAGTTGGAGACGTCCACGGCCCGCGAGCCGGCGTTGTAGAGCTCGATGAACGTGTCCGTCGGATTCGCCGGCGTTCCGGCGCTGACCCGGAACTCGTTGATCGTCACCGGGCTGACGTTCCGCGCCTTCTGGGCCGCGGCCTCGGTGCGCGCCGCGCCGCTCGTCGCGTCCTTCCAGGAGGCGCGGCCGACCACGTCACCGTTGAACGCCGCCGGACCCGGTGTCACCGCGAAGGTCGCGCTCACACTGGCGCCGGGCGCGACGGGCCCGGCCATCGTCGCCATCGGCTTTCCGCTCCCGGCGACGACCGCCTTCCACGTTCGCGGCACGGAGAGGCTCAACGTGACGTCCGTCACCGGCGCCGCGGAGACGTTCGTGAACCTCACGGCGGTCTCCTGCGGCGAGCCCGGCGAGAAGGTCTGGAGCCCGGGCGGCGCGGCCGTCTCCGCCGGCGGCGCGATGGTCACGCGCGGCACGCCGTACCCGGCCGCCACGACGTTGGCCTGCACGCGCTGGTCGGTGGCGTCCGACGGGAAGGTGCCCGCGGCCGTCATCGCGCCTTCGTAGAAGGTGCCCTGCGAGCCGACGCTGTTGTCGCCGCCGTTGCCCAGGAGGATGGCACCCTGCTTGCGCATCGGGTCGTAGGTGTGGT
>CAZBIP010000255.1:0-4863 GCA_964491885.1 uncultured Vicinamibacterales bacterium
CGCGCGGGCAGCAGGCGTCAGGGCCGCGTTCCCACTGCAGCGTCGTGTGCTGGATGCCGAACCGGTCGTGCAGGACGCCAGTCGCCTCGGCAATGACCGCGTCGTCGTCCCGGGCGTCCTGCTTGACGAGGTGCGCCGTCAGCGCCGTCTCGGTGGTGCTCATCGCCCAGATGTGTACGTCGTGGACGGCCGTCACGCCGGGCAGTGTCGCCAGGTAGGCCTCCACCGCCTCCGGGTCGATCCCCTCCGGGACCGCGTGCAGCGCCAGGTTGACCGACTGGCGCAGAAGACCCCAGGTGCTGCCGAGGATCACGGCGGCGATGACGAGCGTCATCAGCGGATCGATCCAGAGCCACCCGGTCGCGAGAATGGCGAAGCCGGCGACGACCACCCCCGCCGACACCGCCGCGTCGGCGGCCATGTGGAGGTAGGCGCCCCGGACGTTGAGGTCGTGCGCGCGGCCGTGCCGGAACAGGAAGGCCGTCGCGGTGTTGACGCCGACGCCGGCGAGCGCCACCCAGACGACGATTCCGCCGGCCACCGGGGCCGGCCGCGCGAAGCGCTGGACCGCCTCCCACGCCACGCCTCCCGTCACCACGAGCAGCACGATCGCGTTCAGCACCGCCGCGAGGATCGAGGAACTGCGCCAGCCGTACGTGCGCCGCAGCGAGCGCGGCCGCCTCGAGAGCAGGCTCGCGCCCCAGGCGAGGAGCAGGCCCAGCACGTCACTGAAGTTGTGCGCCGCGTCGGCCAGCAGGGCCGTGGAGCCGGCGATGACGCCGGCCGCGGCTTCGATCGCCACGAAGCCGACGTTGAGCGCGGCCCCGATGGCGAAGGCACGGTCGAAGGTGGACGGACGCGGGTGAAGACTGGCGGACATGGCGTCAGTCCCGGAGAACGCGGGGCCGGCGCCTGGCGACGGACGCGCGAACCGGGGGTGCACCTCGGCTATGCGTTCATGTTACCACTCGCCCCGAGACGACCCGGCCTGTGAGGAGCCTCGCCGCGCACGGGCGGCCTCCGGTAGAATGCTGAGTTGCCCGCCCGGCCGGAACGGCCGGAGTGCGGCGCGGACACTCGCGAGGACCCACATGGCGGCCTACATCGAGGCGATCGAACTCAAGCGGAAGATGTACTTCGAACACGAGGAGACCCCGTATCTCTGCCTCGAGGTCGAGCGGTCCACACCGACGGCGCGGGGCGGCCAGACCCTCGTGCGCGTCAAGATGCGGAACCTGAAGACGCGGGCCGTGTTCGACAAGACCTTCAAGGCCGGCGACAAGTTCAAAGAGCCGGACCTCGTCCAGGCGCCCGCGAGCTACCTTTACAACGACGCGGAAGGGGCGCATTTCATGGACCAGGAATCGTACGAGACCATCACGCTTCGCGGCGAGATGCTCGGCGATGCCCTGGACTTCCTGACCGACAGCCAGGTCGTGCAGGTCCTGATGTTCAACGGCCACGCCATCGGGCTGCAGCTCCCGCAGCACGTCGAACTCACCGTGACCGACACCGAACCCGGCGCCCGCGGCGATACGGCCGCCGGCAACGTGACCAAGCTGGCGACGCTCGAAACCGGGATCGAAGTCAAGGTCTCGCTCTTCATCAAGACCGGCGAAAAGGTGAAGATCAGCACCGAGACGCGGGAGTGCCTCGGCCGCGTCTAGTCGAAAGCGTCTTCAGCCGGCCTGCCAGCTCGCCGAGCGGCGGTGCCACGTCCCGAGCAGCACGATGCCGACGATGACCAGGCCGGTGGCGAGGCCGGTCCACAGGCCTCGCACGCCCCACCCCAGCACGAAGCACGCGGTGTAGCCGAGCGGCAGGCCGACGAGCCAGTGGCCGGCGAGATTCGTCAGCATCGGGATCCTCGTCTCTCCAAGGCCTCGCAGGATGCCGGTCGAGATGCCCTGCGTGCCGTCGAAGATGAGGCACAGGCCGGCGATGGCCAGCAGCGACGCGCCCGTCGCCAGCACGTCGGCGTCCCGGGAGAACGCCGCGATCAGCGGGTGGGCGGCGACGAGGAACACGACCGCGCACGTCGTCGTGAAGACGGCGCCGAGCGCGAGCGCGGTCCAGCCCGCCCGGCGGACGCCCGCCGGATCCCGCCGGCCGACGGCCTGCCCGACCCGGACGGCCCCCGCCGCATTCAGGCCCAGCGGCACCATGAAGACGAACGACCAGAGGTTGAGCGCGATCTGATGGGCGGCGAGAGCCGCCGGCGCCAGGCGTCCCGCCAGCGCCGAGGCCGCGGCGAAGACGCCGACCTCCAGGACAATCTGCAGGCCAGACGGCCCGCCCAGCGCGATGAGTGTCCTGATGGCCGGCCACTCGATCCGGCGCGACATGCCCGCGAGCGCCCTCCGGCGGTCGGGGCTGCTCACGGCGATCGCGACGACCAGCATCCCGGCCATGTAGACGCGCGACACGACCGTCGCCCACGCCGCTCCCGTCGTGCCGAGAGCCGGGAAGCCGAGGTGACCGTAGATGAGCACCCAGTTGACCGCCGCGTTCACGAGATTGGCCGAGACGAGGGCCACGGTGATCGGCCGGACGATGTTCATGGCCTGCAGGTAGCGGCGGAACGCCGCGTAGAGCAGGAGCGGGAGGAAACTCACCGTGACCGTCCGCACGTACGGCGCGGCCATCGCGAGGACCTCGGCGTCGAGGCCCCAGGAGGGCAGGGTGGCCACGACAGCGAGCGAGACGAGCGTGAGCGGGACCGCGGCCGCGCAGGCCAGATAGGTGCCCTGCAGGAGCCAGAAGTGGCAGCGGTCGATGCGGCCGGCGCCGAAGGCCTGGGAGACGAGGGTGTCCAGGCCGAGCAGCACGCCCATGCCGAAGAGCGCGATGGCCACCGCCACGACGCTGCCGAGACCGACGGCGCCGATGGCTGCCGGGCCAAGCGGGCCGACCATGAGCGTGTCGACCAGACCCATGGCCGTCCAGCCGATCTCGGCCAGCACCACCGGCACGGCCAGGTCGACCATGGCCTTCAGTTCGTCACGGAGCGCGGGGCGCATCGGGGGATCATCTCACACTGGGGGCCGGGGGCTGGGGGCTAGGCGCTAGGCAGATCAGCGACAAGGGACAGGGCTTGCCGCGCCGAAGCCAGCCCTTCGGCTCGCGGCTTCCACCGCTTGCTCAGGGCAAGCCGTCAGGCCGCTTGGCGAAGGCGGGGGCAAGGGAGGTTTGCTAAGATGGCTCCATGCCCAAGATGTCGGCGATTGCCGGTGTGGCCCGCGGGCCGTTCCTCGTGCTCCCGTTCACCTTGATCGCCGCCGGCGCGGCCGCGGCCGCGTACGACGGGGGCGCGTCGATCACCGCGAGCCTCCTGGCGCTCGTCGGCCTCGTCGCGCTGCACGCCGCCGTGAACGCGTTCAACGAGGCGAGCGACATGCGGACCGGCATCGACCTCCACACGACCCGGACGCCCTTCAGCGGCGGGAGCGGCACGCTGCCCGCCGGCGCGATGAGCGTCCGCGGCGCCGTCACGGTCGGCGTCGTCGGGTCGCTCATCGGCCTCGCGGTCGGCGTCTACTTCCTGTCCAGGATCGGATGGTGGCCGCTCGCCGCGATCATGGTGCTCGGCGCGATTGCCGTGCTGATCTACACCGAGGTGTTCGCGCGGAGCGGCATCGGCGAAGTGTTCGCGGGGCTCGGTCTCGGCCTCCTGCCCGTTGTCGGCGCGGCGCTCGTGCAGCGCGGCGCCATCGGGCCGGCGGCGTGGGCGGCCGGCGTGCCGGCCTTCTTCATGACGTTCAACCTGCTCCTGCTGAACGAGTTCCCCGACGAGGAACCCGACCGGGCCGGCGGCCGGCGGAATCTCGTCCTGCTGTTCGGCCGGAAGACCGCCGCGCTCATCTACGCGGCCGCGGCGATCGCGACCCCCCTCGCCATCGTCGTCGCGGTGATCGCGGGGGCCCTCCCGGCGCTCGCGCTCATCGGCTGCCTGCCGTTCTGGTTCGCGGTCCCGGCCGTCAAGTGGGCGCTGACCAGCCCGAAGGACGCGGTGCCGATCCCGGCGATGGCGGGCAACGTGATCTGGAACCTGGCCACGAACAGCATGCTGGCCGCGGGCCTTGGCCTCGCGGCGTACCTGGGGTGGTAGGCTCGGCCGACGCACGCCCGCGCGGGTGACCGCGGCGCTTTTCATCTGCCCGCAGGCGAGTCAGCGTCAGTTCAGCCGAGGACAGATGAAAACGTCGCGGGCAGGACCCGCTCGCCGGCGTGCTATTTCAGCGCCTCCGTGCCGGCGAAGGCGCGTGACGGCCGCAGCTCCTTCAGCGTGTCCGCGTCGGCGTCGGTTTCCCCGTCCGTCAGCATCCGGGTCAGCAGGCGTCCGACGCCCGGCCCCAGCATGAATCCCTGGCCGCACATGCCGACGGCGTCGATGTAGCCCTCGATGGCCGCCGACCGGCCGATGACCGGTGACCCGTCGGGCGTCATCGGGTACAAGCCGCGCCAGGTCCGGCGCACCCTGACGTTGGCGAGGCAGGGCATCAGTCCGACCATGCGGCGCGCAATCATCGGCAGGTACGCGGACGTCTCGCGGCGGTCGGTGCCGACGACCGGCGGGTCCGGCGTGATGCAGAACACCACGCCGCCCGGCTTGTGCTGGTAGAAGTAGTAATTCGTCGATCCTTCGGCCGGCCGGATGTCGACCACCATCGGCGAGAGGAACGGCGCGACGGGCTCGGTGATCCCGGCCTCGTGGCTGTCCGGGACGACGGGCACGTCGAGTCCCGCCATGTTGGCCACGGTCCTCGCCCAGGCGCCGCCGGCGTTGATGACGGTTTCGGTGGCGTACCCGCCCTTGTCGGTCCTCACGCCGACCACCATGTTGCGGCGCCGGATGAGCCCGGT
>CAZBIP010000256.1:0-4862 GCA_964491885.1 uncultured Vicinamibacterales bacterium
TGGCAGGGCAACTACTCGTCGTGGCTCGAGCAGAAGCAGAAGCGCCTGGAGGTCGAGGAGCGGCAGGAGGCCCGCCGCCAGCGCACCCTCCAGCGGGAGCTGGACTGGATTCACATGTCGCCGCGCGCGCGGCAGGCGAAGGGCAAGGCGCGCCTGAACGCCTACGAGGCCATGCTCGCCGAGGAAGCCACGCAGCGCATCGAGACCGCGGAAATCTACATTCCGCCCGGCCCTCGCCTGGGCGACATCGTCGTCGAGGCCCGCGGCCTGCGGAAAGGCTACGGCGACACGCTCCTCATGGACGACGTGAACTTCACGCTGCCCCGAGGCGGCATCGTGGGCGTCATCGGTCCGAACGGCGCGGGCAAGACCACGCTTTTCCGCATGATCACCGGGCAGGAGCAGCCGGACGCCGGCACGCTCCGCCTGGGGGAGACCGTCCAGGTCGGCTACGTGGACCAGTCCCGAGATGCCCTGGATCCCGACAAAACCGTCTGGCAGGAGATCTCGGAGGGCCGCGACGAGGTCATGCTCGGCAAGCGCGAGGTGGCGTCGCGCGCGTACGTGTCGTGGTTCAACTTCAAGGGCCGCGACCAGCAGCGCAAGGTCGGCTCGCTCTCCGGGGGCGAGCGCAACCGCGTGCACCTCGCCAAGCTCCTCAAGAAGGGCTGCAACCTGCTCCTGCTCGACGAGCCGACGAACGATCTCGACGTGGACACGCTGCGGGCCCTCGAAGACGCGATCCTGGCCTTCGCCGGGTGCGTCGTCGTCATCAGCCACGACCGCTGGTTCCTCGACCGGATCGCGACGCACATGCTCGCCTTCGAGGGCGACAGCCGGGTGGAGTGGTTCGAGGGCAACTACCAGGACTACGAGGCTGACCGGCACCGGAGGCTCGGCGCCGAAGCCGACCGGCCGCATCGGATCAAGTATAGGAAGCTGACGAGGTAGGACACAGAAGAAGTCAGAAGTCAGAAGTCAGGAGTCAGAATTCTGAATTCTGGAGGACTAGCGCCTAGCGCCTAGCCCCTAGCCCCTAGCCCTTGAAGGGGGCGCCGGACGGGGACCGGGCGCCCATGCCGTCCCCAAGCGTATAATCCCCCGACGAGGTCGGCGCGGTAGTTCCCCTCCACCCGAAGAGGTTTCCCGTGAGACGACATGGAGTGCTCATCACCGGTGCCAGCGGCGAGATCGGCCACGGGCTGATTACGCGGCTGGCCGAGGACGGCTCGACGACCATCGTGACGCTCGACGTGCGGGCGCTGGAGCCCTCCATCGGCAAGATGGTCCACCGCGAGGTGACCGGATCCATCACGGAAAACGCCGACCTCGACCGGATCCTCGCGGAATTCGACATCGACCACGTGTACCACCTCGCCGCTTATCTTTCGACGCGCAGCGAGTTCACGCCGGTGACGGCGCACAAGGTGAACGTCGAGGGCACGATGAACCTCCTCGAGTTCGCCCAGAAGCAGAGCGAGTCCCACGGGCGGCCGGTGGTGTTCCTCTACCCGTCGTCGGTCGCCGCCTACGGGCTGCCAGACCTCGAGACCAAGGCGAAGGCGGGGAAGGTCCGGGAGGAAGAGTTCAACACGCCGACGACGATGTACGGCTGCAACAAGCTGTATTGCGAGCTGCTGGGCCGCTACTACGCGCGCCACTACAAGCAGCTCGCGGCCGAGACGCTCTCCGGCAAGGTCGACTTCCGGGCCGTCCGCTTTCCGGGCCTCATCTCGGCGGTGACGGTGCCGTCGGGAGGCACGTCGGATTACGCGCCGGAGATGATTCACGCCGCGGCCAAGGGCGAGCCGTACGCCTGTTTCGTCCGGCCGGACACGCGGATTCCGTTCATGGCGATGCCCGACGGCGTCGAGGCCCTGCTGACGCTTGCCGAGGCCCCCCGCGCCCGGCTGACGAAGACCGCCTACAATCTCGGGGCGTTCAGCCCGTCGGCGGAGGAGGTGCGGCAGATCGTGCTCGCGAGCTTCCCGGGTGCCGACCTGACGTACGACATCGACGTCAAGCGGCAGGGCATCGTCGACTCGTGGCCTGCCGACGTGGACGACTCGGCGGCGCGCGCCGAGTGGGGCTTCCACGCCAAGTACGACTTCGAGCGCGCGTTCTCGGAGTACTTGATCCCGACCATTCGCGGACGCTACGTGAGGTAGGAAACAGAAGTCAGGAGACAGAAGACAGAAGTCAGAATGCGGGATCCAAGAAGTGGGACGCGGCCATCATTCTGACTCCTGACTCCTGACTCCTGACTCCTGACTCCCGACAATCGGCAGTTGATGCCCATGGACCTGAGGTCCCTGATCCGCCACGCGAAGGGCGCCGAGCCCGCCGACCTGCTGCTGAAGAACGCGCGCATCGTCGACGTGCTCGGCGGCGGCGTGGAGCCGGCGAGCGTGGCGCTGGCCGGCGACCTCATCGTCGGCGTGGGCGATTACCCGGCGCGCGAGGAGATCGATCTCGGCGGCTCGTTCGTCGCCCCCGGGTTCATCGACGCCCACGTGCACATCGAAAGCGCCCTCGTGCCGCCGTCCGAGTTCGCGCGGGCGGTCGTGCCGCGAGGGACGACCACCGTCGTGACCGATCCCCACGAGATCGCGAACGTGCTCGGGCTCGAAGGCATCCGGTTCATGTTCGAGAGCGCCAAGTTCGGCCCGCTCAGCATGTACGTGATGGCCTCGTCGTGCGTCCCCGCGACCGGCATGGCCACGAGCGGCGCGGTCCTGCACGGGTACGACCTGTTTCCGCTGAAGTCGGACCCCTGGGTCCTGGGCCTGGCTGAGGTGATGAACTTCCCCGGCGTCATCGACGGCGAAGACGCCGTGCTCGAGAAGCTCGGCGCGTTCCAGGACCGGGTGATCGACGGCCACAGCCCGGGCCTGAGCGGCGCCGCGCTCCAGGCCTACGTGGCCGCCGGCGTGCAGTCGGACCACGAATCGACCACGGCCGCGGAGGCGCTCGAGAAGCTCAAGCTCGGCATGATGGTCATGATCCGTGAAGGGTCGGTCGCCCGCGACCTCGCGGCGATCGTCCCGATCGTCACGCCGGCCAACCAGCACCGGTTCTGCTTCTGCACCGACGACTGCCAGCCGTCCGACCTCGTGGAGCGCGGCGGCATCGACCACGCCATCCGGAGCGCCATCGGCCTCGGCATGGATCCCGTGATGGCCATCCGGCTCGCGACGTGGAACACGGCGCAGCACTTCAGGCTCTTCAACCGGGGCGCGGTGACGCCCGGCCGCCGCGCGGACCTGGTCGTTTTCGACGACCTGCGCGCGCCGAGGCCCCGGCTGGTGTTCCGCAGCGGGGTCGTCGTGGCCAGGGACGGCGTGATGGCGGTCCCGCCGCGCCCGCCGTCGCGCACGCTGCGCAGCACCATGAACGTGGCGTGGGAGAGCGTGGACCTGCGCATCCCGGCCGCCGGCCGGCGCATGCGCGTCATCGGCGCGCAGGACGGACGGCTCGATACCGAGGCGATCGAGGCCGAACCGGCCGTCCGCGACGGCGAGGCGCTCGCGGACCCCGCACGCGACCTGCTCAAGATGGTGGTCATCGAGCGTCACATGGCCTCGGGCGCGGTGGGCAAGGGCTTCGTCCGCGGCATCGGTCTCCGCGAGGGGGCCATCGCCTCCTCGGTCGCGCACGACCATCACAACCTGATCGTCGTCGGCGCGGACGATGCGTCGATGCTGGCGGCCGCGCGCCGGGTGGGCACCCTGCATGGGGGCATGGCCGTCGCGGTCGGCGGCGAGGTGGTCGCGGACGTGCCGCTCCCGATCGGCGGCCTGATGAGCGCTGAGCCCGTGGAGGTCGTCCGCCAGCAGGTGGAGGCCGCGGTCGCCGCGGCGCGCGCGCTCGGCTCGCCGCTCCACGACCCGTTCATGACGATGAGCTTCCTGGCGCTCGAGGTGATTCCGAGCCTCAAGCTGACGGACAAGGGGCTCGTGGACGTCCGGACGCGCGCCATCGTGCCGCTGTGGATCGCATAGGCGCCAGGGCCCCGCTTGGCCGGCGGGTCAGACGCCGGGCTTGCCGCGCAAGACGCCGCACTGCATCAGCAGGCCGGTGAAGTCGTAGATCCGGCGCTCGGCGGCAATCAGCCCGTCCCGCACGTCCATCAGCAGGACGCCCTGGATTTCGCAGCGGCGTCCTGTGCCGTCGAGGCCGATAAACCGGCCGGCGTGCGTGGCCGTCGCCGTGAACGGCACCGCCACGCGATCGCCGTCGATGAGCGGCTCGTCGTCACTGAACGTCCAATCCGGGAACGACAGGAAGAGCGACGCGTACGACTCCCGGATGGCATCCCGGCCGGTGAGCTTGTCGAAGATCGGGCTCACGACCGTGCCGTTCGGGGCGTGGCCCATCGACAAGGCCTCCGGGTCGCGGCGCTGCCAGGCGTCGCGCTGCATGGCGAGGAACGCCAGGATCTCGTCGCGTGTCATTGGTGCCTCCCCTCACGCGAACAGACGGCCGGCTGTTCCCCAGGGGCCTTCACCGGCTGACGGACTCGATGGCGATGGCCCTATTGTAGCGCCGTCCGGCCGGGCTGAGCCCGAGACGTCGGAGAGAGACCGCACACGTTTCCAGCCGAGTCACGCCTCCAAATCCCGCGCCGAGTCCGTCACGGCGGGAGTGTCACCGGGGCGTGTGGGGTGTCGGCGTCAGGGGTGGCGGTCATTGACGGCTTCCTCCGGCGACAGTATACTTCGGAATAACTCGAAGTGACGAATTTATTGTGGCGCGTGCCTTCGAGCGTGCCGCGAGGTGACGGATGCGCTGGAAGGACGAGTGGAAGTGGCTGGCGGCGGGTGTGGCGGGGTTCCTCGCGATCTTCTACCTGCCGGTCGGGG
>CAZBIP010000257.1:0-2984 GCA_964491885.1 uncultured Vicinamibacterales bacterium
GTCCGACGCGGGGAAGACCTGGACGAAGAGCGGGCTCGAGAAGAGCTACTTCATCAACAAGATCGACGTGGACGCGAAGAACCCCGACATCGTCTACGTGGCCGCCGAGGGGAAGCTGTACAGCAACGAGATGGACTCGGAGCGCGGCCTCTTCAAGAGCACCGACGGGGGGAAGACGTGGGCGAACCTCGGCCCCATGAAGGACCGCGGCGTCGCCGACTTCGTCATCGACCCGCGCAACTCGGACGTGATCGTCACCGCGTCGTACAAGACGTTCCGGAGGGCCTGGACGTACATCGACCGCCACCAGGGGAACGAGCTGTACAAGAGCACGGACGGCGGCGCGACGTGGAAGAGGCTGACCGCGGGGCTGCCGCAGGGGGCGGCGCTCGGGCGCACCGGGCTCGCGATCTTCGAGAAGAACCCGTCGATCGTGTACGCGAGGCTGGACGAAGAGGTGAACCTCGGATTCCCGGAACGTGACGGGATCGCGAACTTCCGGGTGCCGGGCGCGGGGTTCGCGGGCGGCGCCATGATGGGCGGTACGGCCGCGATGTTCCGGCCGGACTCGTCGTTCGCGCAGTTCAAGGCCTTCAAGCTCGATCCCCAGTTCGTCAAGCTGTCGGGCGTCAAGCACGCCCTCCTCGCGGGCGACGATCAGGCCGCGCTCGCCGCGAAGCTGAACGAGGCCATCGGCGACAAGGACTTCCTGTCGAAGAACGCCATCGACCTGGCGAAGTTCGTCCCGGCCGCGCGCAAGGCGTTCGCGAAGGACGAGGCCACGATGAGCGCGCTCGACGAACTCGACACACTGGCGAAGAAGCCGCCGGCGGCCGCCGACTCGACGGAAACGAAAGCCCGCTCACAGATCACCAACCGCCTCGTGCTGGAAGTGCTGTACTCGGGCGCCCTCGCGAACCTGCAGCCGACGAAGCGGAACGGTGTGGTGTACCGCTCGGACGACCAGGGTGACACGTGGACGCGCATGACCGAGTACAAGCTCACGGGCGGCAGCGCGCAGGTCAACCAGACCGAGGGCGGGTACTACGGGCGGATCATCGTCGACCCGAACGACGACAAGGTCGTCTACTGCGGCGACACCAACACGACCGTGTCGAAGGACGGCGGAAAGACGTTCGCCGTCACGGGCTGGGACGGCACCGGGAAGACCCACGTCGATCACCGCGTCGTGTGGGTGGACCCGCTGAACTCGCTGCACATCCTGAGCGGGAACGACGGCGGCGTGTCCGAGACCTGGGACGGCGGCAAGCACTTCAGCCAGAAGAACGCCATCATGGCGCAGCAGTTCTACGACGTCGCCGTCGACCAGGAGCAGCCCTACCACGTCATGGGCGGCACCCAGGACAACGGCTCGTGGATGGGGCCGTCGCAGACGCGCAACAGTTACGGCATCTTCCCGTCCGACTGGCGGTACCTATCGGGAGGCGACGGCTTCTACGTCGTCCGGAACTGGTGGAACCCCGAGTACCTGTACAGCGAGAGCCAGTTCGGGTCGTCGAACCGGCTGAACCTGAACACGGGCGAGACGAGCCGGCTCGCCGTGCGGCTGACGCCCGAGGAGACCTCGGCGGGCGAACCCGCGCTCCGCTACCAGTGGAACGCGCCGATCGTCCTCTCCCCGCACAACCCGGGCATCGTCTACATCGCGAGCCAGTACGTGTGGCGGTCGTTGAACCGCGGCGAGCCGGGGTCGTTCGTGAAGATCAGCCCCGACCTCACGAAGGCCGACAAGGAGAAGCTGGCCCTGTCGCGGAAGACGAACCTGCAGTGGGCGACGGTCTACAGCTTCGCCGAGTCGCCGAGGAAGCCCGGCCTCTACTGGGCCGGCACCGACGACGGGAACGTGCAGGTGACGACGGACGGCGGCGTGAACTGGACGAACGTTACCGGCCTGTTCTACGACGCGGCCGGGAAGCCGAAGCCGGGCGTCAAGGGCGACCGCATCCCCTACGACCGGTGGGTGAAGCGCGTCGTGCCGTCGGCCCACGACGACAGCACCTGCTACGTGGCGTTCAGCGGCTACCGGACGCACGACGAAGACAAGACCTGGCTGTTCGTCACGAAGGACCTCGGCAGGACGTGGGCGGACATCTCGGGCGGCATGAACAACCCGATCTTCGACGTCGAGGAAGACCCCGACAACGCGAACGTGCTCTACCTCGGGACCGACAACGGGATCTGGGTGACGATCGACCAGGGGAAGACGTGGACGGCGTTCAGCACGTCGCAGCCGACGATGGTGATCCGCGACCTGGCGATCCAGAAGCGCGACCGCGAGATGGCCATCGGGAGCTACGCGCGCGGGTTCTGGATTGCCGACATCGCGCCGATCCGCGAGTTCACGCCCGAGGTGTTCGGGAAGGAGGCGCACCTGTTCCAGCCGCACGCGGCGATCAAGTGGAACCGGTTCGAGCGGCGGGGCGACACGCTCGGCGAGCTGGTCAAGGCCGCGAACCCGCCCGTCGGCGCGACGATCTACTACTTCCTGAAGGGCGACGCGAAGAACGTGAAGATCGCGATCAAGGACCTCGAGGGGAACCACGTCCAGGAGGTCACGGCGACGGCGAAGAAGGGGCTGCAGAAGATCTTCTGGAACCTGATCCGGCAGGCGCCGCCGGGGGCGGCGCCCGTCGGGCCGGGCGGACGCGCGGCGGCGGCTGGGCGCGCCGGGCAGGCACTGCCAGCCGGGTTTGCCGCCGGGCGCGGCGGCCGCGGAGGGAACCTGGTGGACCCGGGAGGGTTCAAGGTAACGTTGACCGTGGACGGGAAGGACATCGACACGAAGCGCCTCACCGTCCACCCCGACCCGCAGTTCAAGTAAAAAGGGGCCAGGCCCCTTTTCGGGGGGGCAATTCCTTGGAAGTGGGCGAAAAACGGCGTTGTCGGGGTGCCTGGCCGTGGGAAAAGGGGCCAGGCCCCTTTTTGTGGAGGCTTCATGAAGACTCGTCTGCAGGGGCTGGCGA
>CAZBIP010000257.1:3084-4859 GCA_964491885.1 uncultured Vicinamibacterales bacterium
GACGCCAGGCTCGAGGAAGTCGGCGAACTGCCGGTCGGCTTCAACCGGGGCCCGTGGTTCGGCAAGATGCTCAAGCCGGCCGAGAAGGCGCTCCGGTTCGGAACGCCGAGCTTCACCGCAGGCACGAAGGGCATCCAGCGCGGCCCGGTCGTCGTCCTGAAGGCCGATCCGTTCTCGATCCCTGGCCGGGCGCAGGGCGGGAGGCCGGTTGCGAAGGAGAACGTCGAGAAGAAGCGGGCGGCGGTGCAGGCCGCCCTCGCCGAGATCGCGGCGAACAAGGCCGCCTTCAAGGGGGCCTGGGTGCTGATCCCCGGCGCGTCGAGCGGGTTCGCGCGCGACGGCCGCAAGGGCTCGAAGCTGCCCGACGGCTCGCCCGAATACCTCGACGCCGAGATGATGCCGCCGCTCACGAACGCGCTCGTGGAAGCGGGCGCGCTCGGCACCATCCAGTCTGCCGCGCCGACGTCGCCCCTGCAGCCGCACCAGAACTCCGAGCCGCCGATCGGCATCCTCGACGGCTTCGTCGCGTCCTGGAACGCGCTCCCGGTGCTGCCCGACGTCAAGCTGCTCGACACGCAGTACAAGGAGATCAAGGCTCTCGTCGAGAAGGGCGAGCCGGTCGTCCTCGAGTTCGACATCCGGAACCACTTCAAGATGGGCCCGGTCAAGTACCACAACGTCGTGGCCACGCTTCGTGGGTCGGCGTTTCCGGACGAGCACATCGTGATCGGCGGGCACTTCGATGCGTTCAGCTCGGCGACGGGCGGGGTGGACGACGGGTCCGGGTTCGCGCCGGGCATGGAAGCCGTCCGCCTGATCGCCGCCGCCGGCGCGCGGCCGAGGCGGTCGGTCACGTTCATCGCGTTCGCGGCGGAGGAGCAGGGGCTCGTCGGGTCCCAGGCGTGGCTGAAGCAGCACCCCGAACTTCACGCGAAGATCGTGATGATGATTAATCGCGACGGCAGCCCGAGCGCCATTACCGGGGCCTCGGTGCCGGAGACCTGGTACGACGACTTCCGTTCGATCACGGCGCCGCTCGCGACGCTCAACCCGAAGTGGCCCTTCGTGCTGACCAGGGGGGTCCCGAGGGCGCACGCCACCAGCCCCGGCGGTACGGACTCGTCGTCGTTCGAAATGCGCGGCATCCCGACGCTGAACTTCGCGACGTCGAGCGCGCGCCCCGGGCCGGACGGCAAGGAGATCCCCAGCTACCCGTATTCGTACGCCTGGCACACGACCAACGACCTGTACAGCGAGCTCGTGCCGTACACGGAGCACCAGCAGCACTCGGCGCTCGTCACGGCGGTCGTGGCGTACGGCGTGGCGAACCTCGACAAGCCGCTCACGCGCGCCGGCGTCTACCTGGACGACGGGCTGTACGCCACGCTGGGCATCGGCTCGGGCGAAGAGACGCGCCAGATCATGACGACGCTCGACTACGTGAACGCGCCGCTCGCCACGGCGAACTTCGTCCGCATCGTCGAAGGCAAGAGCCCGCCGCAGGGCGGGCGCGCAGGCGGTCCGCCCCCAGGGATGGGATTCGGCCGCGGCGGCCGGGGCGGGCCCGAGCAGAAGCCCATCGGCCAGGTGCTGGACGTGAGGGACGGGCTGGTCTCGATGCAGGTCGTGTCGGAGACGCAAAAGTCGGTGGCCGTCGCGAGGCTGCCGAAGACCACGAATCCGAAGCTGAAGCACGACGCCGCGGGCGTGATCGGGCTGTCCGGGCCGAACACGTTCTACCTGACGCTGCAGAAGAAGGGGAACCTCAACCGCCG
>CAZBIP010000258.1:0-665 GCA_964491885.1 uncultured Vicinamibacterales bacterium
CACGATCGGCTCTCCGTACGCGGCGGCGAACATGGCGGCGATGGTGAGGAACGTGCCGAACGGGAGGGCGAGCTTCATCGAGCCCCGACGGGTCACGATCAGGGCGAGGCCGACGAGCGAACCGAGGACGGACGCGACGGCGAGGGTCAGGAGCACCAGCTGCCAGCCGAGGAACGCGCCGATGAGCGCGAGCATCTTCACGTCACCCATCCCGAGGCCTTCGATCTTGCGGAACCTGTAATAGGCCTCCGCCAGGGCCAGCGGGATCAGGCCGCCGATCGTCAGGCCGATGAGCGACGACACCCAGCCCGGCGGCGCGAAGAAGCTCAGGGCGAAGCCGACGGCCGTCCCGTAAACCGTGATGGCGTTCGGCAGGATCCGGTGGTGGAGGTCGATGAAGAACAGCACGATGAGCGCGCAGCCGAGCAGCAGCCTGGAGGCGAGCAGCACGGTCATGCCGTACTGCCAGGCCGCCCACACGAACATGGCCGCGGTGAACGCCTCGACGAGGGGGTACACGGCGGAGATCCGGGTGCGGCACGTGCGGCACCGCCCCCCGAGGGCCAGCCAGGCGAGGATGGGGACGTTCTCGAACCAGCTCAGCTTGCGGCCGCAGCTCATGCAGTGCGACGCCGGGTACACCAGCGACTGATCGAGGGGCAGGC
>CAZBIP010000258.1:675-4828 GCA_964491885.1 uncultured Vicinamibacterales bacterium
AGATGCACACGTTCAGGAAGCTGCCGACGCAGGCCCCGAGCACTCCCGCAAGAACGAGCCCGAACGTCGTCATGGCGCGTGGCCCGCGCTCCCCTGCCCGGGAGCCATGTCCGGCGGCAGCGGATAGAGCGACGACTTGGGCGAGAGAATGACGCCTCCCGGTGCCAGCGTGTCGAGCACGAATGGCGTGCCCGTGGGGTCGAGGGGGACGCCGCGCAAGCCGTACGGGCGGAGCGCCTCCCACGTCTCGGGGGCTTCTCCGGCCGCTTCCCTGTACCGGCGGATCAGCACGGCAAGCGTGTCCATCTGGTCCATGGCGTCGAGCTGCGCCAGGCTGCGATCGGCGCTGGACTTCAGCCAGTCGTTGTCCGCGGTCTCGTGGAGCTGCTGCCAGAGCCGCCGCGAGGACTGCCGGTCGCCCCCCTGGGCCAGCGTCGTGGCGGCCATCGACCGCAGCCACCACGGCGCGCCCTCGATGCGCGACCCGCGGTCGAACCACTCGGCGGCGGCCTTGTAGTCGCGCCGCCACCAGTAGTGGACGAACGCGGCGTCGTGCGCGTACTGCCACTTCTTCGGGTCGGCGGCGAGGCCGCGCTCCAGGAGGGCGATGGCCTGGTCGGCGCGTCCGGGCCCGCCCGGGAACGGCTCCGACAGAAAGATCGCCCCGAAGCGGTAGGCGACCGTGAAGTGCGGGTCCAGGCTCGTCGTCAGTTCGAGCAGGGGGTAGAGCAGCCGGTACGATCGGTCCGCGTCGTCCGCCGCACGCCTGGCGCCGCCGAAGTGCTGGATCGCCCGGATCCAGTAGACGTCGGCCAGAATGGCGTCGAACCCGAGGGCGAGCCGCGGCGCCGCCTCCCCGCCTCGGAGGTAGAGGATCTCGTCCGCCGCGGGCGGGATGGCATGATGCCGGTCGCGCCAGGCGCCGAGCGACACGGCCGTTCCCCACGACACCAGGGCGGCGGCGAGGAGCAGCGCCGCGCGGACCCGCGCTCCACCACCGCCCGAACCGCCGGCTGCCGTGCCTGCCATGGTTACTTGAAGTCCCGCCGCTGGAAGATCACGATCGCGAGCGCCAGCATCGCGGCGACGTACAGCGCGCCGTATCCGGCGGTCAGCGCCATGTACGCGCCCGGGACGTCGCGGCCGTGCACCACCGCCGACTTCACGTCGAACGGCGCCAGGTTGGGCAGGAGGTAGTAGAGCGCCTTGCCGAGCCACGCGGCCGCCGGAGACTCCACCACGTTCTCGAAGTGGGCCAGGTCGTCGTTGAAGTGGCCGACAACGTAAAGGCCGAACGTGAAGGCCGCCGACATGAGCGGCCCGGCGAACGTGGAGAAGAACAGCGCGACCGACGTGACGACCAGAAGCTGCAGGTAGAGCAGGCCGAACGCCTTCAACAGCGCCGGGTCGAGCACCGGAGCCTCGACACTCACCTGGGCGAGCCCAGGGTCGTGCCAGTTCATCAGCGCGAGCACCGCGTAGAGCGCTGCGGCCATCACGGCGACGTTGACCAGCAGCGTGAGGGCGAGGCCGAGGAACTTGCCGACGATGAACTCGTGGCGGCGGACCGGCTTGACCAGGAGGTTGTAGACGCTCCGCCGATCCACTTCCTTCCACACCAGGCCGACGCCGATGAACACCGCGATGAACAGGCCGAACAGCGACGACGCCGCGAGGCCGAGGTCCTTGATGATCTTGATGTCCTGCCCGGCGGTGAGCTGGCCCACCAGGTACGACGCCCCGATGAGGAGCACCGCGAAGAGCACCAGGTTGTAGAGCACCTTGTCGCGCACCGACTCCTTGAAGACGTGCGCCGCGACCAGGCCGATGACGCGCGCCATCATCCCTCCGGCACCACGCGCCCGGCCGGGGGCTCGGCCGATTGCGCCGTCACCTGGCGGACGAAGTAGTCCTCGAGGGTCGCCCGCATCGGATTGAGCGAGACGAGGCGGCCGCCGCGCGACCGCAGGTCGGCAATGGTGCGGTCGGGATCCCCGACCGGCGGCAGGTCGATGGCGTAGCGGCCCTCGCCGATGCGCGTGGCTCGGCGCGCGCGGTCGCCGAGCGCCGCGATCGCCGCCTCGTCGAGGCCGGACATCACGAGTTCCCAGCCTTCGACCTCGAACGCCAGGATCTCGGCGAGGCTGCCCGAGGCCACCAGCCGCCCCCCGACGAGGATGCCCACGCGGCTGCAGAGCGCCTCGGCGTCCGAGAGGATGTGCGAGCTGAAGAACACGGTGCAGCCGCGGTCGCGGAGGCCGAGGATGAGCGATCGCACGTCCCGGCGCCCGAGCGGATCGAGGCCCGACATCGGCTCGTCGAGGAACACGAGGTCGGGCTCGTTCAGCAGCGCCTGGGCGAGGCCGACGCGCTGCAGCATGCCCTTGGAGTACTTCCGCAGCGGCAGGCGGCGCTCTCCGCCGATGCCGACCTGGTCGAGGAGGAACGACACCCGCGCACGCCGGCTCTCACCCTTGAGGCCGAACAGGCCGGCAAAGTACGCCAGCAGTTCCTCCGCGGTCAGGTAGTCGTAGAAGTACGGTGCTTCGGGCAGGAAGCCGACCCGGCGCCGAATGTCGGCGTGGCCTGGCGCGTGCCCGAGAATCGCGAACCGCCCCGACGTCGGGTAGATGAGCTCCATCAGGAGCTTCAGTGTCGTGGTCTTGCCCGCGCCGTTCGGGCCGAGGAACCCGTAGACCTCGCCGGGCGCCACCTGGAGGGTCAGCCGGTCGAGGGCACGGTAGGGCCTCGGCCGCCAGAACCCGACGGCATAGTCCTTCGTGAGCTGCTCCGTCTCCAGGGCCAGCATCGCCTATTGAATTTTGCCTGCGCGCTTCAGTTCCTGCTCGAGGGCCAAGTCCAGGTACTGGGGGGGAAGGGCGCCTTCGAGTTTGATGCCATTGATGAAGAACGTCGGGGTCACCCGGACGCCGAGGATCGTGGCGAGGGCCACGTCGGTCTTGATCTGGTTCAACGCGGCCTGATACTGACCGTCGAAATCCGCGACGCTGCCGATTTCCTTCGCGGCCTGACGGATCGACGCCGGCGGCACGTACGCCGTGTTCTTGTAGAGCCAGTCCTGCATGGCCTCATCGCGGCCCTTCGCCTTCGCGAGATACGCAGCGGCCGCCGCCTCGCACGATGAGGACGCCGGCGTGGCGCGGGTCACGTTCGAGTTGCACTCCGAGTCGAGCGGGAAGTCCTTCGCGACGAGCTTGACCACTCCCGGATAGAGCGCCGCGTACTTGGCGAAGACCGGCTTGTAGGCCTCGTAGGAGTGCCCGCACGCCGAGCAGGCGAAATCGGAGAACCGGACGATGAGCACCGCCGCGCCCTCGGCGGACACCGGCACCGGCACCCGCGGCTGCGATTCCCAGAAACGCAGGAACTCGTCCCGCCGGTCGACAGCCGTCCCGGACTGCCCCGTCGAGGCCTCCCCGTCCTTGACGGGCAGGCGCGGGAAGAAGGCCACGGCGGTCGTCGTCGTGACGACGAACACCAGCAGCGTCGCGAGCGCGCCCCGACTCACAAGGGCGGCCCGCGCGTCCTGCAGCATCCGGCGGGGGATCGATTTCATCGGATACATCGTCTTCAGCCCGGAGATGACGAAGATCGCCGTGACGCAGACGTAGGTCACGACGCACAGCAGGCAGATGGTCTTGAGCAGCACCAGCGAGGCGTACGCCATGTACAGGATGAACCCGAACCCGAATGTCGCCAGCACGAACACGTAGCCCAAGGCGCTCTCACGCAAGCTGGCCCAGCCGCGCCGCGCGCCGGCCAGCACCAGGAGCACGGCGACGTACCACAGCGCGCCGAGCAGCGCCACCGGCACGCCCAGGAACTCCGCATAGCGGCTCTGGTAGACGGTCGAGCAGCTGATGTAGGAACTGACGTCGCAGAAGCTGAGGTACTGAGGCTGGCTGACGAGCTTGAAATGCACGAACATCGAGCCGCCGGCAGAGGCGAGCCCGACCAGGGCCAGGAGCAGGAGGATGCGGCGGACGGCTGTGCTCATCGATGTGGCGCTCAACTCATCAGTTGTAGCGGCTTCGGCAGGGAACGTCAAGCGGGGCGCCCGCCAGACGCGCCCCGTCTAACACGCGAGGGATGCCGGCCGGTGGTGGCGGGCATCCCTCGCGAGTGTGGCACC
>CAZBIP010000259.1:0-1461 GCA_964491885.1 uncultured Vicinamibacterales bacterium
TCGCGCGTGGCGGCCTGTCGCGCGAGTGGTACGAGGAGCGCCGCGCGAGCCTGACGGCGCAGGTGGCCGACGAGCGGGGCGACCGGCTGCTGAACCTGACGTCCAGCTACACGTTCATGGGCCCGCTGCGCTTCCACCTGTACAAGCTCGCGCGCCTGCGCGGCGGCCTCCTCGGCCGCCCCCTCCCCGTCTCCGAATCCCACCCCCGCGGTCACACATAAAGGGGCCTATAAAGGGGCCTGGCCCCTTTTTCACCAGGCGGAAAGGTACCTGCGCATCTGGTGCTTCCAGTACGGCCAGTCGTGGCCGCCCATCTCGCCCCAGTCGTCGAGCGAGTGCGGGAGGCCCTTGGCGCGGAGCACCTCGGCCATCCGGTAGGTCGGCCCCTTGTCCTCCCACGGCCCGTGGCCGGTCGCCAGGTGCACCTCGCATCCGGCCAGCAGCCCGCGCGCGCGCGGGTCGTCCATGTTCGCCATGTAGTCGACGGGGTTGTTGAAGTAGAAGTTGTCGTCGTACATCCCGTCCATGAACCGCTTCAGGTCGTAGACGCCCGACAGCGCGTAGCACCGCCTGAACACGTCCGGGTGCTTGAACAGCGAGTTCGCCGCGTGGTACGCCCCGAGCGACGCGCCCATCGTCGCGATGCCGATGTCGTCCGACTGGCAGCTCCGGCGGATGAACGGCACGACCTCCTCGCGGACGTACGCGTCGTACTGCGCCTGCATGTAGCTCCGGTGGAACGGGTGCGCGCCGCGGTTGTAGAACGAATCGCGGCTGTTCGCGTCGATGGTGAACAGCTTGACCTTGCCGGGATCGATGAAATCCGCCAGGGCCGCGATCATGCCCTGCCGGTCCATCTCCCACTCGTCGCCGCCGCTCGTCGGGAAGACGAGCATCGGCGGGCCCCAGTGGCCGTAGACGACGAGCCCCATCTCGCGGCCCGTGCGGCTGGAATGCCAGCGGTGATACTCGGTGCGCATCCCCGTTACGGTATCATGGCTGAAGGAGCCCCCCGCCTGCCGCCCGACGCGCGGCGACACAGGGGCAGCGCCGTGCACGGAGGCACGTTCCGCCCATGACCAGACGCGCGTTCGCCCCGCTCATCACCATCTTCGTTTGCGCAACCTCGCTGGCCGCCTGCGCGCCCGCCTCGGGCCAGGGCCCGGTCCGGCAGCAGGACGTCGCCCGCGTCTCCCTCGCCGATTTCAAGCAGGCGTTCGACGCCGGCCAGGTGGTCACCCTCGACATCCGCGACGAGAATTCCTACGCGGCCGGCCACATCCCTGGCGCGCTCCTCTTCCCGCTCCGCGAGGTCCCGCAGAAGGCCGCGCTCCTCAAGGGAGAGAGGAAGACGATCGTCGCCTACTGTGCTTGACCGGACGAAGCCACAAGCGCCCGTGCGGCGCTCGACCTCGCGAAGCTCGGCGTGCCTGGAGTGAAAGCCCTCGAGGGCGGCCTCCG
>CAZBIP010000259.1:1561-4827 GCA_964491885.1 uncultured Vicinamibacterales bacterium
TGTCGCGCGCGCGCAGGATGAGCTTCGTCACCTCCAGCACCGGCAGCACGGACGCGGCCACGAGGACGACGATCAGCCAGTCCTGCACCGGCAGGCTGTAGGTGCTGAACGGCGCGTGCAGCGGAGGCAGGTGCACGACGCCCGCCAGCATGATCAGGCCCGTGAGGATGGCGAGGTTGAGCCACTTGTTGGCGAACGGCCGGACCAGCACGGACTGCCGGTCGGATCGGAAGCAGTAAGCCTTGAAGAACTGGATCACGACGAGCGACACGAACGTCATCGTCATGGCCTCCTCCTGGCCGCGCCCGGACTGGAGCGCCCAGGTGAAGAGGCCGAGGTTCGCCATCGCGGACCACAGCCCGCCGGCGGCCATCAGCGAGACGACGGGGCGCGTGAAAATGCCGACGCGCGGGTTGCGCGGCTTCCAGCTCATGATGTCCGGCTCGGGCGGGTCCACCGCCAGCGCCAGGGCCGGCAGGCCGTCGGTGGCGAGGTTCACGTAGAGAATCTGCACCGCGGTCAGCGGCAGCGGCAGGCCGGCCAGCGTGGCGCCGGCCATGAGGCCGATCTCGCCCACGTTCGACGACAGCAGGTACATCAAGTACTTCTTGATGTTGCCGAAGATGGCCCGGCCCTCTTCGACGGCCGCCACGATGGACGCGAAGTTGTCGTCGGTGAGCGTCATCGCGGCCGCCTCGCGGGTGACGTCCGTGCCCGTGATGCCCATCGCGATGCCGATGTCGGCCTTCTTGAGCGCGGGCGCGTCGTTGACGCCGTCGCCGGTCATGGCGGCGACGTGACCGCGGCTCTGCCAGGCGCCGACGACGCGCAGCTTGTGCTCGGGCGACACGCGGGCGTACACGTCGATCGACTCGACATCGCGGTCCAGCGTCGCCTGGTCCATCGACTCCAGTTCGCTGCCCGTCACGACCCGGCCGCCCTTGAGCAGGCCCAGTTCGCGCGCCACCGCGCCTGCCGTCTCCGGGTGGTCGCCCGTGATCATCACCACCCGGATCCCCGCCTCTTCGCACGTCCGGATGGCGTCGACGGCCTCCGGCCGCGGCGGATCGCTCATACCCACGAGGCCGAGCCAGGTCATGCCGTGCTCGGCGTCCTTGAGCCGATCGGTCTCCTTGCGCGCCACGGCAAGGACGCGCAGGGCGCGGCTCGCCAGGTCGCGCGCCGCCGCGAGCAGCGCCTTCCGGCCGGCATCGTCGAGCGGGGCCGGCCCCGCCGGCGTCCAGTGGTGCGTGCACGACGCGAGCACGACTTCGGGCGCGCCCTTCGACGCCGCCACGGACCCGCTGGGCCCCTCGTGCAGCGTCGTCATCCGCTTGGTTTCTGACGTGAACGGGATCTCGCCGATGCGCGTCCAGCGCGCGTCGAGCTCGGCCTTCTGCAGGCCGGCCTTGGCCGCCGCCACGACGAGCGCGCCCTCGGTGGGATCACCCTTGACGTGCCACCGGCCGCTCTCCGGGTCGCGGACGATGTACGCGTCCGAGGCGAGCGCGGCGGCGGCGAGCAGGCGGCGCACGACGTCCGACGGCTCGGCGTGTTCGCCGTCTTTCGAGAACGTCCCGTACGGGTCGTAGCCCGCGCCCGAGACCTCCACCGTCTCGCCGGCGGCGACGATCGCGCGGACGGTCATCTCGTCCTTGGTCAGCGTGCCCGTCTTGTCCGAGCAGATGACCGACGTGCACCCCAGCGTCTCGACGGCCGGGAGCCTGCGCATCAGGGCGTTGCGCCTCACCATCCGCTGCACGCCAATCGCCAGCGAGATCGTGACGACCGCCGGCAGCGCCTCGGGCACCGCGGCCACGCCGAGGGCGATGCCGAAGATGAACATCTCGATGAACGGCTGGCCCCGCAGCAGCCCCAGGCCGACGATGATGGCCACCACGACGAGCGTGGCCTTGGCCAGCGTGCTGCCGACGCGGTCGAGGTTGTCCTGGAGCGGCGTCCGCCCCGTCTCCACCGTCTGCAGCATGCGCGCGATGGCGCCGAACTCGGTGTTCATCCCCGTGGCGGTGACCACCGCGCGGCCGCGGCCGTACGTGGCCGCGGTGCCCGCGTAGGCCATGTTGCGGCGGTCGCCGGTCACCAGGCCGGGATCCGGGAGGGAGGAGGCATGCTTCTCGACGGGCATCGACTCGCCGGTCAGCGCCGCTTCCTCGATCTGCAGGTTGACCGAGTCGATCACCCGCGCGTCGGCGGGCACGCGGTCGCCGGCGTGGAGCAGGATGACGTCGCCGGGCACGACGTCCCGGGCCGGGATCTCGCGCTGGTCGCCGTCGCGGATGACCGATGCCGTCGGCGCGGCCATCCGCCGCAGCGCTTCTGTCGCGCGCTCGGCGCGGTACTCCTGCGCGAACCCGAGCAGGACGGCGAGCAGCACGATGGCCGCGATGGCGACCGCCTCGGTGGCGTGGCCGAGGACGGCGGAGAGCGCCGTGGCGACGAGGAGGATGACGATCAGGACGTTCTTGAACTGCTCCGCGAGGATCGACCACGGCGATACGCCGGCCGCGGCCTGCAGCTCGTTGGGACCGTGCTCGGCGAGGCGCGCGGCGGCCTCGGCCGACGACAGGCCTCCCGGGCTGGAGCCCAGCTGGGCGAGGACGGTGTGCACCGCGAGGGTGTGCCAGGCGGGTTGAGGGGGGCGTGAGGCGGGCTTGCCGGGGGCGTCGCTTGTCTGAACGGCCATGAGGTCTCCGAGTCAATTGTGGCCCCCTCGGAGACATGGAGCAAGACCTGCCCGCCCGGTGGCGGGTCCTGTCCGGGACGTTTCCATTTGTCCTCGGCAGAACTGACGTTGACTAGCCTGCGGGCAAATGGAAAGCGCCCCGGCCACCCGCGGAAGGCGGGGCGCCTGCCCGCCCTGTAGCGGAGCTCGCCGCGCCGAAGCCGGCCGGCAGGCCGTTTAGCGAAGGCGGGCGGGCAAACTTATCCCCCGCAGCTTCCGTCTACTCTGCGTGGAGGCTCTCGCGGTGCCAATTCGACTGCTGACCGGGCTGCTGATGATCTGTGTGATGGGCCCGGCGGCGCTCGCGGGTGCTGGACCGGCCGCGCCATCCAGCGAGGGAGCCGGCCCGCGAGGCGCCTCCAGCTCTCACTCGGCGAACGGCCCGACAGGCGACCCGGCCACCGGTCCTGAAGGCAGCCCCAAGGCCGGCCCGCCCTCGAGTTCGGCGGTCCTGAACGTCTCCGTCGCGGCCGAGGCCCGCATCGCGGCCCTCGAGATCGACGACGCCGTCGCCATCCGCCTC
>CAZBIP010000260.1:0-4821 GCA_964491885.1 uncultured Vicinamibacterales bacterium
TGGGTGCGTACGCGGCGCTGTACGAGCCGCAGACCCGGGTGACGGAATCCGCCGGAGCGCTGTACCTGCCGGTGGAAGCCATGGGCCGCACCATCATGGACGCCCCGGACGATCGATTCATCGAGGCGATGTCCGCCTACCTCGAGCTCGGGGCCTTCGTCCGGCTCGTCGCCGCGCAGGCGTTCATCGGCGAGGCCGACGGCCTGCTCGGCAACTGGGGCGTGAACAACCACTACCTGTACCGGGCGAACCAGAAGAACCCGCACCGCTTCGTCGTGTGGAACATGACGTGCCTTCGCAGGCGTCATCCGCGGGGGCCTGTGGTCGCGGCGGCCGGGGCGGCGCCGGCTGGGACGGAGCCCGATGTTGCCGCCCCGGTCGGCGGCCACAGGATGGTGAGGCCGAGCACGAGCGCCGGCAGGGCGAACTCGGGTCGATGGGAGCACGGAGGCTGCTGCGTCTGCTCACGAGACCAGACTCGCGCTGGACGCCGCCGGTCAGCCCGCATCCGGGCGTCTTCCGCTCTCGGCGTGGACCGCCTCCGCGCAGCAGACAGGTCAACCCATCCTGGAACAGACTCGGGAACCCTGCCATTGATGGACAGCGAGCGAGGCGCCCCCTCGTCCGCCGTCCCTGGCGCGCGGATGATCGACCCGGCCAGGGGCTCTTCCTGCTTCAGCGGACGGTGGCTGGCACCCCCAGCGTGTGCTTCGCGAGCCAGTCGTACTGCCGCTTCAGCCGATCGAGCTGATGGTAGTACTCCGACAGCCCGTGCCCCTCCCGCGGATAGAAGACCAGCTCCACGGTCTTGCCGCGATCCTTGAGCGCCCGGTAGAACTCCATCGGCTGGCCGATGGGGACCCGCTCGTCGTTGGAGCCGTGCAGGATGAGCAGCGGCGTCGTGACCGCGTCGGCGGTGGTGAGTCCGGACCGCTCGAAGTAGAGCGGGAGCGTCTCCTTTGACGGCGCTCCGTTGTAGAACGCCGCGATGTAGCCGGGAATGTCGGTGGTGCCGTACATGCTGTGGATGTTCGACAGCCCCGCGCCCATCATGGCGGCCTTGAACCGCGTGGTCTGCGACACGATCCAGCACGTCATGTAGCCGCCGTAGCTCCATCCCATGACGGCCAAACGCGAGGGGTCGGCCACGCCGCGCCGGACGAGTTGGTCCACGCCGGTCATGATGTCGCGGTAGTCGCCGCCGCCCCAGTCGGGGATGTTGCCGCGCATGAACTTCTCGCCGTAGTTGGTCGATCCGCGCGGGTTCGGGTAGAGGACCGCCCAACCCTGGCCCGCGAAGTGCTGGCCCGGGTCGCCCGCGGTCATCCTGAAGGTGTTGAAGAAGGCGCCGGTCGGGCCGCCGTGCACGACCACGAGCAGGGGGTAGGCCTTTCCCGGCTGGTAGCCGATGGGCTCGAGCAGCAGTCCCTCCACCTCCCAGCCCTCGCTGCTCTTCCAGGTGAGGACCTGCGTCTTCCCCATCGCCAACCCGGAGAGCGCCGGGTTCATCGAGGTCAACCGCCGGGGCGAGGCCAGCGTCCCGTCCGAGACGTAGACCTCGGCTGGGTTCTCGGCCGACTCCATCGTGAAAGCCGCCTTCGTGCCGTCCTTGCTGAACGACGGACCGGACACGACCAGGCCGCGCGTCACGCGCGCGTAGCGCCGGCCGGCCGGTTCGAACGCGAACAGGTCGCGGTAGACGCCCACGCCGGTCACGAAGTGGATGCGCCGGCCGTCACGGGACCACTGGGGAGCGCCGGGGGAGTTGTCGAACGAGGGCGAGGCCGCGTCGGCCGCCGTCTTCGAGGCCACGTCGTAGAGCGTGAGCCGACCGTTGACGAGCGGGCGCGTGGCGATCCCCTCCGCGTTCGGCTTGCCGACCCCGGGCGTCGTCACCCAGGCGATCGACCGGCCGTCGGGCGAGAAGACCGGGTTCGCGCCGGCGCTGGTCTCCGGCGAAATCGCCGCCCAGGCCTTTCCCGCCGCCGGCACCATGTACACCCGCTGCCGCTCGTCGCGAATCATCGGCGTCGGCGTGGCGGCGAAGACGATCTGCTGCCCGTCGGGCGACCAGTCGGGCTTGTCCTGCACGGTGAACGGCGCGCCCGGCGTGAGCTCGGTCGCCTGCCGCGTTGTGACGTCGATCGTCCAGAGTCGCGCAAGCTGGAACTCGCCCTCGAACACGCGGGCGTCGTCGCGCCGCTTGCGCCGCTCCTCGACCTCCTTCGGAAGCGGCTCGCGCGCGGTGAAGGCGATGCGGGCGGAATCCGGCGACCAGGCGTAGACCTGCACCCCCTCCTTCGCCTCGGTGAGCCTCCACGCCTCGCCGCCGTCGGTCCGCATCAGCCAGAGCTGGGGCCTCGGGCCGTCGTCTGTGGCGGGCGCCGCCGCCGCCACTGGGCGCGCCGACACGAAGCTGATGAACCGGCCGTCTGGCGACCAGGCGGGCGACGACTCACCGGCTTCCGAGAAGGTGATCTGGCGCGGCGGCTCCGACCCGTCGGCCGGCACCAGCCACACGTGCGACCGCATGTTGTGCGTCTCGGGCTTCCCCGCCGGCGACTCCCACCGCCGAACCGTGAACAGCACCTTCGTCCCGTCAGGCGAGATGACGGCGCCGCTGACCGACTTGACCGCCATGATGTCTTCGAAGGTCACCTGGCGCGGCTGGGCCAGCGCCGACGCGCAGAGGAGTCCAATCACCAACTGGAACAGGCAGGCGCGGGTCACTTGGCGCATTCGCATCAGGTGCCTCCTCGATGACGGCAGGCTGCGCCGCCGGGGCGTCCGGACGGCCCAGCGGCGCACGGATCTCCTCAGGACGACTCAGGAAGCTACCACAGCCGGGCCGTCCGGCGAACTCCGCGGCCGTTCCTCCCACGCGCGGTCTGCGGCCCACAGCCAGGTGCCGACGGCGGCTCCTGCAGCGTGGAAGGCATCGGCATGCCCGGCCGGTGGACGCTCGTGGCCGACGTGCCGACGGGTGCGCGGGGGGAGCAGGCGGCGGCCCTTCCTTCAGTGCCGTTCCTCCGTGCGCCCGGGCGGGCCCGGTCGCGCGGCCAGCGGCAGTCGCTCGCTCACCCACGACACGGCCTGCGACGCGCCGGAACTTGTGTTCGCCAACGCCGCGACCACGATGCCGGAGTCGGGGAAGATCCGCAGTTCGCCGTTCATGCCCGGAGCGCCTCCGCTGTGGCCGAAGCTCCGGACGCCGTTCTCCGTGGTCTCCGCGAAACCGTAGGCGTACTTCCCGCCACCGGGCGTCTCGACCTTGCCGGCGGTCATGAGCGCGGTGTGCGCGGCGTCGAGCAGCGTATGGGACGTGAGCGCCGTCGCGAAGCGCAGCAGGTCGCCGACGGTGGTGTAGCCTCCGCCGGCCGACGTGCCACGGTAGGGAAGCGTGCCGCTGTTCAGGACCCACGCGCCCTTGTCCTGCATGTAGCCCTTGGCGCGTCCGGGAACCGCCACCTCCTCGGGCTCCGACCCGCTGCCGGTCATGCCGGCCGGCTTGAAGACGTGGTCCCGCACGTAGTCGTAGTAGCTCTGCCCGGAGACCCGCTCCACGATGACCCCCAGCAGCAGGAACCCGTAGTTGCTGTACTCCCATTTCGACCCCGGTTCGAACTCGAGGCTGCGCGCGCCGTAGAGCTTCACGTAGTCGCCGAGCGTCTTCAGTTCCAGACGGTGCTCGGTGAACTGCGGGCCGAAGATGTCCCCGGTGCCGCCGGTGTGGGTCAGGAGGTGATGGATGGTCACCTTCGCGGCGACGTCGCGGTTGGGGTAGTCCGTCAGGTAGGCGCCGGGCGGCGCATCGAGCCTGACCCTTCCCGCCTGGACCAGCTGCATGACGGCCGTCGCCGTGAACATCTTGTTCATCGAGCCCATGCGGAACTTCGTCTCGAGCGTATTGGGCGTCCCGGCCTCCCGATGGGCGAGGCCCTTGGCGCCGCTGTAGACGACCGTTCCGCGCCGCGCGACGAGCACGGCGCCCTGGAACCGGCCAGCCGCCGCCAGCGCGTCGATCTTGGCGCGCGTGGCGGCAGCCAGCCCGGCGAGGCTCAGCCGCCGGACGGCCATGTCCGCCGGGCGCGGCACGAGGTTCATGGCGACCCGCGTGATGCGATGGGGCGGCGCGGATTCGACTTCGAAGACCGCCCGGGCCATGCCCTCCCAGGCGCGCTCTTCGACGAGGCAGGCCACGGACGTGGCCGTCGTGCTCTCGATTCGGCGGAGGTCGAAGCCCCCCGTCATCGAGTACATGCCCATGTCGTTGTCGATCCGCGGGGCGCGCGACGGCGCGTGCTCGCGGACGAACGCCCCATAGGCGGCGGGGTCGCCCGTGTTGAAGGCGGCGAGCCAGGCGCGGAATTGCCGCTCGGCCGGAGCCGGTTCCCGCCGGAGCACGGGTGCGGCCTGACCGGCCGCGGCTGGCGGAACCCGGATGAAGCCGGCCCCCGCCGGGAGCAGTAGGACGGCGGACAGCAGGGTGAGCGCGCGGGCTCTGAGGCTCATGCGGGATTAGACGGAGCAGGCGGGAGTTTGCTCCTCGTGCCCGGCGCAGCCCCCAACCCCCGGCCCCCAGGTGCTTGTGCTACATTCAAACAGCCCCGCGTCACCAAGGAGCCTGTCCCATGTCGAAAGCCATCGAAGGGTTGAAGCCGGCCGGAGTGTGGAAGGCGTTTGCCGAACTCTCGTTAATCCCTCGCCCGTCCAAGCACGAAGCCGCGGCCGCGGCGTTCGTGGTCGGGAGGGCCAAGGCGCTCAAGCTCGAATGGGCCCAGGACGCCGCCGGCAGCGTCGTCGTCCGGAAGCCCGCCGCGA
>CAZBIP010000261.1:0-4789 GCA_964491885.1 uncultured Vicinamibacterales bacterium
TCCGCGTCGGGCTCGAGTTCCAGGTCGAGCATGTTCACCACGGCGCGCACCGCTTCGTCGAGCAGCGAGGCGCCGGCGGCCGCGACGTTGCGCGTCGCCGCCCGGACCTGACGGAGACGCCGGGTGTCGATGAGGCTGACACCGAGCAGGACCCGTGTGCCCTGACGTTCGGCCGTCACGTGCACCGCGAGCGTGGCCCCAAGCCGCCCCCGCGCCGCGCCCGCCGTCGTCACGCCGTTCTGGCTCACCTCGGACGCAGGCACGACGTCCAGCCCGCGCTGGAACCGCGGCAACTCGCCCAGCCGCGTGACGAGAAACTCGGGAAGCCCCTCGCAGGCCAGCCGCTCGTCGTCCGACCCGCCCCGGCACGATGCGGGCAGCACCGCCACCCGCTTTTCGCCCGGCAGTGGGAGCCAGCCGAGCCGCGCCCTGACGGCGTCGTTGACGCCGGGCACGGCGAGCAGCCCCAGGACGAGCGCCGCGAACCCGGCGGCCACCGCCACTGCCGCCCGCGGGCGCCGCCGTGGTGTCGGCGCGCGTTCCGGACGGCCGCCGCTCGGCGGCGTCATCTCGGTGAGGTGCGTGCGAACGTCGCGCAGTTCGTGCGCCAGGTCCAGAGTCGATGCGTAGCGATCGGCGGGGTTCTTCGCGAGGCAGCGCTCGACGACCCAGCAGGCGGGCGGGGGGAACGCGGGGTTCGCGTCCTGCAGCGGCACGGGATCCGACTCGATGATTGCCGCGAGCGTCTGCACCGACGTCTTGCGCGAGAACGGCCGCTTGCCGGCTGCCATCTCGTACAGGATCACGCCGAGCGAGAACTGGTCCGACTGGAACCCGGTCGGCTTCCCTGCCGCCTGTTCGGGGGACATGTAGCCGACGGTGCCGACGACGGCGCCGTCATCCGTCGCGGGTGTGTCCCTCGTGACGTCTTCGTCGGACGAGGCGGCGCGTCCTCCCCCGCCGCCTCCCGCCGGATCGCTGCGGAGCTTCGCGAGTCCGAAGTCGAGCACCTTCACGAATCCGTCGCCCGACACCATGACGTTCTCGGGCTTGAGGTCCCGGTGCACGATGCCGGCGGCGTGCGCCTTGGCGAGGCCGTCGGCGATCTGCGCCGCGTACTCGATGGCGCGCTTCTGCGGAATCGGGCCGCTCGCGATGGCGTGCCGCAGCGTCGCGCCATCGACCAGTTCCATCACGATGAAGGGCTGGCCAAACGCTTCTCCCACCTCGTGGATGGTGACGATGTTCGGATGGTTCAGACTCGACGCCGCACGGGCCTCCTGCGCGAAACGCGCGAGGCGCGTCGCGTCCGCGGCGAAACGGGCGGGCAGGAACTTGATGGCGACCTCGCGGTGGAGGTCGTGGTCCCGAGCCCGGAAGACCTCGCCCATGCCGCCCGCGCCGAGCAGCGAAACGAGTTCGTACCGGCCGAATCGCGCGCCAGCGGCGGCAGGCATCGGCGGGCCCTCCAGGGTGTGCGTGAGTGTGGGGCCAGCCTACTCCCGGGAACGGGCACCGTCAAGGCGCGGAACGGCGGCGGCGCAAGTAATCCGTATCAACATGGACACGGCACTGCTTCCCGCGCCGCCCGCCCCGTGTGAGCGTTCTTCGCTTCCGCCTAGAGCTTCGCGAGGCTGACGTTGAGCGACGCGACCTCGCCCCGCCGGACGACGATCGACGTCACGAACGGGTCGAAGCCGTCCTTCCGGATCTCGACACGGTGGGTGCCGGCCTGCAGGTGCACGACGAGGCGCTCCGCTCCCTCCGGCGCGTGCCACACCTCACCGTCGATGGTCACTTCAGCCCCGGCTGGCTGCACGCGAATGGCCAACTGGCCGAAACGCGCGTCCTGGGGCAGCGGCGGCTCCGCCCCGCTCTCGGCGGGAGCCTGAACCCGCGACTCGGCCGGCGGATACGCCTCTTGCGGCGGCCTCGAACCGGGCCACGTTCCCGGCTGCGGCACTTCCCGAGGGTCCGCCCGCCTCATCCTGGGTTGCCCCGCCGGCCCTCCCCGGAGAGGCTGCGGGCGAAGCTCGTCCGGTTCGCCCGCCGCGAGCCGCTCCAGTGCGCCCTTGATGCGGTAGCTTCGTCCGGGACTCAAGTACATGCGCTCGACGATGCTGCGGTGGCCTTCGAGGTAGATCGTGATGTCGCGGGAGCCAGGCTCGACGGGCAGGCTTTGGAAGAACCCGTCGTAGTCGTCCACGGTGCCGGCGAACGCGCCGTCCACGAAGACCTGCGCGTGTTTCGGCTCGACCTGCACCCGGATCGACGCGGTGTCCCGGCCCCAGTAGTAGTACGGGTACCCGAAGGGGTGGTACCAGAAACTGCCATAGAACCAGGGGTTGTACGCGTAGGGGCCGTAGTAGGAACCGAAATGAGCCCCGACGACCAGGCGCGCTCCGCCCGGACGCACCGCGGGGCCCGGCCTGCGGCGCTGCGCTTCGGCGGGCACGACGGATACGAATAGCAGCAGGCCCAACGCCGCCGCGACGAACAGCTTGATACTCCTCCGCATGGCCGATTCCTCCCGGACGCTGGCGCCTACGTGACGATGCAATCGCAGTGCCGGAACGTGCGCGGCAGTTTTCGGCCGAAATCCGCGCGTCGCGTCCGCTGGGCGCGGCGGGGTGTCACTTCCGGGTGAGCGCGTTGTCCCCGCGGCCGGACTCGAAGTGACGCACCGGGTTGCCGCACGCGACGAGGAAGCGTTCGAAGTCGGCTCCGGTGATCGTGATGGTGGCGGTGTTGACGTTCGGGTGGAACCCGACCCGCCTGGCGGCACGCAGTTCCGAGTCGACCAGGACCCTGACCGACCTGGAACGGTCGTTGATGAGCCCGAAGGGCGACACGGCACCCGGCACGAGCCCGAGGTGCGCGGAGAGCCGTTCGGGCGACGCGAAACTGAGGCGCGACTCCCCGACCAGCGCGGCGAGGGCGGCGATGTCGATGGGCGTCGTGTGCGCCGCGACGACGAGGAAGTGCCGGTCGCCCTTCTTGTTGCGGAGGAACAGGTTCTTCCCGTGGACGGCGTCGATCCCCGCCCAGTGCTCGAGCGCCTGGTCCACCGTGAAGACCGGCGGGTGCTCGTACCGCTCGTACGGGACCCCAAGACCGTCGAGGAAGGCGTAGACGGCCTGCTCCCCGTCCATCCTCTCTGTCATGGATGATCAGCATACCAGCAGGGGCCCGCGGCGCGCGTCCGCGCCGGGCGCAGGCCCTGCCGGCTCCGTGGTATCGTGGCGGCGGAGGTCCGGTCCTATGAAGCGTCGGGAGTTCATCAGGCAGGCGTCGATGGCATCGCTCGCGGCGTGGGGAGCGTCGTGCGCGCGAGGGGGGGCGGTCCCGAAGCGGGTGGCGTTCGGCGGGATCCAGATCGAGTGCAGCACCTACGGCAACATCCTGTCCAGGATGGAGGACTTCACCGTCCGGCGGGGCCAGGCGCTGGCGGACTACCGGCTGTTCAACGTGACCCGGTCCTACGCCTACCCGTTCGAGCCCGTGTTCCTCGCGAGCGCCGTGCCCGGCGGGCCGGTGGAGCGGAAAACCTACGACGCGCTGAAGTCGGAGTTCCTCTCGCGGTTGCGCGATCTGCTGCCCCTCGACGGCGTCTACCTGCCCATGCACGGTGCGATGTACGTCGAGGGCATGACCGACGCCGAGGGCGACTGGATCTCGGCCGTGCGCGGCGTCGTCGGCGACCGCTGCCTGATCTCGGCGAGCTACGACCTCCACGGCAACCTGAGCCAGCGCGTCATCGACAACCTCGACATGCTCTCGGCGTTCCGCACCGCACCGCACATCGATCGGGAGGAGACGCACAAGCGCGCCTGCGACATGCTCGTGCACTGCCTGGACCGCGGCATCAGGCCCACGCTCGTCTGGGCGCCGATCCCGGTCCTCATGCCGGGCGAGCGCAGCAGCACCGAGTACGAGCCGGCGAAGCGGCTCTGGGCCCAGCTGCCGAAGCTGAACGCGCGGGACGGCGTCCTCGACGTGTCGCTGCTCGTCGGCTACGTCTGGGCCGACGAGGGTCGCGCCACCGCCGCGGCCGTGCTCACCGGCACGAAGCCGCCCGCGCTGCACCAGACCGCCGCCGAACTGGCCCGGCAGTACTGGGACGCCCGTTCCGAGTTCGTGTTCGGCGTGCCGACGGGCACGATGGCGGAGGTGATCGCGAAGGCGATGGAACTGCCGACCCGCCCGGTCGTGCTGTCGGACTCGGGCGACAACCCGACCGGCGGCGGCACGGGCGACCGCGCCGACGCGCTGGCGGACCTGCTCCGCCTGAAGGTCCGCGACGCCGTCATGGCGGGCATTGCCGATCGTCCCGCGACGGAGGCCTGCTACGCCGCCGGCGTCGGGAAGACGCTGACGCTGAAGATTGGGGCGACGCTCGATCCCCAGGCGAGCGCGCCGGTGGAAACGGCCGCCAGGGTGGTCTTCCTCGAGCCCGCGACGGTCCCGGCGGAGCGGAGGGCCGTCGTCGCCATCGACGGCGTCACCCTGGTGCTGACGGCGCGCCGGCGCCCGTTCCACGAGGTCGCGGACTTCACGGCGCTCGGCCTGGACCCGAAGGCGTTCAAGATCGTGGTGGTGAAGGCCGGCTACCTCGTGCCGGAGATCGCCGCGTTCGCCGACCCGAATCTCATGGCGCTCACCGAGGGCGCGGTCGACCAGGACATCGAGCACCTGGCGAGCGTGCACCGCGTGCCGACCTACCCCTTCGTGCGCGACCTCGCCTTCGAGCCGCGCACCTTCGTGTCCGCGAGGTCGAAGGGCTAGACGG
>CAZBIP010000262.1:0-1915 GCA_964491885.1 uncultured Vicinamibacterales bacterium
CGACTCGCCGTTCGAGGGGCGCGCCGTGACGGGCTGGCCCGTGACGACGATCGCCGGGGGTGAGGTCGTGTGGCACGAGGAGCAGGTTGCGGGCGAGCCCGGGCGCGGGAGATTCCTGGCTCGCACGTCGAGGCTGGCGTAGCGTCCGTCAGCCGCAGTCACGCCGACACCGTGGGCGCCCTGTGGGCAAGTCGGACCGCCCCTCTCGCGCCTCCATCGGCGCATCGAACATCGACCGGATCGATTCGACGGCCTCGTCGCCGGGGAACGCGCGTCGGGCGGAGTCGTCAGCCGTCAGGGCGGGGTGCTCGGCCGCGATCGCGTGGTCCTGACCCAGACGCCGGAACTCATCGCCGCCGGCCCCCTGCTCGGGTGACGCGATGAAATGGTACGAGGTGTTCGATCCGCTGCGCCAGGGAGCGCTGAAGCGGCGCTACCTGGCGAACCTGCGGGACCTGAAGGCGGCCTCCAATGACGAACGGCCTCATCGAGGCTGAATGGGGGAAGGGATCGGGCCGGACTGCCAATCCGTCGCCTCCACTCCCGCCGCGGCGCGCTACAATGGCGCAGGAGCGTTTCGACATGACACCCTTGAGGCGCATCACCCGCGACCCCGCCGTCATGAGCGGGAAGCCGTGCATCCGCGGCATGCGTGTGACGGTCGGTACCGTCGTGGGACTGCTCGCCGCTGGCAGGAGCGCCGACGAGATCCTGGAGGCCTATCCCTACCTTGAAGGCGAGGACATCCGGGAGGCACTCGCCTATGCCGCCTGGCGCGCCGAAGAGCAGGAAGTTCCTCTGGTCCAGCCGTGAATCTGCTGCTCGATATGAACCTGTCGCCGGTGCTGGCGCGACTGCTGTCCAGCCATCGACACGATGTCGTGCATTGGTCGGAGGTCGGGGACTGCCGGGCGACCGACGTCACCATCCTGGCTTGGGCGAGAGAACAGGGGCGTGTGCTCGTCACCCACGACCTCGACTTTGGAGCTGTGCTGGCCGACACCGAGGCTGTCGGGCCGAGTGTCATTCAGATTCGGGTCCAAGACCTCCTGGCCCCGCAGACGGCCGAGACGATCGCCAGCGCGATCGAGGTTGCCCGACCTGCAATCCTGCGAGGTGCGATCGTCACGATTCATGAAGATCGGTCGCGAATTCGCATTCTGCCCCTTGGCGCACGATCATCGAACGAGGGCTGACGCGCGGATCCCCACGGGTGTGACAGAGCCTCAGCCTCAATGGCGATCCGCCTTCCGAATAGCCAGGTGAGTCCGTCCACCGTCACGAACTGCACGCGACCGCCCAATAGAGATTTTACGTCCACGACCAGTCCCGCCGGAGATCAACGGCTGGTACTGTCGCTCGTCGACACCAGAAGATCGACATCGCTGGCCTCCGTCGCATCGGCCCTCGTGACGGAACCGAACACCAGGACGTCGTGCTGACGTGCAGCAGAGTCGCAGTCACTGACGGGAGGCCGGACCCGCCCGGTGCTGCCAGTCAAAGAGCAGGCGGATCTCGCCCTTGTCCTTGGCATCGTCGGGGCTGACGCGGACGACGATCTTGGAGTGATCCGGCGCGGCGGCACTGTATTGGGCACCGAAGCCGACATCCCGCACGACCATTGCGGGGAGCCCGGCTGCGAAGCCCCCGGCGGTCGACACCGGGTACGCCACGACATGTCCCGACAGCGTCGCGACGAGGATCTCCCGGCCGTCGCTGCTCCAGCTCAACACGTATCCCCCTTCGGTCGTCAGCGGCCAGACCTTGCCCAGGCTCGGGAACGCGGTCACCATCGCCTCGGGGCGGCCCGACTCGGCGGAGGTGTAGGCCAGGAATCGATCGTCCGGCGACAACGCCGCGACCACGATGGCTCCGATGCCCTGGATGCCGCGCGCTTCGCTGCCATCCAGCGCCT
>CAZBIP010000262.1:1925-4788 GCA_964491885.1 uncultured Vicinamibacterales bacterium
TTGTGTCGGCGTTGTGGAATCGGAAAAATTAATTACCGGCTCCACGATCAGCGTCACGTCCTTGGAGCCCAAATCCCAGCGGGTGAGCGCTCGCCTCCCTTTGCCCCGCGCCAACACGATCAGGAACGAGCCGTCGTGAGACCAGACGACCGGGTGCTCCATGACATCCGGGCTCTCGAACTTGTGCACGATCTGGCCAGTACGCATGTCCTGAATGTGAACGTCGTCGGCGTGGCCTTGAGGCTGGCTCGAGTAGGCCAGACGCGTCCCGTCAGATGACCACGCGGGCGCTCCGGCGTCCCTCCGGTTGGCGGTGACGGGCGTGCGGCCACCGGTCTGAAGGTCCACGATCCACACATCGCCCGTGGCCGATGATCGGTCGAGCAGTTTGACGGCAAGCCTCCGACCGTCCGGGTTCAAGTCCATCTGGTGGCTGAACCACTGCGGGTCACCCACAGCACGCCCGGCGCCCAGCCGATCGAGCACCCGCAGCTGTGATTCGTAGCCGCCAGCAACGATAGTGCCGCCCAACCCGATTGACGGGGGCGGCCGGAGGGCCAGGGTTCCGTCGGCCGCGGCGGAAACCGCGGCGAGGTAGTAGGTGCCATTGGTTGCGACATCGTCTCCCAGCGCCACGGCGTCGCCGGTGATGGTTCCGGTCATCAGATCGAACGGCGCCGCGTGCAGCACGCCGTTGCGGGCGAAGACGAGATAGCCGGGGGCCGCGTAGACGGCGCTGGAAAGATCCGGTAGGAGGCGCAGGGGCTCGGCGCCGTCCAGCGAGCCGATGTAGATGCCCTGCCCGCTGGCCTCCGCCGCGCTGGTCCAGTGCTTGGCGGTGAACAGGAACCGCCGCCCATCGGGCAGGAAGCTCGGCCAGCAGTGCGTCCAGTCGCTGCCTGGCAGCGACGTCAGGGGCGCCGGCGTACTCCCCGGCGCCGCGCTCACGCGCAGCAGTTCCGCGTCGTTCGCGCCAACGACGATGGTGCCGTCCGGGGCCCAGGCGCCGCCGGCGCCCGCGACTCCGGTTGCCATGACTTCGACACGGCCACCGCCGGCGGGCACCCGCTTCAGAGAGAGCCCTCCGAAGAAGCCGATGTCCCGCGAATCGGGCGACCAGAACGGCATGGCCGCGCCTTCGGTGCCCTCGAGCACCCTGGCCTCGCCGCTCGACAATCCCTGCACCCACAGCACGGGCATGCCGTCGGCCCGGCGCGCGCCGTAGGCCACGCGTGTACCGTCCGGCGAGATCGCAGCCGTGCCGACGTCGCGCCCTCCGGCATGGACGAGCGACAAGGTGAGCGGGCGCGGCTGTGGTGCGGCCGCCCGCGGCCACACGCCCGCGAGCACCACGGCAAGGAGCACGGCTGCCGCCAGTGAGGCGCCGGCCAGGGCCCAGACGGCCTTCAGCCAACGCGCCGGTCCGCCGACCAGCGCCGGGGCAATCGACGAGAGCCGGGATTCGGCGTCGGCCGCGGCGCCCGCCATCGCCTCCTCGATCTCCAGGCGCGCGTCTCGGATGTCGCCGAGCCGCTGCCGCACGTCCTTGACGAGGCAGCGCCGCAGCAGACGCCGTACGGCCTGCGGCGCGTCGGCGGGCAGGTCGGCCCAGGCCGGATCTGTGCGGAGCACCGATGCCAGCGTGTCGCTGACGTCTTCGCCCGGGAACGCCGGCCGTCCGGTCAGCATCTCGAACAGCACGCACCCGAACGCCCAGATGTCGGCGCGGCGGTCCACGCCGCACCCCTTGGCCTGCTCGGGCGCCATGTAGGCGGCGGTGCCGAGGATGATGCCTGCGCGCGTGACCGCCGGCGACGTCATCGTGGGCGACAGGCCCAGCGGGTCGGCCACGGCCCGCCCCGCCTCGCCGCTGGCCGCGGATGTCGGATCGAGGATCTTGGCGAGGCCGAAGTCCAGCACCTTCACGACGCCGTCATCCCGGAGCTTGACGTTGGCCGGCTTCAGATCGCGGTGGACGACACCGAGCTCGTGCGCCGCCTCGAGCGCCTCGGCAATCTGGCGCGCGACGCCCAGCGCCTCGTCCATGGGAACGGCGCCTTGAGTGACGCGATCGGCGAGCGTCTGGCCCTCGACGAGTTCCATCACGATCGCGCGGCCGCCCCAGCCCAGCCCGCCCTGAGCGTCCCCGGCCGTGGCGGGCGCAGGCGGCAGTTCCACGAAGCCGTAAACCTGGGCAATGTGGGGGTGATTCAGCGCGGCAAGCGTCCTGGCCTCGCGCTCGAACCTCGCGACCCGCTCCGCGTCGGCCGCGAACACATCGGGCAACACCTTGATGGCAACGTCTCGGTCGAGGGCCGTGTCACGCGCCCGGTAGACCTCGCCCATCCCGCCTGCGCCGAGCGAGGCCGCGATCGCATACGGACCGACGCGAGTTCCAGGCGTTAGGGCCATCCGAGTCCCTCCGGCCGAGTCGAGGAGCCTTCGCCACGCAGCGCGGCGACCTCGAACTGGCCAACGCGGGTGCCGGGGACCAGGGACATGGCGCAGGAGTTCGAGGCGCATTCTCCACGATTCAGCAGCCGCTCCTCGTCTGCCGGTCTGCCACGCACGGCGGTCTGCGACTGCCGCGGCCGGCCCCTGGCCGCGCAAGACCGGATCGCTCCGGTGCCCGGATACGCTAGAATCGACCCGCTCGGCCGGATCGTCCGGCAGTCGCTGACGGTGCCGCATGCGTCAACCGCGGTCACGCCGAAACCGCGGGCCTCCCTATGGGCAATTCGAACCATCCCTCTCGCACCTCGATCGGCACAGCGACGATCGGCCGGCCCGGCTCGACGGCCGCGGTCGTCCTGGCCGCCGGGTCGGGCCTGCGCTTCGGCTCCAGCGTCCCCAAGTGCTTCGT
>CAZBIP010000263.1:0-1430 GCA_964491885.1 uncultured Vicinamibacterales bacterium
CGGTCAGGGGCGAACGACCCGAGGGCCCGCCTGGCAGTCACGGCTTCACCGGAATAGCCTCCCACGAACACCCACTCGCCCTTCTGCCGCTCGAGTTGGATCACGTAGAGCCAGTACTCGTCCGCCCGCGTGTCGTCCGAGCCGAAGAACGCGGCCTCCCCCTTGATCGTGAACGCGGCGAGCGGCACGGCGACGTCGCCGCCGGCCATCCACATCGACGGATAACTGCGGGTCACGGGCGCGCGGACGGGGCCGACCGTGTTGGCGTCGAGCGGCAAGCCGGCTGCCGGCAGCGTCGTGAGGTCGAGGGCCGTGGGCACGATGGCGTTGACGAGCGGCTGGTGATTGTTGCCCCGGAATGCCGACAGGGAGAACTCGAAGCCCGCCCCCACGTGGCTCCAGCGCGCGCCCACCTGCGCGCGGACGGGGTACACGGCGCCGTCATCGACTGGCGTCACGGCGCGCCGGCCCGCGGCGAAGCCCGACCATCGCTGGTCGACGAGCGGCATCCGGCTCGGTGTGAACCGCGCGGCGACGATCTCGAGGGTGTCCGACTGGAGCCCGGCCGTGAGGCGCGCGGCGGTGACGCCGAAGAACTCGCTGTCGACGACGGCAAGGTAGTCGCGGGGGGCGAACCTGTCGGTCGGGTTGAGGATGTCGGTCTTGCCCCAGCGCACGAACTGCTTGCCCAGATCGAGCGACAGGGGGCCCCGCGTGACGAGGGCGTCGAGCCGGCGGATCGCGGCGCCCGGCCGCTTCGTCGAGCGATCCGACCAGCCGATGCCGTCCCAGACGGTCTGCTCGTGGGAATCCGTCCTGAGGTCGGCGGCCGCCGACAGCCGCAGCCACGACGCGGGCCTCGCCGTCACCTCGTGCCGCAGCAGCGCCTCGCCGACGAGCCTCGTGCTGTCAGTCGTGCCTGTCTGGGGATACCCGATGCCTTTGACTTCCAGGAACCCCTGCTGCGACACACTCTGCCCCGACGCGGCCGCCGGCACCAGCGCCACGGCTATGAGGACGAATGCAGCTCGACAGCAGTGCACCGTGAGGCTCTTCCTCTCTGTCTTCTGTCTTCTTCTGTCTTCTGTCTTCTGTCGTTTGTCTCTTGCCTTCAGGATTCTGGATTCTGGATTCTGGATTCTGACTTCTGACTTCTGAATTCTGGATTCTTCCTACTGCCTTCGCAACGCCTGCAGCGTGAACCGCTCCTCCTGCATCGGCAGGTTGTACTGGAGCTTGTCCAGCGTGAGGACGGTGCGGCTCTTGCGGCGCACGTCCGTCATCTCGAGCACGCGGCCGGCCCAGATGCCCTGCACGTTCTCGATGCGCGAGTACCGGAGCCGTCGCGCGAGCGCGCTCTTCGCGTAGTTCTCGACGAGCTGGAAGGCGTAGTTGTCCTGCCTGACCCACACGTAGGACAGCGTGTACTG
>CAZBIP010000263.1:1530-2829 GCA_964491885.1 uncultured Vicinamibacterales bacterium
CCGAGGCGGTCGAAGACCCAGCGCTTGTCGCTGATCTTCCCCTTCGAGTCGATGACCTGCAGCAGCCCCTCGTAGTGCTGCGACGACACCTCGGCCCGTCGCTGCGACTCCTCCATGATCTGCCGCGCGTCCTGCGCCCAGGCCACCGGGGCGGCACACGAGGCGAGCACCAGCGTGGCCAGGATCAGGGACAAGGGGCAAGGGGCAAGGGGCAAGGGAGCACGGCCGCTCACTGTCGCGCCTTTCCAGAGTCGGACGCTGCGTCGGTCGTGCGGCTCTCCAACGCCAACCGAAGACCATGCAGAATCCGCCCGACTTCGCCGGCAGCCTCCAGCAGCGCGTCCGCCTCCTCCTCACGGCCGAATCGGAGTCGCTTGGCGAGTTCGACCTGAGTTTCGAGTTCTGCCTGAGAACCCATGGCGATCGCGAGGAAGTGAGCGTAAGCGACCCTCGATCGGCGATTGTGTCCCTCGGCGACATTCGAAGCGACGGAGACCGCGGACTTCCGGATGTGCGCGGCAAGCCCGAACATCTCGGACTTCGGGAAACGATCGGTGAACCGGTAGCACCCCTCGGCCAGCGTCATGGATTTCTTCCACGCATCGAGATCGCGGTACGACCGGATAGCTCCCATGCTTCCTCCTTGCCCCTTGTCCCTTGCCCCTTGTCCCTTGCCTTTCGCCCCTGTCACTCGTACTCCAGCGCCTCCACGAGCGACCCTCTGACCGCCGACTCAGCCGGCCAGAGCGAGGCCACGAACGCCGAGCCGAGGATCAGCGGCACGAGCAGGCCCGCGATGCCCCACGGGAACTTGTAGGGCAGCGCGAGGCCGGTGACGTCCCGCTGGCTCATCTCGAGCACGTAATTCAGCGTCACCGCCCCGACGGCCAGCCCCAGCACGAGCCCGACGATGCCGATCGCGATCGCTTCCATCCAGATGGTGCGGCGCACCTGGTTCCGCATGCCGCCGACGGCCTGCAGCACGCCCAGTTCGCGCCGGCGGTCGATGATCGACACGGTCAGCGTGTTGACGATGCCCAGGATGGCCACCAGCACGGCGATGGCGATCTGCGCGTACGCCAGGCTCATCCACTGCTCGGTGAGCCCCAGGATCCACGCCTGCACCTCGCGGTTCGTCAGCACGAACAGCCGCTGGGTCCCGGCGAACCGGTCGATGATGCGCTGGCGCACATCCTGCGGCCGGACTCCCGGCTTCACGTAGACGCGGAAGACGTTGACCGTGTCGTCGCCCCACCAGCGCACGTAGCTGGCGCGATCCATCAGGATCATGCCCGTCTG
>CAZBIP010000263.1:2929-4775 GCA_964491885.1 uncultured Vicinamibacterales bacterium
CTCCCCTTCTGCAGCGCCTGGATGGGGTCCACCCGCGCCGCGTTCCGCGCCGGGATCCAGCCGGCGACCAGGCTGGTCGCGACGCCCATCAGCAGGCCGGTCAGCATCAGCCACGGCTGCGTGGCGATCTCCGTCGTCCGCTCGGCGATGCCGTAGACGCCCGCGATCAGGCCGGAGATGTAGAGGGCCAGCCCCTTCGACAGCAGGACGCCGAACGCGAGGCCGGCGGCCGACCCGACGAGGCCCGCGAGCCCCGACTCGACGAGGAACAGCGTGCGGATCTGCGTGCGCGACGCGCCCAGCGCGCGGAGGATGCCGATCTCGCGGCGCCGCTGCGCCACGGCAATCGAAAACGAGTTGTAGATGATGAACATGCCGATGAACAGCGCGAACGCGCTGTTCATGTTCGCGGTGAACGAGTAGACGCGGAGCACCGAGTCGATCTGCTGGCCGCGCGACGCCGGGGGCTCCACCTGGTAGCCCGGCCCCAGCCGACGGGCGATCTCCAGCCGCCCCTGCTCGAGCGCCACGCCCTCGGCGAGCGCGAGATCCACGCGGTCGAACGTGCGCCCCCGGCCGAACACCATCTGCGCGGCGTAGATGTCCATGACCGCCAGGTTGCCGCCGAACGCCTGCGTCAGCCCGCCGGACTTCATAATCCCGCGCACCGTGAACTGCTTCTCGCCCTCCATCGTCCGCATCGGGACCGTGGTGCCGATGGCGAGGCCGTTCCGCGCTGCGAACTCGCGGGTGACGATGAGCGAGTCCGGCTGCGCCAGGAACACGAGCGGGTCGTCGACGACGGCCTCCTCGCCGCTCTCGAGGTCGTAGTCGCGCAGCGATCGGTCGCCCGTCATGTCCACGGCGAGCACGAGGAGGTTGCCCTCGCCTTTCAGGTTCGTGTCCACCGCCGCTTCGATCACGGGGACCGCGGCCCTGACTTCCGGCATCGACTGGACGCGCTCGAGCACGTCCTCCGGGAACCCGCCCTCGCCCGCCGTGATCTGCAGCTCGGCCTTGCCGGCGATGCGGTCGATCGTCTTGTAGAAGGCGAGGAGCACCGACTCGTTGGCCGTGTGCATGCCGACGAACACGGCCACGCCCAGCACGATGCCGACCGTCGTGAGGAGCGTCCGCAGCCGGTGCCGGCGGACGTACGGCCACGTGATGAGGCGGAGCAGCATCATCGGCGCTCGTCCCCGACGATGCGCCCGTCACGGAGCGTGACGGTCCTGGAGCAGCTCTCCGCCACGTGCCGGTCGTGGGTGACGACGAGCACGGTCGCATGGAGCCGCTCGTGAAGGTCGCGCACGAGGGCCAGGATCTCGTCGCCGGTGGACGAGTCGAGGTTGCCCGTGGGCTCGTCGGCGAGGAGGATCGGCGGGTAGACCGCCAGCGCCCTGGCGATGGCCACGCGCTGACGCTCGCCGCCGGACAGCTCGTCGGGGAGGTGCTCGACGCGCTTGCCGAGCTGGACGAGGCCGAGGAGTTCCCGGGCGCGTTCGCCGGCCCTCTTGCGCGGCCAGCCGCGCAGATGGAGCGGCAGCGCCACGTTCTCGAGGCAGCTCAGCGTCGGCAGCAGGTTGAAGAACTGGAAGATGAACCCGATCTTGTCGCGCCGCACGCGCGTCAGGCCGTCGTCTCCGAGGCCGTCCAGGCGCTGGCCGTCGATCTCGATCCAGCCGGAGGTGGGCCGGTCGAGCGCGCCGATCAGGTTGAGGAGCGTGGACTTGCCGGAGCCGGACGCGCCGACGATGGAGACCATCTCGCCGCGCTGGACGGCGAGATCGATCCCGTCGAGGGCCGTCACCGTGCGCTTGCCGTCGAAGACCTTCGAGACGCCGGA
>CAZBIP010000264.1:0-4767 GCA_964491885.1 uncultured Vicinamibacterales bacterium
CCACCACTCGCTGGAGCACGCGGTGAGCGCGTTCTACCCGAACGTCCCCCATGGCGCGGGGCTGACCATGTTGTCGGTGGCGTATTTCAGCGACGTGGCGGAGCGGAACCCCGCGCGGTTCGCCGACCTCGCGTCGGCCATGGGTGAAGATGTCGGCGCCCTGCCGGAGGCGACGCGGCCCTTCGCCTTCATCACCGCGCTCGAGAGGCTCATCGCGGCGGCCGGGATCGCCGACGAGAAGCTGTCGGCCTACGGCGTGATGGGCGAGGACATCCCCGCGCTCGCGACCAACGCCTTGTCGGCGATGGGCGGCCTCTTCGCCATCACGCCTGTGAAACAGGAGCAGCAGGACGTCGAGCGGATCTTCCGCCGCGCGTACCGGTAGAGCCGGCCTTCGGCTCGCGGGCGGCGGCCCAGCGTTGGCTCTCCGGCCGGGCGGCGTTGCCAGAAGACTGCCCGTCTGAACTAGAATCCGCCGGTGCCCCCAGCCGACTCCCCGCGATTTCGCGCCCGTCGGCCGCGAGCCCCGCTCGCACCGATTGCGGCTGTCGCCGCGATGATGAGCCGCCCATGATCCTGGTCGCGACGCGTCGGAGACTCGGCCACCTGTCCTCGGCGAGAGGATCGCTCACCACCGGTCGCCTCGCTCAGTACATCCGGCTGACTCGGCCCTCGCACTGGGTCAAGAACGCGTTCATGCTCCCCGGTTTTGCGGTGGGTGCGTACCACTGCGCCCTTCCGGACGGGGGCCCGGACCCGTGGCTCAGCCTGGCGCAAGGCATGGGCGCCCTCTGCCTAGCCTCGGCGGCCAATTACGTGGTCAACGGCATCCTGGACGCGCCGCACGACGCTCGTCATCCCGAGAAGCGGAGCCGGCCGCTGGCCCTGGGCTCGGTACCGCCCGCACGCGCCTGGGTGCTGGCCTGGGCTCTGGCGCTCGCCGCCTGGTCCCTGGCCTGGGTCTCGAGTGGAATCCTCGGCGCCGGGCTCGTCGTGACCTTCTCGGTCGTGGGTGGCGTCCTCTACAACGTGCCGCCCTTCCGGTTCAAGGAACTCCCGTATCTCGACGTCGTGGTGGAATCCGCCAACAGCCCTCTCCGGTTCCTGGTCGGCTGGTTCGCGCTGCCACAGGACGCATGGCCGGACGCACGCTGGCTCCTGGCGTACTGGGCCTTTGGGGCATTTCTGATGTCCGGGAAGCGCAGCGCCGAGCTGCGCTACTTCGCGGACCACGAGCGCGCCGGCGCCTACCGCCGCAGCTATCGCTACTACACGCAGCGGCGCCTGCTGACGATGATGGCGGCGTCGGCGTCTGCCTGCGTGCTCCTGCTCACGCTGTCGCTCGGGCCGCAGCGGTGGCGCGAGAGCCTCGTGCTCGCACCGCTCGTGCTGGCGCTGATGGCCTGGTTCCTGATGCTCACGCTGCGGCATCCCGTGTTTCCCAGGGAGCCTGAACGCTTTTCCACCGCTCCAGGTTTCGTCGTGTTCGTCCTCGTCGTTGCCGTCGCGTTCTACCTCGTACTCGTCGATGGCGTCTCTGCAGAGGCCGCACTGAGACTCTTCGCCGCGCCTGCGCGGCCCGGTTCTTGAGGCCCCGGGCGGATGCGCATCCTGCTCATTCAGCCGCCGGTCGAACACATGACCGCCACCGTGCTCCCGGGAGTGGTGGAGAGGGGGCGCGGGCACAGCCCGCCCCTGGGCCTGCTCTATCTGGCCTCGAGCCTCGAGCGTGCCGGATGGGCCCACGTCACGGTCATCGACGCGCAGGCGGAAGAACTGGATTACCCGGCGCTCGCCGCCCGCATCCGGGAGTTTGGCCCGGAGTTGGTGGGCGTCGCCGTCATGACCTTCACGCTGCTGGACGCGCTGCGAACGGCGTCGGTGGCCAAGCAGGAGTGCCCGGGCTGCCGCGTCGTGTTCGGCGGGCCGCACGCGACCATTTACGGCAGCCTCACGCTGCGCTCACACCCTCAGGTGGACTTTGCGCTTCGCGGGGAAGGCGAGGCGAGCCTGCCCCTTTTGGCTGCGGCCCTGGAACGTGGCGCCCCGCTGGACGTGGTCCCCGGGCTGACGTTCCGGCGCGGCGCCGAGGTCGTCGAGAACCCTCTCGCGCCGCCGGCGCAGCCGCTTGACGATCTGCCGTTCCCTGCGCGACGACTGCTCGACGTCAGGCGCTACACGTCGGTGCTCTCGCATCGCCGCCCCGTCACGACGATGATCAGCAGCAGGGGGTGCCCGTACGCGTGCCGGTTCTGTTACCGGCCTTCGTACGATCAGCGCTACCGCGCTCGTTCGGCCGTGAACGTCGTGGACGAAATGGTCGAGTGCCGGCGCCTGGGTGTCGAGGAAGTCTTCTTCTACGACGACACCTTCAATCTCCAGCGGGACCGGGTGGTCGCCGTCTGCGACGAGATCCGCAGGCGCCGGCTGGACCTGCCCTGGGACGCACGCGTCAGGCTGGATCGCCTCGACCCGGACCTCCTGGCGCAGATGGGGCGGGCCGGCTGCTGCCGTCTTCATCTCGGGATCGAGAGCGGCAGCCAGGCCATCCTGCAGCAAATGCGGAAGCACATCGACCTCGCGCGCGTCGAAGACGTGCTCAGGGCGTCGCGCCGGATCGGGATCGAGACGCTGGCGTACTTCATGCTCGGGTTCCCAGGGGAGACCCCCGCGCAGATCGAAGAGACCATCACCTGGGCCGTGCGCCTGGACGCGGACTTCACGCAGTTCGCCATCGTCATGCCGTTTCCCGACACACCGCTCTACGCCGAGTGGCGCGCCGCTCACGGCAGCGATCCCTGGGCGGACTTCGCCGCGGCTCCGTCGGCCGGGTTCCGGCCGCCAGCCTGTTGGGGATCCGGCACGGAAGACGAACTGCAGGAGTGGCTGCGCCTGGCGTACCGGCGCTTCTACGGCCGGCCGGCCTACATGCTGGGCCGCCTCCGCCGGATTCGGTCGTGGGCGAGCTTCACGCAGGCCGCCGCCGCGGGGTGGCGCATCCTCCTGCAGGCGGGGCGCTCCCGCCCGGGATCCTGAGCGCCGGTCCGGGCCGTCGCGCGTTCAGTTCCCGCCCGTCACGACGTTGTCGCGTGCCGTTGCGCCGCCGCCCTTGACGGCCAGCGGCACGAAGGGAGAGGGAAGGGACGCGCCCGGATCCAGGTCGAGCGGCCGCCAACGGCGTTCGAAGGCGTAGCGTTCCGGCTGGCGTCCTCGCTTCGGTCCCCACAGCGTCAGCACGAACTTCAGCGTGTACCAGGCGTTCCACAGGATTTCGCCCGTGCGCACGGCGTACCGGAGCCGGCGCCACAGGTACCGAGGGTTCGCGAAGTACGCCTGCACGTAGAACCGCCTCAGGTGCCGGGTGATTGTCGCCCAATCGAGGCTGGGATGGTCGTAGATCCGTTCGGCCTGGTTGTAGATCGTGTACGCGTCCCACTCCAGCGTCCTGAGGCTGCCTCCGCGGTTGAGGGCATCGAACATCGGCGTGCCTGGAAACGGGATGCAGATGCCGCACTTCATCGTGTCCAGGTCGAGCGTGCGGGCGGCGTCGATCGTGCGCCGCATGGTCTCCGCGGTGTCGCCCGACAGTCCGACGAGGAAGAACCCGTTCGGCTCGAGACCGGCGGTTCGGGCGCTCCGCACGGCGGCCCGGGCCCGTTCGAGTGTGGCCCGTCCGCCCTTGCCGGCATGCCTCAGCACCTCGTCGTCTCCGCTCTCCACGCCGAAGTAGACGCGGTAACAGCCGGCCCTTCTCATCAGGGAGAAGAGTCCGTCGCTCGCGCTGTCGACCCGGATGCCGTTGGTGCAACTCCAGGGGATGGCAGGGCCCCGCCGGATGATCCGCTCGCAGACGGCAGCGGCCCAGTCGCGATCGCTCGTGAAGATGTCGTCGACGACGATGGCTTCGCGGAACCCGAGCCGAGCCAGGCGTTCCATCTCCTCGGCACACCGTTCGGGCGACTTCTTGCGGTAGCCCCGCCCCATGATGGTCCTCGATGCGCAGTACTCGCAGGCGTACAGGCAGCCCCTGGAGAACTCGATGGCGGCGACAGGACGGCGGCGGGAGATGACCTTCGTGACGTGTTTGTTGCAGTCGGCCGGATAGCACTCCCAGGCCGGCATCGGCAGATCGTCGAGATTGGCAACCAACGGTTTTCGCCCGCTCGTCGCGATCGACTCGCCGTCCCGCCAGTAGAGCCCGCCGATCTCGGCAAGCCGTCGGCCGTCGAGCAGGTCCGCCACGACGAAGTCCGCCTCGCCGGCGGCCACCATGTCGATCGCGGACTGGCGGAGCGTCTCGGCTGCAAGTGCCGTCGGGTGGGCGCCTCCCGCAACCGTGAGCACGGCGGAGTCGACCTCCTTCACCAGGTACGACATGTCCCGCATCTGGTTCGCCAGGGGCGTGGTGGCCGTGATGCCCACGACGTCGGGCCTCACCCGGCGGACGGTCTCGCGGATGGTCTCGGGCTCGTACTGGCGATAGCTCAGGTCGAGGATGTCGACATCGTGCCCCCGCTCGCGCGCGGCGCCTGCGAGCGCCGCGAGGCTCAGGATCGGGTAGACCGGGAAGGCGATCCCGCCCTCGGTCGCCCCATACGTGCGGGCGTACGACGGATTGATGAGCAGTGCCCTTGCCACGGTCCGTTCTCCGCGTCCACGGATCCAGGCAGCGCCCGGGCGCTACCGCAGGGACTCCTCTTCGGCAATCAGGAACGCCATCATCGCCATGCCGACGGCGCCCAGCTCGAGTTCCCTGGCGTTGACCTT
>CAZBIP010000265.1:0-4748 GCA_964491885.1 uncultured Vicinamibacterales bacterium
GCTCCCCAGCGGTGCGCGGACGTGCGGGGGCCCCGCTTCGGAGAGAACGCCACAGCACGAATCCTCTGTCAAGGAGTTCCTGCACACTACTTCGATCACCACGCAATCACTGTGCAAACTGGACGGCGTGATTGTACGCCGGACCGTCTGATCGATTCGGATATGCAATGAACGATTCGGTGTGCCGTGAACGCTTGATCGCCTCACGCCGCACCCGCACCATTGCTCTACGTGATCCTTTCTCTGGTTGAGGGCGCAAGGGCCGAAAGGAGGGGGCGATGTCGACTGTCACGAAGCGGTGGGTCTATCTGTGTATGCTGCTTTCGCTGATTGCTGTTCCCTTTGCACTTGTGAGCTCGGACTTGGTGCTGCACCGGACCGCCCAGGACGCCGCGCGTTCCTGGGCGGTCAGCCTGTCCGATCGGGAGAAGGTGGAGGCAAGCCGCCATGTTGCGGATTACCCCCGGGCGTACCGAAAAGCGCTCCTCACTGAGTTGCCTCCTGCCGCAAGAGCCCAGGTCTGGCGGGGATTCCTGTCCCGTTATCTCCGGGAGCACGAGAGTCTCCGCCCTCACGAGGTTGACGCAGTCAAGGAAGCCCTTGAGCTGATGACCCCCGAGCTCTTCATCGATCGGCCAAGTGGACCGAGAGCAGACGCCATCCGTTCCGCAGCGGACGCCGTCAGGCGCGAACTTGGAGATTCAGCTGCCCGTGAGTTGCTCGCCGACCTGGGACCGGCTCATCTGGTCAGTTCCCCCGCTCTTTCCCTGCGCACGAGGGTCGGAGACGCGTTGAGGAACCAGTTTGTTCTCGAGGCCGCAGAGAGCTGTCAGTGTGCCGAAGACTTCTGGGGATGTTCGTCCGGCATGCACTGTGAGGAGGGCGCGGGCGGTTGCACGAAGGACACGACGTGGCCGGCGTGTGGCCTTCTCTGGATGGACGACTGTATTGGTTTGTGCACGTTGAACAGCAATCAATGACGAATCCCTGGAGGCAGACGTCCATCCGGCCATGCTGCTCGTCTACGTCTTGCCGTCGTTCTCGTCGTCGGTCCGCATCGCAACGAACCGGTGGGCACCATGACGTTGACGCACACACAGGACGCATTCTTGAGGGCATTCTCTAGGGGGGCCGCAACGGCCCTGTTGCTCCCTGTCGTCTTCCTGGCGCTGTTCCTGGCCTCACCCCGCTTGCGGACGTCTCTCTCCAGGTGGGCCGGACACACAGGCTACTCGATCGGAGATCGAGTGACGCTGCCATCCCATGGGCCGGAGGGCGCAAGGTTGACGGTGCTCCTGGTCGCGCGATCGAACTGCCCGGCGTGTCAGAAGACGAAGCGGGTACTCCGTAGTGTGGCGGATAGCGCCAAGAAGTCAGGTGACGTGGCGATCATGCTGGTGTCGGCATCCGCCCATTCAGAGGACGACTTGGCCTTCGCATCCGGCCTCGGCTTGGCCGATCTGCTTCCTGGATCGGCAGCACCACCAGGCGTGAAGGTGATACCTGCTATTCTGGTCGTGGATCGCAATGGTTACATAACGTACTACCATGAGGGGATTCTCGATGACGCCGATCATCGGGAGATCCTGCAACTGATCGCCAAGCCACGTAGCGAAAGCCAGTTCGCGCGGCGCGCGGGTACATGCAGCGGTTAGAACCAACCGCACGTGCGTGCCCGGTACTGCGCCCGGGTGTGCTAGGCTCGGCGCGGCGACTGAGTTCCGACAACGTGGCGTCAGCGGAGCCACCCCGAGTGTTCATGCGACGCGTGCGAACGAGGCGAGATCAGCGGGAGCGCTGAGCTCGGAGAGCGAGCGTGATCTGGCGTAAACGACTCCTCCGCGCGCGACACCTCTCAGTTGGACGGTCCCGCACTCCGGGACTGGAACCAGGCGGCTCAAGGCCCGATTCCATCGGTGTGGAAGAGGGCAGCCCTGCTCATAAGGGTCTCGTCGCAGCTCTTCGCGCCCGCGTCGCGACGGCCGCTTCGGTGCTCGAGCGCCTCATTGGCGCAGGAGATCTTAGAGTCGCGTTGCGCCGGCTGCGGTCGTCACCCGGGTTCGTCGTGTTCGCCACCGCCTCGCTTGGACTCGGAATCTCCGTGACCACCACGGCGTATGCGCACTTGCATGCGCTGCTATGGAAGATGCCCGCCGTTGCCGCACCAGAGCGGCTCATGGTCGTGACCGCGGAAGGGCGCCTGACGCCTGCCTCGATCTCGCCTGCGGAGTTCAATGCTCTGCGGGACGTCCTGAAGAGCTTCAGCTGTCTCGGTGCGTCTCGCAGCCTGGTGGAGAGCCTGGCAGGGGGCGATGACTCGCGCTTCGTCGATGTCGGCGCGGTGAGCGGTGACTACTTCAAGACCGTCGGTGTCACAAGCGCAGTGGGCCGGGTGATTCGGCGCGACGATGAGCAGCAGGGGCGAGCCGTCATGGTGCTCAGCCACCGGCTCTGGCAACGACACTTCGGCGCGGCACGCTCGATAACGGGACGGATCGTTCGACTCGGAGGGCGCCAGTTCGAGGTGATTGGCGTGGCAGCTCCGGCATTCGATGGACTGGGAGTAGGGATGACGCGTCCAGGGACCGATGTCTGGATTCCTCTGTCCGCGGCACCCAACACGGGCCCGCCGATCCCCGCAAGCCGTTTGCGGGTGAATGTCGTTGGACGCCTTGCGGAGGAGAGCGACCCTGGCGTGGCCGCAGCCGAATTAGCCACCATTGGTTTGCGCCTCGAGTCTGACGACGCGCGGCGCACTCCACGGGCGGGATCTCCCGGGCAGCGGCAGGACCGCAGAAGTTGGACGGGGCGCGTCGTCGGTGCCGGCCGACTATCCAATTCCTATACCTGGGTGGGCGTCGCCCTCTTGCTCCTGATTGGCCTGGTCCTCGCCGTGGCGAGCACGAACCTCGCGAGTCTCACGCTGGCGCGAGGGACTGCACGGCTGCCGGAGCTTGCCGTTCGACAGGCGCTTGGCGCTTCGCGGTGGGATCTGGCTCGACCCGCGTGCGCCGAGAGCGTCGTCATCGGCCTGCTGGGCGGGGTGATCGGCCTCGTCGGCACACGCGCCCTGCTGGGCGCCTTCAGTCCAACATTCGCGGCCCCCCGCGGACTCGTGGTCTTCCGCCCGGAGCTGGGCGTCGACTCCGTGTGGTTCACGCTTGCTGTGCTGCTGCTGACATTGTTGGTCTTCGGCGTGGAGCCGGCGCTCCTCCTGAGCCGCGTTCATGCGGCCGGAGAGGCCACCACCAGACATCTGCCTGGACTGGCTCGAACGAGACGGAGCAATGCGCTCCTTCGGTGGCAGGTCGTCGTGTCCGCGCTCTTTCTCCTGGTCGCCGGTTACCTCACAAAGGTGGTCATTGCAGATCTGCATCACGATTCCGGCGTGCGGCTGGATCGTCTTGCGGTGGCTACCGTGCACTTCGAGGCGCAGAGGTGGGATGAAGACCGTGCCCGGCGGAGCCTGGACCTTGTGCTGGACAACGCACGACGCGCCCCAGGGATCGAGGACGCGGTGATTTCGTCCGGCATGCCGTTCGGCCTTTCACTCACCGCGCGCGCCACGGTGCGGGCTGCAGGCCACACGGCAGCAGGCGGCAAGCCGGACATACAGGCGAACCTCCTGGCGGCGTCGCCGGGGATCTTCGAGGTTCTTGGCGTGTCCATGAAGAGAGGACGGGCTTGGGGTGTCCAGGACGCGGCAAACGCGGTCGGTGCCGCCGTGGTGTCTGAGCGCACGGCGCGCGCCTTGTTCGGAACGGTCGAATGTCTCGGCCGCCAGGTGACACTGCGAGCGTGGGAGCGGGCTCGACAGGAGTCATTCACGATCGTTGGAGTGGCGAGAGATACGGATGGTGGCCGCATGCACCCCGGACCTGGACACACGGTCTATGTGCCCCTTGCACAGCACTACGAGCCGAACCTGGCGATCATCGCGAGGGCGACAGCCACACCCGGCGGCGCCGCCGAGGCGCTGCGATTGGCGATCCGAAAGGCCGATCCGGACCTCGCGATTGGGACTGTCGGTGCCGCGACCGACGTGTTGGGGGGTTCCGTTGGCGCGATTCGCATCGCGGCGGCCATGGCGGCGGGATTGGGAGTCGTGACGCTGTTGCTGGTGCTGACGGGGCTCTACGGCGTTCTCTCCAGTGTGGTTGGGCAACGTGCGAAGGAAATCGCCGTGCGGATGGCGCTCGGCGCAACGAAGGAGGACGTCGTGGCCTTCGTGCTTCGACGAGGCCTGCGCCAGGTTCTCGAGGGAATCACGATCGGCTTTGCGCTGTGGACGCTCGGACAGTTCGTGCTCCGGGCGCGGCTGACCGATCGTCGCGGCCTGTTCGACATCGTCCCCTACGCGATCGTGCTCCTGGCGCTCGGTTCGGCCACACTGTTGGCCTGCTACGCGCCAGCGCGCCGGGCGGCTCGCGGCGATCCGAGCGCCGCGCTGCGCGACACATAGGCAGACGACGGCGGAGCCGTCGTCAGTGCGACCGGGGCTCGAGGTCGAACCAGCGGGGGTAGGCTTCATCCAACTCGCATTGCGCGTCCTCGGCACGCGCGAGGGTCCGCCGTTTCCCGTCGGCCGGAAGTTCAGCGTGGGAAATGCTGTCGGGACTCGGCGAGGATGCGCGCCTCGAACCACTCCTCCTGGGGGCGCGATCGTCCCTTCCACCAGAGGAGCGCGAACGGCGCGGGCGCACGCCGCACCTCAGACGACGACCGCGGCCCCTTCGACCAGCCGCCCG
>CAZBIP010000266.1:0-1536 GCA_964491885.1 uncultured Vicinamibacterales bacterium
CGCAGGGGTAGGGGGCGCTCGGGATGTTGAGCGCGTTCGGCTTGCAGTCGGCCGGGGGCTGGGCCAGGGCCGGAGCGCAGACGGAGAGCAGGGCGAAGGCCGCCGCGGTCAGTGTCTTCTTCACAGGTCCTCCTCGTCGTCGATCGCCGCGGAGCGTATGCGCTTTCACCCTCGGCACCGCATGGCGCCTCACGCGGCAGCCGGCCCGGTCGAGTCCCTCAAGACGAGCTCCGGGTCGATTACGAACTCGCGCTCGAGCGGCGGCTGATCGCCCGGCAGCAGGCAGTCGCAGATCGTGCGCCCGATCTGGTCTCTCGGGATGTGGACGGTGGTGAGGGCGGGGTAGCAGAACTGCGCCAGGCTGACGTTGTCGAAGCCCGAGACGGAGACGTCCTCCGGCACGCGCAGGCCTCGCTCGCGCAGTTCCCGCAAGGCGCCGACGGCCATCACGTCGTTGACGCAGACCACGGCGGTCACGTGGGGGTTCGCGTCGAAGAGGGCGCGCGTGGCCCTCCGGCCGCCTTCGAGCGTGTCGGTGTCGGCCGCGGTCTCGACCAGCAGGTCCGTGGACCGCCCGACGGATTCGAGCAGCACCTTGACGCGCTCGTTGATCGGGCCGAGCGTCGCGTGGTGCCCGACGAAGCCCACCCGGCGGTGGCCGAGGCTGTAGAGGTAGGCCGCGAGCTTCTCCATGCCGCGCCGGTAGTCCACGCGGATGTTGGTGATGTTCCGGCGCGGCGCGCCAACGTCGTAGAAGACCACCGGGAGCCGTGCGCCGCTCAGTTCCTCGATCAGGTCCCCGTCCATCTCCGAGACGATGGCCGCGAGCCCCGCCACGCGCCGGCCGATCATCAGCCGGACGCTCCTGACCAGGCGCTCGGAGCTGTAATCGGTGTTGGCCATGATGAGCTCGAAACCGGCGCCGTGGGCGCCGGCTTCGACGGCCTTGTAGATGTCGAGGAAGAAGGGGTTGTCGATGTTCGAGACGATCACTCCGATGCTGCGGCTCTTGCCGCCCGCGAGGCTCCTGGCGTGCAGGTTCGGGCTGTACCGGAGCTCCTCGACGGCCTTCAGGACGCGCGCGCGCGTCGTGCTCTTGACGAGGCCCGAGTTGTTGAGGACGCGGGACACGGTCGCCGTCGAGACGCGGGCGCGCCGCGCCACCTGGTCGAGCTTCATGGCCTGGCCCCAATGGAGGTTTCGCCGGGCCGGCAGGCGCCGCCGCGGCGCACTCGGTTCCGCCAGCCTCCCTTGTGTAAGCGCTTAATCATAGGTGAACGCACGGCGACAGTCTGGCACTTTCTCGCGTCTGACTGCAAGCGTGAAAGCGCATACACCTCATTGCAGAATCCAGCCTGCGCCTGGCGCGGGCCTCGCCGCATGGAAGGACGTTACGCTCCGCGGCGGCGCCGGCATGGCGCCGCCGCCATCCCCACGGCGTCTTCGTGGACCCGCCCGCCTCGTGAGAGCCCCCGCCGCGCGTCCCCGGACAGAGTAGAATCGGCCCCGCATTGGCTACGACCAGAGGCGCCTCGA
>CAZBIP010000266.1:1636-4705 GCA_964491885.1 uncultured Vicinamibacterales bacterium
GTGGACGCGCTTGGCACCAACTCCGCCGTGCCCCGCCTGGGCGTGCCGAGCTTCGGCTCCACGGAGGGCATTCACGGCCTGGTCCAGCGGGGCGCGCCGAATCGCGGGATCCCCGCCACGACGACGACGCAGTTCCCCCAGCCGCCCGGCATGGGCGCCAGCTGGAATCCTGACCTCGTCCGGCGGGCGGGCGCCGTGCAGGGCGTCGAGGCGCGGTACATCACGCAGACCGGCCCCAACGCGCGCCCGATGCTGATGGCCTGGGGCCCGCAGGCCGACCTCGCGCGCGACCCGCGCTGGGGGCGCATCGAGGAGGTCTACGGCGAGGACCCGTTCTTCAACGGCGTCATGTCCACCGCGTTCGCGCGCGGCCTGACAGGGGACCACCCGAAGTACTGGCGCGCCGCGCCGCTCCTGAAGCACTTCCTCGCGAACTCGAACGAGAACGGCCGGATGTCGTCCGACTCGGTCTTCGACGAACGGTTGTTCTACGAGTACTACTCGGTGCCGTTCCGCATGGCGTTCCAGGACGCGGGCGCCAACGCGGTCATGGCGTCGTACAACGCCTGGAACGGCACGCCGATGACCATCAACCCGGTGCTGCGCGATGTCGTCATCGGGAAGTGGGGCGTGCAGATCATTTCCGGCGACGCGGGCGCGGTGAAGAACCTGTGGGAAGACTTCAAGGTGCTGCCCGACCACAAGGCCGCGGTCGTCGCCGCCCTGAAGGCCGGCATGAACCAGTACCTGGACAGCTACAGGGACGAACTGCGCGCCGCGGTGAAGGAGGGCCTCGTTACCGACGCCGATCTGGACGAGGCGCTGCGGCGGAAGTTCCGCGTCACCCTGAAGCTCGGCCTGCTCGATCCGCCGGAACTCGTGCCCTACGCCGCGATCCACGGCGGCACGCCGCCGTGGGACGGTGACGAGCACCGCGGCACTTCGCGGGCGATGGCGCTCGAGTCCATCGTGCTGTTGAAGAACAGCGGAGGGGCGCTGCCGCTCCGCAAGGGCGCGCTGAAGTCGATCGCGGTCATCGGCCCGATGGCCGACGTCATCCACTGGGACTGGTACGGCGGCACGCCGCCCGCCTCGGTCACGCCGCTGCAGGGCATCCGCGATGCCGTCGGGGCGGGCGTGGCCGTGAACTACGCGGCGAACGACGATGCCGGAGCGGCGGTCAAGGCGGCCCGGGCCTCCGACGTGGCCCTCGTGCTGGTCGGCAACGATCCGAAGTGCGGGCCGGACATGGGCCGCCAGTGGACGCGCGACGGCAACACCAATCCGTGCGCCGACCCGGGTGAAGGGCGGGAGGGACGCGACCGCGAGACCCTGGCGCTGGCCCAGGAAGAACTCGTCAGGAAGGTCCACGCCGCGAACCCGCGCACCGTCATGGTGCTGGTGTCGAGCTTCCCGTTCACGATCAACTGGTCGCAGGAGCACGTGCCGGCGATCCTGCACCTGGCGCACTCTTCCCAGGACGAGGGCTGGGCGCTCGCGCAGGTGCTGTTCGGCGACTACAACCCGGGCGGCCGCACCATCGTCACGTGGCCCGCGTCGATGGACCAGCTGCCGCCGATGCTGGACTACGACATCCGCCACGGCCGGACGTACATGTACGCCAAGGGCACGCCGCTCTATCCGTTCGGCCATGGCCTGAGCTACACGACGTTTCGTTTCGCCAACCTCCGAACGGACAAGCCCAGCCTGGCTCCAGACGGCGAGCTGATCGTCAGCCTCGACGTCACCAACACCGGCAAGGTTGCGGGTGATGCCGTTCCCCAGCTGTACGTGCGGCACGTCGGATCCAAGGTCGAGCGCCCGGCGCTGCAGCTGGCCGGCTTCAGCCGGGTTCGCGTGGAGCCGGGCCAGACGAAGACGGTGCAGTTTCCGGTCAAGGCGTCGCAGTTCGCCTACTGGGACGCCGGCCGCAAGGCGTCCGTGGTCGAGCGGGAGACGATCCAGCTGATGGTCGGCGCCTCCTCGGCGGACGTCACGCTGCGCAAGGACATCCCGGTGCGCTGACGGGCGCCCCGCGGCGCCGGGCGGCGGCAGAGAGCGAGGACTTCGATGGTGGAAGCGCCGTATCCCGAGATCGTCGATCTGCTGAAAGCCATTGGCGAAGCCGGCAGGCGCGTGGCGGACATCGAGGCCAGCGAGGGCGCGGCAGGGAACATCTCAGTATTCCTGCGCTGGCCCGTCGAGCCGCGCACGCGGTTTCCCGTGACCGAGCGGCTGGAGTTGCCCGATGCCGCGCCGGAACTGGCGGGAGGGTGCCTCCTGGTGACGGGCTCCGGCCGGCGCCTGCGGGAGATCATCGACGATCCCGTCGCGCACCTCGGCTGCATCGTGGTCGACGAGGGCGGCCGGACCGGCACGCTGCACACGTCGCACCACCGCCGGTTCGACCGCGTCACCAGCGAGTTCAACTCCCATCTGGCCGTGCACCGGGATCAGGTCCGGGCGACCGGCACGAACTTCCACGCGGTCATCCATGCCCAGCCGATCCACCTGACGTACCTGAGTCACATTCCCCGCTATCACGACGTCGGGTTCCTCAACGACCGCCTTCTCCGCTGGCAGCCCGAGACGATCGTCAACCTCCCGGAGGGCATCGGCTACCTGCCTTTCCTCGTTCCCGGTTCCCGCGAGTTGATGGCGGCGAACATCGAGGCGCTGCGGCGGCACCGGATCGTGATCTGGGCGAAGCACGGCGTCATGGCGCGCTCCGACGTCTCCATCAAGCGCGCGGCGGATCGGGTGGAGTACGCCGAGACGGCGGCGAAGTACGAGTACCTGGATCTGTGCGCCGGAGAGCGCGGTGAGCGGCTGGCCGTCGAGGACATGCGCGCGATCTGCGGAACGTTCGGCGTCAGGCAGGAGTTCTTCTAGGCCGTCGGCGCCCGTTCCTGCCTGTCCGCCCGGAAGGTGGTCATGAAGATCCGTCGTGACTTGCGGTTCGCGTCCGCTCTCGTCGCCGCCGTCGCCGTCGCGGTGTTCGTCTGGCCAGGGAAACCTTCGTCTCCGGCAGTCCGCGCCGCCGTCCCGCCGACCAACATCCTCCTGATC
>CAZBIP010000267.1:0-4692 GCA_964491885.1 uncultured Vicinamibacterales bacterium
AGTTGCGGGCCGTAGCGCGCCAGCAGTTCGGCATCCACGTCAACCATGCCGTCGAGTTGGTCGCTCTTGTAGTCGAAGATGCGCCAGCCGCCATCTGCCAGGTAGACGAGGTCGATGACGCCGCGGAGGACGACCGGACCCTGGGTCTGAAGACCCGGGGCTCCATCTGGAAGGCCCGGGGCTCCAGGGGGTGCCTTCGGCGACCCGGGGTCTGAAGACCCCGGGCTCCATCCTGAACCGGGGACTTGCACCGCGAACGGCACCTCCACGTGGGCCCCGGCGCCGGCGCGGGCCTCCTGCCAGAACGGCAGGCGGCGGACGTCGTCGATCCACTCGAGCGCCTCGGGGATGAACGGTCTGAGTTCCTCGTGCTCGACGGTGAGCCAGAGCGCCAGCCGGGCGAGGTCGTCGCGCGAGGCGGTTGCGTGCCGCATCGCATGCTCGAGCAGCCCGTGCAGCAGCGTTCCCCATGCCGCGCCGCCGTCCGCGCGGTGGCTCGGCGTGTCGGGCACCGCAGCCGCTGCGGCGGCATCGGCAGCGACCTCCCTGGCCCGGGCGGCCTCCGCGAGGCGCGCCTTCTCCCCTGTTGGCGTCGTGACCGACCACGACGCGGCCTTCACGGCCTCGTGCCGGCCAGCCCGCAAGGCGCCGGCAGCCGCGCGAGCCTTCGCCGAGAGGTCGACGTCGAGCTTCCTCGCGGCAATCTTCGCCGGCTTCACGTCGAGCGGCGGGACGCCGCCCAGGTACGCCTCGAACTCCCCCCACGCTTTGTTCCTGCCACCGTCGGCCAGCCGGCTCACGACGAGCAGGTCCTTCGCACGGGTCCCCGCGACGTACAGCAGCCGCAGGCGCTCGGCCGCGACGTACTTCTTCTCCTCGGCCTCGTGGGCGTCCCACCCGATCGGCTGGGCCACCGTGGTCGAGCCCCACCCGATCTTGTTCTTCCGGACGAGACGAAGATGCCCGATAGCCGCTGCGCCGGTGCGCTCCACGCGCAGGTGGATCGGGAACTCGTAGGTGTGCAGCGGGTCGGCAAGCACGACGACGGGAGCCTCGAGGCCCTTGGCCTTGTGGAGGTTCATCAGGCGCACGACGTTGCGACGGCCGGGCTCGAGCGGCAGGGCCTCGGATTCGTTCGACTGCTCGTCCTGCTCGGCGAGCGCGTCGGCCGCGGCGGCCAGGCCGCCCCCCGACTCCACGACCTGGCGCACCTCGTCGATGGCCTGCAACAGGTGACCGGCGCGCGCTCCCCCGGGCGTCGTGGCCGCGAGGGCCAGCCAGCCGGTCCGTTCGAGGATGGCGTCGATCGCACCGGCCAGCGGAAGCCGGCGCGTCAGGTGGAGCATGTCCTGGAGCTGGCGGAGGGCCGACTCGACGGGACCATCGCCTTCGCCGGGCACCTTGAACGTCAGCTCGAACCTGCCGCCGGCCTGCCGGAACCGGAAGAGGTCGGCGTCGCTCAGGCCGTAGAGGGGCCCGCGGAGCACGCCGGCGAGCGCCGCGGAGTCGAGGGGATCGGCCAGCGCCCTGAGCAGCGCCGCCAGCGCCTGCACCTCGGCCGACTTGCAGAACATCCCGGCCCCGCTCACTTCCACCGGGACGTCGAGCGCGTCGAAGGCCTCGGCGTACCGCCCGAGCCTGGGCTTGAGGCGCGTGATCACGAGGAAGTCGCCGTACGTGCGGCGCCCGGCCGCAACTTCGGCGTGAACGTAAGAGGCGATCAGTTGCGCCTCGGCGATCACCGCTTCGTCATTCTCGAGGTCGGGCACGGTCAGCGTCGCGATGCGCGGCCCGGCCGGCGCGTCCGACTCGGGACGGACGGGATCGAGCGGCTCGAACGCGGGCGAATAGGGCGCAGAGGACGCGCCGAAGAGCGGCGGGAACACGGTGTTCGCCAGGCCGCACACGGACGGCAGCGACCGGAAGTTGGCGGTGAGCGGCAGCACGGCCCCGCCGGTTTCGCAGATGCGGGCCGCGACCCGCGTGTAGATGTCGATGTCGGCGCGCCGGAACCGGAAGATGGACTGCTTCGGGTCGCCGACGACGAACAGCGCGCCGGAGCGCAACGGGAGCGCGTACGGGTCGCAGGGCGCCTCCGGCGACCCGTGTGCCTTCGGCGACCCCGGGCCACCCTCACCCTCGTCACCGGCGAGCATCAGGAAGATCTCGGCCTGGATGGGGTCGGTGTCCTGGAACTCGTCCACGAACAGCCACCGGTACTTCCGCTGCAGGGCGCGCCGCGCCTCGCCGCGCGTGCGGAGCATCCGCTCGGTCACCCTCAGCAGGTCTACGTAGTTCACCGTGTTCCGGCGATGGCGGTCCTCACGATACGCGTCGCGGCCCTCGACGAGCACCTGCATCGCCAGGCGGTGCAGGTACGCGTGCCACTCCACGAGAAACGGCTTCACGACCGTTTCGTGAAACGCCTCGTCCAGCGCGAAGGCCTTCCCGGCATTCTCCTTGTCGAGGCCGGCCTTCTCGCCCCACCACTTCCTGGTGAGCGCCTTGTTGCTCCAGAACGTCAGCAGCCCGCCCAGTTGCGCGACCGACCGCGTGCGGCGAACCGTCCTGATCCGGTTGTCCAACTCGTCGTAGTTGAGCTGGACCTTGCACTTGGTCTCTTCGTGAAATGCGGCAGGCTTCAGCGTGCCAAGCGACCTCCAGAAGCTCTCGATTCGCGGCAGCCACTCGTCAACGGCCGGCGCGTCGCCCGACCCCATGTCGAACGCGACGTCCTCGTGCTGGCACACCGACGCGAACGCCTCGTCGAGATCCCCCGGCTTGACCCCGGCGTCGAGCAGGTCCAGGAGCGGCTTGAATCCGCGCGCCCGCGCCGCGTTCACGAAGTTGCGCCACGACCGCGCCCGCAGCCGCGCCTCCTCCACGTCGTCCAGTTCGACGAAACCGGGCGCGATCTCCGCGTCCACCGGCCGCTCACGGAGGAGGTGCGCGCAGAACGCGTGGATCGTGCCGGCGAACAGGCGCTCGATGCCGGAAAGCGCCGCCCCGAGGCGCGCCTTCTCGGCCGCAGGCGGCTTGGCGCGCAGGCGCTCCTCGAGCGCGAGCTGGAAGCGCCCGCGCAACTCGGCCGCGGCCTTGCGCGTGAACGTCACCGCCGCCATGTGCTCCACCAGGCAGCGGCCGGCCTCGATGCCGGCGGCCATGCGCATCGCGAGGCTGTACGTCTTGCCGGAGCCGGCCCCGGCTTCGACGAGGAAGTTCCTGCCGAACTCCGAGACGATCCGGTCGCGCACGGGCTGATCGGCGGGAGTCTTGCGCGTGCTAGTCATGGCTGCGGAGCCTCCGATAGGGCTCGAGCGTCGCGTTGTCGGCGTTGTCGCGCTTCCGGACCGCCGCCTCTGCGGGGTCCGGGCGGCAGGCGGCCTTGAAGTCGCACCACTCGCACACATCCGCATCGTCTGCCGCCACGAAGGCGCCCGTGCCGACGACGTCGGAGAGATCCCGGAGGACCTCGACGGTCTTCTCCGGAGCGGGCGCGGGGATGGGCTTCGACCGGCCTCGCCCCTTCACGGCCGGGAAGAGGTAACGGCCCCGTGTGACGCGGGCCTTGGGATCGATGGACTCGAGCAACGGCCGGGCGGCCAGCCCGTAGATGGCGTGCTGGAGGCGCGTGCCGCCTGCGAACGTGCCCTTCCACGCGTCGGGCCAGAACCCGCCGGTCTTGTAGTCCACCACCTCGTACTCGCCGCGGCCGATGCGGTTGACGCGATCGATCCACCCGTGGAGCTGGAGCCGCCGCGTGCCGCCGAGATCGAGCACGAGCGGCTCCGCGCTCGCGAGCGGCTCGCCTTGCGCGTCGGCTGCCGGAACGCCGAAGCCAACTTCGAAGCCGACGGGGTCGTCCCCGTGGCGCCCCTCGCACTCGGCCACGAGAAACGCCTCGAGATCGTCCAGGAACTCCCGCGACTCCCGTGCGAACACCTCGCCCGAAGGCGGCGGGATCTCCGTCTCGAGCTGCGCCAGGCGTTCCCGGCCCCAGCCGCGCAGCCTGTCGAGATCGCGCTTCACATCAGGCCGGCGCTTCGCCTCGCGCATCGCGCGCAGGAAGCGGGCGAAGAGCGCATGCAGTTCGGTGCCTTTCGCGAGCGGATCGAGCCACACGTCGGCGTCCTGCCGGCCTTCCTCGATTGGCCGCACGCCCAGTCCCTCGCGCAGGAAGTGCCTGAACGGGCACGCCGCCGCGCGCTCGAGCGTCGTCGCCGACGTGCCTCGGGCGTTCCGGCTCGCGTCGAGGACCGGCCCGGCCTCGGGGACGTGCCCGTCCCAGGGCGTGAACTCGTCTGTCGCGCGCGCCTCTTCCGCGCGGATGCCCCCGGCGAGAGGCGGGAACGCGGCCAGCACTCGCCCTCGCGCCGCGCCCTTCTTGGCCGCGCCGGCGAGCCACCATGCGGCGTCGGTCGGCGCGGTGTCCGGAGAGGCCGGCACCGCCGACTTCGGCTCCCCAAGCCACCTCCCCAAGTGCTCGTATGTGAGCGAGGCGTCGCCCTTCATCAGCCGGAACGCCTGCAGCACGATCCACGACGGGAAGCTGTCGCGGAACTGCCTCGTGTCGCGGCAGGAGAAGCTCAGGCAGACGGCACGCGCCGCGACGCCCAGGGCCGCGATCCGCGATACGGCCTCGCAGACGGCCTCGTCCAGCCGGCCGACGGAGGTCCGGAGCAGCGGGCTGAC
>CAZBIP010000268.1:0-4691 GCA_964491885.1 uncultured Vicinamibacterales bacterium
GCGCGGCTTCGAGGATCGAGAGGCCCAGGCTGTGGCCGACCTGCCGCCCGTCCACTTGACCGTCGTGATGGTCTGTTCGGCGTGGTGCTCCTCGCCGCTCAGCCGCGCCGCGCGGCCTCGATGGCGGCGATGTCGATCTTCCTCATCGGCATCATCGCCTCGAAGGCGCGCTGTGCCTCGCCGCCGCCAGCCGCAAGCGCCTCGGTCAGCACGCGCGGCGTGACTTGCCACGAGAGGCCCCAGCGGTCCTTGCACCACCCGCACTGGCTTTCCTGGCCGCCGTTGCCGACGATCGCGTTCCAGTAGCGGTCCGTTTCTTCCTGAGTGTCCGTCGCGACCTGGAAGGAAAAGGCCTCGCTGTGCCTGAACTCCGGGCCGCCATTGAGACCGAGGCAGGGAAGGCCCAGAACGCTGAACTCCACCGTCAGCACATCGCCCTGCTTGCCGCCCGGGTAGTCACTTGGCGCCTTGTGGACCGCGATCACTTCGCTGTCCGGGAAGGTCGCGGCATAGAAGCGTGCCGCCTCGTGCGCATCCTTGTCGAACCAGAGACAGATCGTGTTCTTGGGGACCATATCCGTGCGCTCCTTGTGCTCGATCGGGGCGCTGACGCCGACACGTTCGGGTGCCCGGACGCCCGGGCGGCCTGGCGAGCGCCTCCCCTGCCGCTGCGGCGGCCCGGTCTTGGTGTTGAGACGACTGATTCTGCGGTCTGGATCCGTTTGGTGGTCGCGAACCTCGAACTATTTGGCCGGTTTCGGAGCGGGAGTCCCGGCTTTCTCCTTGAACAGCAGCAGGGCGAACTCCCGAAGGCTCCGCCGCCAGCTCTGGAACTCATGTGCCGTCAGCGGAGAGACGAAGAAGGCCGCGTTGATGCCCGCTGCCTTCAACGCATCGATGCCGGCCCGCGGGTCGCCGCCGAAGCCGCGCATGGCTCCCGGGCCGGCCCTGCGCTCGCCCGGCGCGGCTGCCGCGGCGCCGCCACGGCTTGCGTCGGCAGGCGCCGGGGCCGGGGGAGCAGCGCCCGGTCCCCTTCCGCCGCCACGATTGGCCCCAATCTCGCGACTGCCGTAGCTGACGAACACCAGCTTGACTCTCTCCTTGAAGCCGGGACTGTTGTTGACGTCGTCCATCGAGATCGTGCCGCCGCTGAAGAGGCCGATGTGCGAGAACTTGTCGAGGTTGGCCAGCGTGACCGCCCGGGTCTGCATGGCCCCCATGGACAGGCCAGCCATGGCGCGATGCGGCTGGTCGGCCAGCGTGCGGAAGTGGCTGTCCACCCAGGGAATCAGGTCTTTGACCATCAGTTGCCCGTACGCGCCGCCGCCCGGCCCGCCCATGCCGAACATCGCGCCCCGCGGAGCGCCAGGTGCGCCGGCTCCAGCTGCGCCTCGGCCGGCATCGGCGGGAGCGCCGGGCGCCATGCCCCGGCCGGGGACCGGGCCGGGACCGCCCACCGCGCTGGTTTCCATGACCACGATGAAGGGGGTGATCCTGCCTTCCGCGAGCAGGTTGTCGAGGATCACGTTCGTACGCCCCATCTCGGTCCAGACCCGCTCGTCCTCGCCGCCGCCATGCTGGAGGTAGAGCACCGGGTACCGCCTGGTCTGGCTCTTCTCGTAATCCGGAGGCGTGTAGACGTAGATGTGGCGCCAGGCGTTGATCGACGTGGCGTAGTAGTTCTTGATCAGCACGTTGCCGTGCGGAACGTCTTTCAGCTCGTAGAAGCCGCCGTCCGGATCGGGGACCTCGAAGGCGTTGCACATGTGGCCGTAGCCGATGAAGGCATCCGTGCCGGGATCCAGCACGATGGCGCCGTCGACGATCATCCAGTAGTTGTGGTAGCCGAGGTCCTGAGGCTCCGCGGTCGTGAGGGTCCAGATGCCGTTCTCGCCCCTGACCATGTCGAACGGCGTGTTCGCGATCGACACCTGCACTCTCTGTGCATCCGGGGCCTTGAACTGGAAGGTGACCCGATTGTCGTCTTCGATGCGCGGATACTGGGCGCTGGGGAAGTTGTAGGCCGAAGGATGCGCGGTGCCCGCGGCGGAGGGGGGCAGGACCCAGGTCTTGCCCATCTGCGCCCAACTGGTGCCGCATGCCAGAACGACCGTGAACACAGCGAAACACGCCGCTCGTTTCATCGTCGTGACCTCCAGACCGCGAAGAAGCCGCCCGCCCTTCGATCGGCCTCACGCCTATGCACTGCAGCTTGAAGCTCCACGGACCGGTGTCGCTCTTGGGATCGAACGTCTGCTCATGGGCGGCCCGTCAGAGCCCGGTCTTCAGGTGCGGAATGCCGGCCAGCGGCTGGCCGCCGCCGACGCCGATCGTCACCTTCTCCCTGGGCAGATCGCCCGAGGCCACCGTGAGCGTGACCTGCCGGCTCTCGCCTGCACGAAGGTGGATCCGCTGGAAGCCGCGGAGATTGCGGATCGGAGCGTCCTCTCCGGGACCGCCGTCGAGATACACCTGCACCACCTCGTCGCCATCGACGGCCGACGTGTTCTTGACAGTCACGCGGATGTCCGCACCCTTTTGTGTGCGTCTTGCGGTCAGGCCCGAATACTGGAAGGTCGAGTAGCTCAGGCCGAAGCCAAACGGATAGAGCGGCTCGCCCGTGAAGTACCGATAGGTGCGGCCCTTCATGCTGTAGTCGGTGAACGCGGGAAGATCCGACGTGCTCCTGTAGAAGGTCACCGGGAGGCGGCCCGCCGGGTTGTTCGTCCCGGCCAGCGTGTCGGCGATGGCGGAGCCGGCTTCTTCGCCGCCATACCAGGCCGAAAGGATCGCATCCGCGTGCTCCGCCGCGTAGGTGACGGCCAGGGCACTGCCGCTGGTCAGCACCACCACCACGGGTTTCCCGGTCGCGATCATCGACTTCACGAGGTTCTCTTCGGTCTCGGGCAGTTCGATGGCGGTGCGGTCGCGACCCTCGCCTTCCAGCAAGCCGTTCAAGCCGACGCACACGATCACCACGTCGGAATCCTTCGCGGCCTTCTCGGCCTCGGCGAGCAGGACCGGCGCGGGCGGAATCCAGTTGAACTCGGCCGAGCCCTCGGGACCCGTCTGCTGGAACTCGACGCGCACGGCATACCTCCGCCCGCCTTCGAGCGCCACAGGCGCCGGGAGGCGCCGTCCGCCTGGTCCAGGGCCCTGTCCCTGGCCTTGCCCCGGGCCAAGGCCGGCCGGCCTGGCGCCGGCTGGTCCACCGGGGCCCACTTCCTTGTCGTCAAGGAACAGCTTGATCCTGCCGTTTCGATTCCACTGCCCGGTCCGCGCGGCGATGACGTAGTCGCCACTGGCGGGCGGCGTCAGCGAACCGGTCCAGCGGATCGCGTACCGCTCGCCGCCGATGGCGGCCATCACGGCCGGTTCTTCCATGAACGAATCGAAGTACACGCGCGGCTCGGTCCGCCGGAGCGTTGGCTGGCCCTGAAAGTCTGGATTGTCCCAGTACTCCGCGAGAAGGCCCGGCCCGCTGCCGTCCGGCGTGGTCAGGACGTTCGGCGCCACGAGCGCCGGCGTCGTGGAGGTGTAGGTCGCGCCCAGCGCGTACTGCACCTTCGCCTTCGCGAACTGCCTCGCGATGCCCTCGAGCGGCGTGACCTGCTCGGACGAGATCCCGTTGTAGTTGCCCAGCAGCCCGACCGGGTCGTCGGCGGTCGGGCCGACGACGGCGATCCTGCCGATCGTCGGTTTCAGCGGGAGGATTCCGCCCTGGTTCTTCAGGAGCACGATGGCCTTCCGCTCGGCCTCGCGGGCGAGCTGCCGGTGCGCGGCCGAGTCGTTCACGGAGTAGGGAATCTTCGTGTACGGAACGCGCTCCGGAGGATCGAACATGCCGAGCCGGATGCGTCCTTCGAAGAGCCGTTCGGCGGCACGGGTGATCTCGGCTTCCGTGATCGCGCCGGCCTTCACCTCGTCTATCAGGCTCCTGTACTCGCCGCCGCAGGTCAGGTCCGTTCCAGCCTTGACGGCCGCCACCGACGCCGCGCCCTGCGTCGCCGCGTACTTGTGGTTCCGGAAGATGTCGCCGATCGCCCCGCAGTCGCTCACGACATACCCTCGGAAGCCCCACTGCTCGCGGAGGCGCGTTTGCAGGAGATCCGTGCTGGCGCAGCCCGGCACGCCGTTCACCGCGTTGTAGACGCACATGACGGAACCGGCCTTGCCTTCCGTCACCGCCGCCTTGAACGCGTACAGGTAGGTGTGGACGAGGTCGTACTCGCTGACCCTGGCGTCGAACGAATGGCGCAGCGGTTCGGGGCCGCTGTGCACGGCGAAGTGCTTCGGCGTGGCAATGGTCTTCAGATAGCGCGGGTCGTCGCCCTGCATGCCCTGGACGAATGCCACGCCCATGCGGCCCGTCAGGAACGGATCCTCGCCGTAGGTTTCCTGGCCGCGCCCCCATCGGGGATCGCGGAAGATGTTGACGTTCGGCGACCAGTAGTCCAGATAGGCGATGCGGCCGGGGGCCGCGCCTGGCGCCACTTCGGCCACGGGCGGTTGCCGCATGGCTTCGTGGAACTTGGCGCGGGCTTCCGTGGAGATGACGTCGGCCATCCTGCGCACCAGCGCGGGATCGAAACTGGCGCCGAGCCCGATCGGCTCGGGGAACACGGTGGCGCGGCGCTGGGCGACGCCGTGCAGCGCCTCGTTCCACCAGTCATAGGCGGGAATGCCGAGCC
>CAZBIP010000269.1:0-4682 GCA_964491885.1 uncultured Vicinamibacterales bacterium
GTCGGACAGGACATACGGCCCTTCGCGACGTTCCTCGGCGGGCTCGTGGCGTCAGGGCTGCGAGGCGTGCCTGCGCCGCCCGTGCCGGGCGAGGTCTACTGGGCCACAGCGGAGCGCGAGGACCGCATCCCGGGAAGGACGTCCGACCGCCGCACGAGACCTTCTTGACCCTGCCGACCGTGAGGCGGCCGAGCGATCGACCTTCCGGCGGGAGGAACGCATGGCCGTCGTCGGCGCGATCCGAGTCGACACCAGCCCGACCGCACTCGACTGCAAGCGCTGTCGTGTAGACTCTCCGGCGCAGTGCTTGCGCGACCCATGGCCTTTCGTCTGTGGCCGGCTGCCAGCCGACGCTCCCCGGTCCTCCTTCTCGTGGCGACCGTCGTCGCGGCTGCGGCGCCGGCCGCGGCGCAGGTTCCCCGGATCTTCGAACTCGAGGCGATCCTGACCCCTACGCCGCCGGTCATCGACGGCGTGGTGGGAGATGGGGAGTGGCGCGCGGCGCCGGTCGCGGCGGGTTTCGTGCAGTTCGAGCCGCGCCGAGGCGAGCCGGCAACGGCAAGGACCGAGGCGCTCGTGCTCTACGACGCCGGCCACCTCTACGTCGCCTTCCGTGCGTGGGACTCTCAGCCGCCCACCGCGCAGCTGACACAACGCGACGCCGACCTCTTCAGCGACGACTCGGTCATCGTCCTGCTGGACACCTACGGTGACCGCCAATCTGCCTATTACTTCCAGACCAACGTGCTCGGCACGCAAACCGACGGACGCATCGTCGACGACGGGCGCCAGGCCGAAGGGAGTTGGGACGCGCCTTGGCAGTCGGCCGCAAGGAAGACGGACTTCGGGTGGACCGCGGAGATGGCGATTCCGCTGACTGCCATCAAGTACGCCTCCGGCGAGGGCCGGCGCTGGGGCATCAACTTCGGGCGAAGCCGCCGCCGCACGCTCGAGTTCTCCACGTGGGCGGGTCCGCTCGACAACCGTGCTCGGGTTTCCCAGGCAGGCAGCCTCACCGGGCTGGACCTGTCGGCGCCGATGCGGCGCCATCAGATCATCCCGTACGCGCTCACTCGACTGCAGGAGCGCGCATCCGCAGACTGGCAGGCCGGCATCGACGCCCGGTACGCCCTGACACCGCAGACGGCCGTCTACGCGACCATCAATCCCGACTTCGCGACGATCGAGGCCGACCAGGAGCAGATCAACCTGACGCGATTCGAGGTGTCGCTGGCCGAGAAACGGCAGTTCTTCCTGGAAGGCAATGAGCTGTTCGGGCAGCGAATCAGGACGTTCTACTCCCGACGCATTGCCGACATCGGCGGCGGCGGCAAGCTCCTCGGCAAGCAGGGCCCCTGGACCATGGCATTCCTCTCGGTCCAGTCGGACGACCTCCCCGGGACCGGCCGCGCCAATTACACCGTCGGCAGGCTGCAGCGGGACGTGTTCGGCCGATCGAGTGTGGCTGTGACGACGGCAAACCGCAGGCTGGCCGGCGTCAACGAGGGGTCGGTCAGTCTCGATACCAACCTCTTCTTCACCAAGAGCCTGAGCATGACGGCCCAGGCGGTCAAGAGCTGGGGCCTCTTCGGCCATGGCACGGAAGCGTTCTTCGTGCGCCCCACCTACGACACACCGACGGGCCATTTCCACGTGCGCTACACGCACCTCGGGGACAGGCTGGCGGACAACGTCAACGCGGTGGGCCAGGTCAGAGACGACGACCGGCGCGAGGTGGACTCGGCGCTGGGGAAGACGTGGTGGATCCGCCGCGGCGCGCTCGAGCAGGTCGAGTACGGCTCCAACTACAACGTCTACTGGAGCCAGGCGGGCGTATTGCGAAGCTGGCAGGTCGATGAATCGGTCGACGTGCAGTTCAGGAACCGCTGGAGCACGGGATTGGAGTACACGGAGGAGTTCAAGCGGTTCGAGAAGGACTTCCGAAACCGGCAGATCGGCATGCGACTCGGCTATAACACGCGTGCCTATCAGTCCGTCCGCGTCGGTTACGAGTTCGGGCGCAACTTCGACTCGGACTTCAGGCTCTGGACCGCGAGCGGCAAGTACAAAGTGACGGACGCGCTCTCGGCCGAATACGAGTTACAGCGCCTCTGGCTGGATCCGGATCCCGGGAACGAGAGCACCTGGATTCACGTCGTTCGTGCCAACCAGTTCTTCACCAAGGACCTGTTCTTGCGGCTGTTCCTCCAGACGAATTCCGCCATCGATCGCCGGAACGTGCAGGCGGTCTTCGTCTGGCGCTACCGTCCGCCGTTCGGCAGCCTGCAGGTCGCGTATCAACGGGGGACGGCCGGGTTCGGCCAGCGCTCGAGCCAGGGGAACACGCTCTTCCTCAAGATCTCCGCCGTCCTCTAGCCCATCGACCGGACTCGTGTCGCGAACCTCGCGGCCGCCTGGTGGCCTTCCCTTCCCGCTACGCCGGATCCTCCTCCGCACGGACCTGATGCGTCCCGTACCGCAGGTAGAGCGTCGGCACCACGGCCGTGTTCAGGATCGTAGACGTTGTCAGCCCGCACAGGATGACGATGGCCATCGGCGTCTGGATTTCGCTTCCGGCCTCGCCGGATCGAACTCGAACAGCGGCCGTGGACGGCTAAAGCGCGGCGGCGCGCCCGCGGCGACTCGAGGGAAGTGACAGCGACGGCCGCGATCCCGAACGCCAGCCGGGCCTGGGAGGACGCTGTCCTCCCAGGCCCGGCATACGGTGACGGCAGACTGCACGCCGGCGCGGCGCTCTCTACCGCAACGTCGTGGCGCTGGCGATGTCGGAGTGGGCCGAAACGCCCGAGGCGTTGTAGGCCTGGACGCGATAGCGGTAGGTCGTCTTCTTGGCGAGCCCGGTGTTGGCGTACGCAGTGACGTTGGCTCCGACCGTGGCGATGCGAGCGAAGTTGGTGCAGGTCGAGCCCTTGCAGCGCTCGATGTAGAAGCCGGTCTCGTTGCTGGCGTTGTCGGTCCAGGTCAGATTGATCTGGGACTTGGAGACGGCAGTCGCGGACAGACCGGTCGGCGCCGCCGGCACGGCGGCGGCCGCCTGTGTCGTGGCACTGTCGGTATTGGAGTAGTCGGAGTCGCCCGACGTGTTGTAGGCGCGCACGCGGTAGGAGTAGCTCGTGCTGGCCGTCAGGCCGGTGTTCGAGTAACCGGTGGCGCCGGCGCCGACCGTAGCGATCTGCGCGAAGTCAGAGCAGCCGGCACCCGTGCAGCGCTCGATCTTGAAGCCGTCCTCGTCGGTGGCATTGTCGGTCCAGTACAGAACGATTTGGCTGCTTGAAACGGCGGCCGCCGCCAAGTTGGTCGGTGCGGCCGGAGGGGCGCCGCCGGTACCGGTGGTCAGCAGCACCGGCACGAATCCCGTGACGTCCAGCAGCGGCTCCTGTATGTCATCGCCCGAATCGTCGGTCCAGATGTAGTTGCCGGCGCCCGTCACGCCAGCGTAGAGGGCGTAGACATCAGCGGCGCTATTCGGGTTGCTGGCGCTGGCCAGCAGCGCCAGCGCGCCAGCCGCATGCGGGCTGGCCATCGAGGTGCCGCTGATGATCCCGTACTCGCCTTCCTCCAGCGGGTAGGTGGAGAGAATGCACGCGCCGGGCGCGGCCACGTCCACCTCGGGCCCCCAGTTGCTGAAGTCCGCGAGGGTGTCGTCCTGGTCGGCGCGGCACGTTGGGCCGCCCAGCCCGCCCGGGATGCCGTCGAAGTCCGCCAGGGCGCTCACCGAGAGCACGTTGTCGAAGCCGCCCGGGCTGTAGTTGTTGGCGTCGTCGTCTTCGTTTCCGGCAGCCACCGCGAAGGCCACGCCTGCGTTGACCGCGCCCTGGATGGCGTCGTACTCGGCCTGGTTGAAGCCGGCTCCGCCCAGGCTCATGTTCGCCACTTCGATGGCGTCGGCGTGGGCCGCCACCCAGTCGATGCCGGCGATGATCTGCGAGCTGTAGCCGCTGCCGGAGGAACTGAGCACCTTGACGGCCCAGATGCGGGCGCCGGGAGCCACCCCCACGACGCCGATGCCGTTGTCGAGCGCGCCGATCGTGCCGGCGACGTGCGTGCCGTGGTAATGGTCGTCATCGCCGCCAGCAACACAATTGGCGGAGAAGGGCCACCGGCTGTAGCAGTTGACGCCTCCCGCCACGTTGAGGTCCGGGTGCTGGAAGTCGACGCCGGTATCGATCACGGCCACGTCCACGTCCACGCGGTAGTCATCCGTGCCGTCGATGTCGATTTTGGGATTCGTGCCGGCAAAGATGCGCTGGATGCCGGTGGGCATGGACTGGGCGTTGATGCTGCGCACCATGTCCTCGACCACGTAAGCCACGCGCGGATCGTGCTGCAGTGCCTGCAGCCGCCCGGGCGGCACCAGGGCCGACATGCCCTTGAGGGCGTGCTCGTAGCTGAAGCCGGGCTGCAGGCCGTAGGCCCGCGCCACGTCCGGCACGTTGGCGCGGACGTCGACGTCGCTCCTGAAGACGATGATGTAGGGCTGGCCGGCGCCCTCGGCGTTGCCCTGGGCAACGGCCGGGCCTGGCGCACCGGGGCTGACGAGGACGGATGACAGCAGGATGGCGAACGACACCCCGCGCATCACGTGCCTGCGGGCAACGTGGGGCCTACACATTTCCTTGTCCTCCTGAAGGATTGCGGGCCATGTTGTAGCACGAATCGCC
>CAZBIP010000270.1:0-2751 GCA_964491885.1 uncultured Vicinamibacterales bacterium
CAGCGGCACGGGATCAGGGTAGGTGTACAGCTTCTCGACCATAGAGGTGGAAGGACGCGCCCACTGCGAGCGCAACCAGCGGCTGCGCACCGGTGTTGCGTTGCACGCCCCTGGGCAAGGGCGGTTGCGTACTCGATGGCACGGGTTGCGTGAGAGCTTGAAGCGGGGCGCGCCGCCGGCAGGCTGATGGCAGACGGAAGGTTGTTAGGGCGGCGCGTGCTCGCCACCGCCCGGTTCGTGGGCACGTGTGAAAGGAAGGGAGCACGGTGAGGCAAGGTCCGCTCGATGACTCCACCGGGCGTTGTCCGAGCCTTGGGGGAGAACGGAGAAAGCGAGGAGGGCCGTACCGTATCGCGCGATCCGTAGGGGCGCCGATACGCGATACGCGATACGGCGCCGAGGGCTACGACGCGACGGACAGGCCATCGTCACTGCGAACGATTCTGCCGGAGCGCAGCAGTTCGACGAGCGCGTCGCCGAGGCGGTTGTTGTTGATGTGAAGGGCGGATCGGAGCTCAGAGCGCGACATCGGGGAGGAGGCCTTGCGCAGCACGGACAGGACCCGGTCCGACAGAGACGGCGCGCCCGGCTCGATGCACGATGAGTCGCCGTGCGAGCAGGCGTTGCCGACGACTTCGAGGTGGGTAGCGGAGCCGTCGGTGCCGGAGACGAGGCGAAGCTCGAGCGGGTCGATGCTGGGGGCGGCGCGGTGCTCGACGGACAAGCGCAGGTGAGCACCGCCGGGCCCGGTCCGAGTCAGATACAGACCGTGGTCGTTCCAGGCGTGGAGGTCGCCGGAGCCACGGAGGGCTTGACCCAGGTGGGAGCGGACGGCCTTGCGCATGTGGTGCACGACGACGACGGCGACGTCGGTGGTGCGCTGCAGCTCGCGGAGAAAGCCGAGCAGGGCGGAGATGTCGGCGGAGCTGTTTTCGTCGAGCCGGTGGAGTCTGACTAGGGGGTCGAGCACGAGCAGCTTGGGACGCAGACGGTTGACGGTGATGGTCAATCGTCTCTGGTCGGCCTCGAGATCGAGGCGGACGGCTGGGGCCGTGATGACGTGCAAGTCGAGAGCGGCGATGTCGAGACGTCGATGCTTGCAGATGCCATCGATGCGATAGCGGACCTGTGGAAGAGCGTCTTCAGCCAGGTAGATGAGAGTGGGCCCCGGGTCGCGGACAGCGAAGTAGTCGAGCATAGGAGTGGACGAGGCGATGCTGACGGCCATGTCCAAGCCGAGCCAGCTCTTGGCGCACTTGGGCAGGCCGCCGAGGATGCCGACCCCGTCGCCCCAGACCTGGTCGATGCGCCAGTGCACGGAGCCGTCGTCGGAGCCTGGGTCGATGGCGGCAACGGGGCAATTGGGCAGCCCTTGGTCCTGAGGGGTCATGACGGCCACTGAGCACGTCTGGCAGCGGCGACATGCTGAGCGCCGACGACCTTGAGCTTGGCCGCAGCAGCGAGTTCGAGGGATTCGAGGGCGAGGTTGTCGGTAATGCGCAAGTTGCCGCGAGCGATCTCGTAGATGGCATCGAGGGAGGCGTCGTCGAAGGGCGACTGTTTGGCGCCGGCGATGCCCATGCGGTACTCGACGTACCTGGCGGTCTCGTCGCGCGAAAGGGGGCGCAGGGTGGCGTAGTGGATGATGCGTCTGGCGATGGCGCTCTGGTCATCGTGAGAAAGAAGTGTTGCGAGGGGAGGCTGGCCGGCAAGGACGATGCTCAGGACGAGCTTGCTGTCCATCTGGAAGTTGGTGAGCACGCGGAGCATGGACAGCACCTCGGGCCGCAGGTCTTGCGCTTCATCCAAAAAGAGCACAGGGCGCCTGCCGGAGTCGGCCAGAGACGACTCGAACTTGTCTTGGATTCTGCGCAGCAGGGTGGGGAAGAAGCCCGCGCTGGAAACGCCGCACACGAAGGCGATCTCGCGGCACATGTCGCGCTTGCCGATATCGGTGCACTTGACGTAGTGAGTGGAGTAGCGCGCCTCGGACAGCCGTCCGATGACGGCGCGAACCACGGTGGACTTGCCCGTGCCCGGACCGCAGATGATGGCGGCGCTCATGCGCTTCTCGATGGCGCGCACAATGTTGTCGCGAGCCTCGAAGATGAAGGGCAGGTCGTGCAACTCGTCGACGCGGATCTCGCGCGTGAAGGGCACGGAGTGGCAGCCGAAGCTGGACTTGAAGTTGATTGTCATGGTGTTGCTCTCTTGGCTTTCGCGCGGCGCTTGGGGCGCGCGGGGGACACATGGGCGGGACCGAAGTCACGCTCGAATGCCATGGCGGCGGCGGTCACGGGCGGCTCGCGTGACGGCTCGTCAGCCGGAGCGGGGCGAGCGCGCCTGTCCTCGGCGTTGCGGGCGAGGTCCACGGGGTGCAGTTGCACGAGCTTTCCGTCGTGCACGATGTGTACGGTGTCGGAAAGGAGGCGTCGCTGCACTGCAATGAGCTTGCGTGCGTGACCGATGGGCACCTCGTAATGGACGCCGTCGATGGACACGATGTTGTCGGCGGTCACGCGCCGGCTCTCGGTGAGCACGAATCTGCTACGTAGGTCGTCGTGGTCGGCTGGGAAGGACAGCTCGCGCTCGTCGGCGTCCCACTTGGCGTAGGGGCTGACGCCCAGGGCTTCGTGGGAACGTACGTTGTATTGGTGCTCGAGGTAATGGTGGAGTCTGAGCTCCAGCGATCCGAAGTCCGGGTCCACGTCGTCGCGGGGCATGCCGCGCAATACGTCGTGCAGGGCGGTC
>CAZBIP010000270.1:2761-4678 GCA_964491885.1 uncultured Vicinamibacterales bacterium
GGATGAATCGCACTTCCAGCTTCACGCACACCGCATGGGTGTCGTCGGCGATGAACCCGGGGCCGCGATCGAAGTAGAGAATGTCCATCAGCCCGAAGTGGCGGATGACCTCGTACAGCCCCCGAAGCAGCAGACGGGAATTCTCGCTCGCACCCACGACCACCCACAGCACACGGCGCGAGCAGTCGTCGATGAAGAAGAACGCCACGCGACGCAACCGCCCCTTGCCTGCACGGAAGTGCTTGCCGTCGACCAACACCATGCGCATGCGATGCGAGTACGCGAAGCGGCGCATGTCCGTCAGCCCCTTTGCCGCCCGGCTCGTCGTGGGCAAGCCGAGGCGCTTGAGCGCTCGCCACGCTGTCGAGCGGTCTACTTGCGTGGCTTTGGCGATCAGCTTCTGCTGCTCGGCACGCCGCAGCAACTCGGGGACGCTCGCATCCGGATCGAGCGTCTTCTGGTCGCGCAGGTAGGCGATGAGCGCTTCGGAAAGCACCGTCGGCTTGAGCACGCGAACGCGCGGCTCGAGGGCCGCAATGCCACCCTTCTCGTAGTCCGACAGCCACCGGTACAGGGTGCGTACGCTCACGGCGCGCACCTCGCCCGTCTCGGTCACGTGGACACACTGCACCGTAAGCGCGATCGCCACGGCGCGCTTATGGCCCAATGCGACCAACGCCAGCACGGCTGCGACCGTCCGATGCCTGAACAATGCTTCAGGGGTAATCTCGTCGGGAACCCTCGGCAGCTCGATCTCGACCATCGAGATACCCTAATAGCGCATTGCCCGTTTATGTCATTGTCGCGAACTCGTGGGTGATGTCCCGGGCCACTACGTCAGGGCGAACGAGCTCGCGGCAGCACCGCACGCAGCTTCGCTGTCCGTGCGTCCCAGCGAAGCGGGCACCCCCACTGTCCACGAGCGAAGCCTGCCGCCAGCATCAGGTCCAGCACGTCGCACGAGGCGCTCTGCAGCTCCATGGCGATCATACTCACCGCGCGTCCGCGCTGCTCGTAGCCCTTGGCCTGTGCGTAGGCCGCCCTTGCCTCACGCTGTCCGAGCGCGGTCACTCCGAGCGGGCCAACCATCGAACTGTCGTCGGCGCCGACCAGTCCGACGATCTGGCTGAGCTGCGCGACGCGCCGGCCTTGCGTGCGCCAGCATCCCTGCTGCTGTGGCTCCTCGCTGCTGCGAGGCCAAGCGCGCCGCTGCGCGGCATCGAGCGCCGCGCCAAACAGGGTCTGCTCCCAGGACAACGTTGCCTCGCGTCCCTGCTCTTCCCCGATGTGCAACGACTGACCTTGCAGGTCGACCGGCGCAATCGGGCACCGTCCGTAGGGCACATGGCCCGGCGGGTACAAGGTGAACGCCATGCCGTGTGCCCGACATTCCATGACCAACAGCGGGAACTCAGGGCCGGTCTTGCGCCCCCGCCAGTGGTGTACGTGCAGATCGCAAGGCCGGCCATCGTCCACCGCTCCGCGGCACTGGTCCGGAACGATCGGGCGGAGCACCCCGCGCTCGTCGGCCTGGTAGGGCGTGATGATGAAGGAAGCGCGTGCGCGCGGACGAAGAGCGTGGCAAGGATCCATTCAAGGACCCGCCGATCTACGAGCTACTATCGCCGCGTAGTGGTGGGCTCCTAGCGGCGCTCGCGTGTGCTAGACGCGAGCGCCGCGCCTTTGCATAGCAGGTCCCCGCCGACGCGCACGTGGTCCGCGCGATTCGCTACGTGGAGCGATGCGTCATACCGTAACCAGCGACATCAACTCCATGCCATCGAGAATGCAACCGGAACGGGTCCACCGTGCCATTGGGCGTGCGACGTAACACCAGGCCTTGGATTGCCCATGCGATGATGCCAGGGCGTTCCTGGTCGATGATGGCTTCCGCGAGCCCCTCCTCTGCCGGCGCTT
>CAZBIP010000271.1:0-4675 GCA_964491885.1 uncultured Vicinamibacterales bacterium
GCCCCTGGCCCCTAGTAAGATTCGCCCGTGCGGATGCTCGCCGATCCCCGGTTCCTCGTCCGGCGCCCGGTCGCGTCGCTGGTGACGCACTGGCCGCTGGCGCTTGCCGACGATGTCGAGGGCATTCACCAGACGAGGGTCGCGAGCCGCCGGCTGCGCGAATGGGTGCCGGTGCTCGCCCCGGACGCGCGCGTCGGCGCTCCAGCACGCGTGCGCGGCGGGCTCCGGGACGTGACCCGTCTCTTCGGGCCGAGCCGCGAACTCGACGTGTCACGCGTCCTGCTCGACGCCATTGCGTCGCGCACGCCGGCGCACGCGGCCGCCGTCTCGGCGGTTCGGGCGCACGTCGAGCGCGAGCGGGCGAAGGCCGGCCGGGCGCGGCGGCGAGCCAGCCGCGCGGTTGACATCGAACGACTGGCGGCGGAGGTGCGCGCGCTCGCCGGGCCCGGGCGCGCGCCCGGGTTCGTCGAAGCCTGCGCCGCGCGCGCGGCCGCGCGCCTCGACCGGCGCGCCCGCCAGGTCCGCGAGCGGCTGGTGGCCGCCGGGTTCGTCTACGCCCCCGGCCCTCTGCACCAGGTGCGCATCGCGCTGAAGCGCTTCCGGTACGCGCTCGAGGCGGCGGGGAAGATGGGGCGGTTCACGCTGCGGGGCACGCTGCGGCGTGTGAAGGCGATGCAGGACGTGCTGGGCGACGTGCACGACCTGCAGGTGCTGTCCGGACACGCACGCGACGCCATGGCGCTCGCGCCCGCGTCGAAGCGGGCTGCCATCGAGGCGCTCGTGGCCGGCGTCGACGGCACGGTCCGCGCGCAGCACGGCCGGTTCGTCGCCGGCCGGGACAGCCTGGTGGAGGTGCTCGGGCGCGCGGCGCGCGTCAGTGCCGCGCTGCTCGAGATGCGGGCGCTCGACGGCCCGCGGCGCGATGACGGGGAGCGCAAGCGCCGGCGCGGCCGGCGGAAGGGGCGATGATGGCGACCTACTCGATCTACCTGGTCAGGCACGGAGCGGCCGAGGAGCAGGGCCCGTCGTACCCGGACGACTCCGCACGTCCGCTGACGAAAGACGGGATCGAACGGCTCCGCGTGGAGGCCGTGGGGCTGGCCGACCTGGACGTCCAGTTCGACCGGATCCTGACGAGCCCGCTTGTCCGCGCCGTGCAGACGGCCGAGATCCTGGCGTCCGGCCTGCGATGCGAGGCCCCGCTCGTCGCGACGGACGCCTTGCGCCCGGGGGGGCGGTTCGAGGCGCTCGAAGCGGAACTCGCGCGCCTCGGCCACGCCCGGTCGGTGGCGCTCGTCGGTCACGAGCCGTCCATCGGCGAGATCGCCGCGCGCCTGATCGGCGCACGGGAGCCGCTGGCGTTCAAGAAGGGGACCGTGTGCCGGATCGACGCCGCGGCGCTGCCGCCGTCCGGCGCCGGGCGCCTCGTGTGGCACCTGCCCCCGCGGGCGCTGCGCGCGCTGGGGCGCTGACGGCGCCCGCTCAGACGATCGTGCCGTCGGGCACCACGGCGTCCTTGGGCACGATGATGATGCCGCCCCGGATGAAGTAGTTGTCGCCGTCGGCTTCCTGGAGTCCGCGCTCGTTCACGAGGCGGACGCCGCGGCCGATGCGGGCGTTCTTGTCCACGATCACCCGGTCGAGCACCGAGTCCATCCCGATGCCGAGGGGGACCGACCGGTCGCCGGTCTCGTCCTCGTCGTTCTCGTAGAAATCCGCGCCCAGCAGCACCGAGCGCCGGACGGTCGCGCGTTCGTCGATGCGCGAGCGGATGCCGACGATGGACGTCTCGATCCGGCACCGGTTGATGTAGCAGCCCTCGGCGACCATCGAGTAGCTGACGCAGCTGTCGATGAAGCGCGAGGCCGCGAGGAACCGCGGCCGCGTGAAGATGGGCCGCCGCGGATCGTGGAACCGGAACGGCGGATGGTCCCGCGTCAGCAGCATGTTGGCTTCGTAGAACGACTCGACGGTCCCGACGTCCGCCCAGTAGCCGTCGTAGAGGTACGCGTTCACGCGGTGCGTGCCGATGGCCGCCGGGATGATCTCGCGGCCGAAGTCCGTCGCGTCGGCCCGCTTCAGGACGTCGAGCAGGACGTCGCGCGAGAAGACGTAGATGCCCATCGACGCGACGAACGGCTTCGCGTCGGAGTGGCCCGCGAAGGATGAGCCCTCGGGGATGCTGCGGCCGATCTGGGCGAGGCGCGCGGCATTCGGTTTCTCCTCGAAGCCGGCGATCTGGCCGCCGCGATCGAAGAGGAAGATGCCCATCTCCGACGCCTCGCCCGGCACGACCGGCTGCGCCGCGATCGTGATGTCGGCCTTGCGGTCGATGTGCGACTCGATCACCTCCGCGAAGTCCATGCGGTAGAGGTGGTCGCCCGCGAGCACCAGGTAGTAGTCGGCGCGGTAGCTCTCGAAGTGCCGCGCCGCCTTGCGCACCGCGTCGGCCGTGCCCTGGAACCAGTTGGGGTTGTCGGGCGTCTGCTCGGCCGCGAGGATGTCGACGAACCCGTTCGAGAACAGGTCCATCCGGTAGGTCTGCGAGATGTGCCGGTTCAGCGAGGCGGAGTTGAACTGCGTGAGGATGAACATCCTCCGCACCCCGGCGTGCAGGCAGTTGCTGACGGGGATGTCGATCAGGCGGTACTTGCCGCCGATCGGCACCGCGGGCTTCGAGCGGACGAGCGTCAGCGGGAACAGGCGGTTTCCGCGGCCGCCCCCGAGGATGATGGCAAGGACGTCCTGCATGCGCATTAGGGTAGGCGAAGCGGGGGCGCTCGGCAAGGGGGTTGCGGCGGTCAGGCTTCGGGCAGGCGGATCGTGAACACGGCGCCCCCGGCGGCGCGGTTGGCGGCCCGGACCTCGCCGCCCAGGATGCCGACCAGGTGCTTCACGATCGACAGGCCGAGCCCGGTGCCGCCCGACTCGCGAGACCGCGCCTTGTCGACCCGGTAGAACCGCTCGAAGATGCGCGCCAGGTCGGCCTCCGGAATGCCCGGGCCTTCGTCCGCGACCGCGAGCACGACGTGGCCGTCCTCCCGGCGGGCGGTCAGCGCGATCGTCGTGCCCGGCGGCGCGTACGCGACGGCGTTCTCGACGAGGTTCCGCAGCGCGTCGTGCAGCTTGGCGCCGTCGGTCCGAAGGAGTGCGGCGCCTGGTGCGACGTCCGCCACGGCCCGCTGCGCCTTGGCTTCGAGGGCGGTCTCGAGGCCGGTCACGACGTCCGCGATGAGCGACTCGACCCGCACCGGCGCCAGTTCGACCGGTTCCTGGCCGGCCTCGAGCCGGGCCAGCCGGAGCAGGTCACGCACGAGGCGCTCCATGCGCTTCGCGTGGCGCGCGATGACCTCGAGAAAACGCTTGGCCTCCTCGGGGTCCGGGGGCACCTCGTCCTGGAGGGCCTCGACGTAGCCCTGGATGGCCGTCAGCGGCGTCCGGAGTTCGTGCGACACGTTGGCGACGAAGTCGCGCCGGACGCGGTCGGCCTGGCGCAGGTCCTCCAGCCGGCGGCCCAGCTCGTGGGCCGTGTCGTCGAGCACCCGGGCGACGGTGCCGAGTTCGTCCGGCACCCGGTCGCCGGACGCCGTGCCGAAGTCGCCGTCCGCGTACCGCTGGGCGACGGCGGCGATCGCGTTCACGCGCCGCGCCAGCAGCACCGACGAGAGCCATGCCATCGCGAGCGCCGCGGCCAGCGCGACCCCGAGGGCGAGGAACAGGCTCCGGCTGACGGCCCTGAACTGCTCGTCGATGTCGGTCAGCGGCAGCGCCAGGCGGATGACCGACACCCTCGGGTGGCGGGCGGGGATGGCGACATACAGGAGGTCCGCGCCGACGGTGGCCGACGCGCGGCGCGCGACGCCCAGCCCGGTCCGCCGCGCCGCGGCGACCTCCGGGCGGTCGGCGTGGTTGTCGAGGCGCGCCAGCGCGTCGACATCCTCGGCCGAGTCGCCGACGACCGACCCGTCCGGCGCGACGAGTGTCACGCGAGTGGAGGTGAGCCTGCCGATGGTGTCGGCCTCGCGGTCGAGCGTCGCCACGGAGCCGTCGGCGCCGCGGTGCTGCAGCAGTTCCGCCGCCAGCCTGGCCTCCGCCACGAGGCCCCGCTCGATGGCCCGGAGCAGGTGGGCGCGCACTGGAACCGCGATGAGGACGGCCACCGCGACGACCGCCAGGCCGGCGACGCCGAACACCGCGAGCAGGGCGCGTCCGCGGAGCCCGCCGAGGGTCACCGGCGCTCGCTCCGGGCGGCGCGTCCCCGGACGGCGGGCGCCGGCGACGGGTCCACCAGACGGTACCCGAATGCCTTGACCGTTTCGATGGCGTCGCCGAGCACCGGGAGTTTCTCGCGAAGGCGCCGGACGTGCACGTCCACGGTGCGCGTGCCGCCCGTGTAGCGGTAGCCCCACACGTCCGTGAGCAGGAGGTCACGCGAGAGCACCCGCCCGCCGTGCTGCATCAGGTACTCGAGCAGCAGGAATTCCTTGGCGGTGAGGCGCACCTCCCGGCCGCCGTCCGTCACGAGGTGGCGATCGCGATCGAGGACGAGCGGGCCGTAGCTCATCACCGCGCTGCCGGTTTCCGCCCAGCGCTGGGCCCGGCGGAGCAGGGCGCCGACGCGCGCGACGAGTTCGCTCGGGCTGAAGGGCTTCGTGACGTAGTCGTCGGCGCCGAG
>CAZBIP010000272.1:0-1097 GCA_964491885.1 uncultured Vicinamibacterales bacterium
TCGCCGTCGGCCGCACGCTCATCGCGATCCTCGAGAACTATCAGCAAAAGGACGGATCGGTCGTCATCCCCGAGGCGCTCAGGCCGTACATGCGGGGGCTCGAGCGGATCGCGCGGACCTGACACGCCACGCCGGGCCCGTCGCTCCGGCCGGCCGCCCCGGTACCTTCGCCGCCCGGCGCAACTTCCTGGAACTTCCGGGCCCCCAGAACTGAATATCCGTCGAGCGCGTCGTACCGGGAGGACATGGCTGCCGCACCGCCGACGGATCGAGTCCCAGACGACGACCTGCTGGCGCGGGTGGCGGCCGGCGATGCGTCGGCCTTCACTGATCTCTTCAGGCGGCGCCAGAGGGACGTGTTCGGGTTCGCCGTGCACATGACCGGATCGGCCGCCACGGCCGAGGACGTGGTGCAGGACGTCTTCCTCGTTGTCATGCGGGATGCGGGTCGTTACCAGGCGGGGCGGGCGACGGTGGCGGCCTGGCTGTGCGGGATCGCCAGGAACTGCCTGCGGCAGCGTCTGGAGCGCGACCGGCGGCTGACGTCGATCGAGTTCAGCGACGGCCGCGAGTTCGCGCCGGGCGCGGCCGGCCCGACGGATCCGCTGGCGGGCCTCTTGCGCGCCGAGCGGATCGCCACGCTGCGCCGCGCGGTGCAGGCGCTTCCCGTGGCGTATCGCGAGGCGCTCGTGCTGTGCGACCTGCAGGAGATGCCATACGCCGATGCGGCCGAGGCGATCGGGTGCCCGGTGGGCACGGTTCGTTCGAGGCTCCATCGGGCACGCGCAATGCTGGCGGAGCGGCTCTCCTCACTGCGCGCGGCGCCGGCCGGGTCCGCCGGCGGGGCCATGACGGCTGTGCCGGCGGGGGAACGGAGGTAGGAGCGACGCATGGACTGCCGCGAGTTCGAAGCCGACGTCGTGGACCTGGCGCGCGGCGCGGGCGTCGGAGCCGCTGAGGGCTTGCTCGCGCATTACAGCGACCAACCGCTCCTGGATGCCTACGACATCTTCCAGCACCTCATGGATTTCTGGGCCACAACGATGCAGGATGATGCCTACCTTATCGCTGCTGAGGGCTGGAAGGCGGAGACCTAC